>NZ_JCBCUY010000014.1:0-133830 GCF_059862705.1 Pseudomonas sp. MF08817
CATCACCCATGTGGCGGTCAATAACCTGGGCGCGCTCATGGCCGCGCACTGGGGCGAGCCTGGCCTGGCGCACGGCACCTATTGCAACCGCTTCATCGCCCTTGCGCCGGGCGTGCCGGTCACCCCCGCACGCCTGCCCAAACCCTTGGCCCAGGGTGTGCAAACCGCCACGGTGGTGGGCGTCGAGCAGCATGCGATTACCAGCCACCGCGACCATCACGTGCGGGTGCAGTTCTTCTGGCAGCGCGGCGAGCGCCCCTTGGCTGGTGGGCGGCCGGACGCCGGGGGGAGCAACAGCCACGCCCCGGGCGATGAAACCAGCGGCACGTGGGTGCCGGTGAGCCAAGCGCTGGCGGGGGCGAACTTCGGCCAGCACTTCACCCCGCGCATCGGCAGCGAAGTGCTGGTGGACTTTTTCAACGCCGACATTGACCAACCCGTGGTGGTCGCCCAGCTCTACAACGGGGTCGCCACACCGCCGTTGGCGGCCTCCATCAGCGGCGTGCACACCCAGGTGCTGGACGGCCAACCCGCCAGCCAATGGCAGTTGGACGACAGCCCAGGGCAACTGCGCCAGGGGTTGCTCAATGACACCGCGCAGAGTCGCCTGGCGTTGGGCTACCTGGTGGCCACCCAAGACACCCAGCGCGGTGTCTACCTGGGCCGGGGGTTTGCCCAGTCCACCGGCGGTTGGGGGCAGGTTCGTGCGGGGGATGGCCTGCTGCTGTCCACCAGCCTGCAACCCCGGGCGGGTTCGACCCAAATGAATATGGAAGCGGCCCGAGGCCAGTTACGCGGCGCCATCGCCGCCGCCGAGCGGCTCGACCAAGCTGCCCGGCAGGCATTGGCAGGTGCCGCAATGGCGTCTTGCACCGCGGCCTTGAGCGAGGCGCTCGACCCTCAGGGCGACGCCCGCTACCCCGCCCAGGTCAACGGCCAGGACGCCACCCAACCCGGCAGCGGTTTACCGGTAGAACGCTTCGGCGCCCCGCACCTGGTGCTGGAAACCCCGGCCGACCTGCTCCTCGCCACGCCCGCCAGCAGCAACGCCTTTGCCGCGCAGCAGCTGCAACTGACCAGCCAGCACGACCTGCACCTAAACGCCGGGCACAACATTGCGGCCATCAGCAGCGCCAACCTGCACCTGTACACCGGCGAAGGTGGGGCCAAGGTCATCGCCCAGGAAGGGGCGGTCGGCCTGCAAGCCCACGCCGAGCGCCTGGAGCTACTGGCCGACCAAAGCGCCACCTTCACCGCCACGGCGGGGCGCATCGACCTGATCGCCAAGGACACCCTCGTCCTCCAAGCGGGGGCCAGCCGCATCACCCTGCACGGCGCGGATATCACCTTTGCCTGCCCCGGGGTGTTCAGCGTCAAGGGCAGCGAGCATCCGTTGCTGAACGGGGCAAACAACCAGCCGCAAATACCCGCACTGCCCAGGTCGCAGGCCATGCCGGGGCCGGCGGCGCAGTGGGTGGCGGTGAACTATCGAGATGAGCAAACCCGTCAAGGCATTCGCGAGGCGGATTATCAAATTCAGCAACACAAGGGCCCCCAACACGCCGGCAACTTGAAGCCCCAAGGCGACGCCCGCCACGACAACGTGCCGCCGCAGCAGGTGGCCCATGTGAAATATCGGTTGCCGCCCGATGAGAACGAATCAAACCGCGCGGCCCCCGAGGACATCGCCAAAGTCACCTCCGTTCAATCGAGAGAACGTTCATGAACCAGATAGTCAAAAATGATGCGGGCACCCAGGTTCCCGCCGACGACGTCCGTATCGCCCTGGCCTATGTCACGGGGGCGCCCGAGAGGTTGTTCGACGCCAGCATCGACAGCGCCCTCTGGCTATGGGAAGCCATTCAAGGGGATTTCAACCAGGACCGCAGCACCGGGCAAATCGCCTTCGACGCGGCGGTTTCCATGGTGCCGCTGGTGGACCAGATCTGCGACATGCGCGACTTGGTCGCCAACTGCCGCGAACTGCAAAAAGACCACAGCAACACCTGGGCCTGGGTCGGCCTGTGCCTGACCCTGATCGGCCTGTTTCCGGTGCTCGGTTCCCTGGTTAAAGGTGTGCTGAAAATCTTCTTCCTGTTTATCCGCCGCTCGGGGGGCCATGCCGTGGAGCAGGCCGTGGACGAGGCGATGACCTGGGTCATCACCCTGCTGCGTAAAAAGGAAGTGGTGAAGTACTGGCGTGGCATGAAATGGGGCCAGGTGTTCCAGACACTGGCCGACGCCATCAAAAAGGTGCGCAACCAAATAGACGTCTTGAGGTTACTGCACGCCTTCGACCGGGGCATTGCCCTGCTCAACACCCTACTGGGCAAAGTCAAATACGTCCCCGGGGCCGCCGCCAAGGCCGAACAAACCCTGAACATGGTCAAGGCCGTGCGTTTGCAAGCCAACGCCCATATCGGCAAAGCCCTGCAACCGATACGCGACGCCCTCGACATCGTGATCCGCCGGTTGGAAATGGAAGACCTGATGCAGCATCGGGCGATCCTGAACACGGTGAATGTGCACTTTCACGGCGGATTGCCCGAGGCACTGGCGGTGAAATTGATGCGGGATGCGAAGCCGTTGCCGGGGTGGTTGAGTCGGGGGAGGCCGGGGGAAAGGTTTGCTCCGCTAGATCCAAGCAAGAAAATCAAGGCTGTCAACGAGAGCGTTAAGCTCGGCTTTCCAAGCCTTGATGCTAAACAGATCAAAACCTTTGCAGAGGGCATGGAGGCAGTTGAACTGGTCGGCCCCCTACGCCTTTACCGCATCATAGGCCCCGGCAGTGTCGCCAGCGCACAGGACTGGGTCACGGAAGCCGTGTTCAAGCAAATCATGGATTCAGCCAACCCCAAGTCTGCCTGGCGCAAGTACCTGGCGGTGTGGCCGGACTGGAACGTCAATGGCCAGTTCGTGGTGTACGAACTCAAGGCCGGGGAAACCCTCAAGGTCTGGAAAGGCCCCGCGGCGTCCCAGGTCAAGGATGGGGAAATGGAACTAGGTGACCGCTATCTGGAAGGCGGCTGGGAGCAAATCAAGTTCGATGCCAAGTTCATCCGTAATAGCGCGGGCGAAAGCACCGCTGAAGCCTTCGACACCCTGACCTACTACCGCGTGGATCGCCAGACCGGTCGCATGGAACCTGCCCCGGACATGAACTACGAGCGTTACAAGAACCTGTCGTCAGAAGAACAGGAGTTCTATGAATGCCTGCGCGAAAAAATCAATCATCCCGCCATCAGCGGCCCCTTTGATACCGCCTGGGGCATGACCGACTTTGATACCCAACTTAATAACGTGCGTCTCGGCCTGCCCAACTTGCCCGGCCAAGTAACGGAGTTTAAAAAATGAATCCGATTTATCCGATGACCCCAACTTATCACCTGTCGCTTTGGCAGAAACGCCAGGCAGCAATGCTCTATTACTACTCGTCGCAAAGTTACTTGGACGCGTTGTTGCCGAAGATCGAAGAGTTGATCGTCATGGCTGAGATGCTTTTGGAGCGCCGTTCGATTCTCGACCCCCTGATGGTCAGCGAACGCTGGGGCGTGCGCGACACCGCAGCCAACTGGAGCACCGGCGGTTTTCCGGCCTTGATTGCCTACAGGCAAAGCACGATGTGGCATATGGCCAAGCGCGCCGACCAGTGCTACGGCATTACAGGAACCAATCAATGCGCTCATCTGTTGGGCGAACTTTCAATGCAATGGGCCACTGCAGAACAGGAAAAGGAGTTTCGCGAACGGGCCGATGAGGTTTTTTCCTATGGGTTCCATATTGACGGTGTCATGGAAGGGTATTGGGACGATGCGTCATTTTGGTGGCGATGGATAAGAGATAAGAAGAATTTCCCTCACTTGCCCAAATTCAAAGTCCACTTCGATATTCAAGGAGAAACTGGGGAAGTACCTATTCGTACCGGCGTTTATGTTCCCCAAGATGATCCTAATGGCGCCCTACAATTTGGCTGGACGGGAGGCGGAGAGGGCATGTTTATGCCCCTCAAAAAATGTAAAACCCTCAACAATATCGGCCTGGACGCGCTGAAAACCCTTGGCCGTGCTGGGTTGTGGGGGGACGAGGACGGTTTGCGCAAGTTTATCCGGCAACCTCAATACGCCAACACGTTCAAAGTTGAAGGTGATGCCCAAGACCAGGTCATGGAAAAAGCCTTCACTTACCGTCCCTGCAAGTGGTACTTCGTCGAACTTCTCGAAGGCGAGTTTGAAGACAGCGACCCCGACGCCATGGCCGATGCACCCGGCAGCGAGCCGCAGCACCCGCCGCGCAAAGCCAGCGGCGAGCCGTGCCCCCACGCCGGTTGGTGGTTCAGCCCCGCCCGTGAGGGTTCGCGGCAGTATTTCCGTGATGGCGCAATTTTTCCCAAGCTGGAAGGCGACTACGGCTACACCTTCTGGCTCTGGAGCCCGGATCAGTCCCGGCCAACACTTTGATCGTTAAATGCAGGCCAGGTGAACCCGCCTGGTCTGCACTGCCCGGGCACACAACATGAACGCTCTTTATCCTATGACCCCGACTTATCACCTGTCCCTGTGGCAAAAACGCCAGGCAGCCATGCTCTATTACTACTCGTCGCAAAGTTACTTGGACGCGTTGTTGCCGAAGATCGAAGAGTTGATCGTCATGGCCGAGATGCTTTTGGAGCGCCGTTCGATTCTCGACCCCCTGATGGTCAGCGAACGTTGGGGTGTACGCGATACGGCAGCCAACTGGAGCACCGGCGGGTTTCCAGCCTTGATCGAGTAAAGGGAAAGCACGATGTGGCATATGGCCAAACGCGCCGACCAGTGCTACGGCATCACGGGAACCAATCAATGCGCCCATATGCTGGGCGAACTTTCGATGCAATGGGCCACTGCAGAACAGGAAAACGAGTTTCGTAAGCGTGCAGAGCAAGTATTTCGGTACGGCTATGATATTGATGGCGTTATGCAACGATCGTGGAACGACGCTGTTTTTTGGTTTGCATGGCAAGAAGTCAAAGAGCTCTTCCCCCAATTGCCTAAGTTTAAAGTTCATCTGGATATTGAAGGTGAGACGGGGAAAGTACCTGTTCGCACGGGTGTGTACATTCCTCAAGATGATCCCAATGGCGCACTACAGTTTGGTTGGATTGGAGGGGGGGAGGGCTTCTTCAAGCCCCTGGAAGAATGCCAAACCTTTAACGAGATTGGTTTGGAGGCATTGAGCTCGGTGGGACGGGCCAAGCTATGGGTAGACGCCTCTGCGATGTTGAACTTCGTCAAGCAGCCACGCCATGCCAATGTTTTCCCTTACTCAGAGGATCCTGCTTACTACCAACTGGGCAATAAAATCTTCACCGAACGTCCCTGCAAGTGGTACTTCGTCGAACTTCTCGAAGGCGAGTTTGAAGACAGCGACCCCGACGCCATGGCCGACGCGCCGGGCAGCGAACCGCAGCACCCGCCGCGCAAAGCCAGCGGCGAGCCGTGCCCCCACGCCGGTTGGTGGTTCAGCCCGGCCCGTGAAGGTTCGCGGCAGTATTTCCGTGATGGCGCGATTTTTCCCAAACTGGAAGGCGACTACGGCTACACCTTCTGGCTCTGGAGCCCGGACCAGTCCAGGCCAACGCTGTGTTGAGCCCGATGCTGGCAATGCGGGACACCTGCTTTGTGGGGCTCCCAGACCCAGACGGCTTTCCACGGGGGGGGAGCTGGAATGGGCACGTTGACGACACAATCACGCCAGGTTTTGCACAAAGCGCGCAAAATAGAGTGACCTGTGAGTCACAAAGCGCATCTTCACTGTATCGTGTGAAACGGGTAGGCGGTCGCCGGGCCTTTGCAGGGTCGATTTCCATGGGCACGGCAACCACTCGCGGCGCGTTTCTCATGTCGTGAAAGCCCCCGTTTATTGTCAGCACCGCACCCCCCGTGGCGCGGTGTTTTTCAGTTATCTGAGTATTGGGAAGCCACAATGATTGGCATAAAAAGCATCGCCAGTTACGTGCCAGCGAGTGGGCTTGATAACTACGCCCAAGGTGCAAAATTCGAGAAGGATGAAGAGTTCATCCTCGGCAAGATCGGTTCGGCGTTCCTGCCGCGTAAGGACGCCGACCAAGAAACCTCCGACCTGTGTGTCGAAGCCGCCCGGGCGTTGTTCGCCAACAACCCTGATTTGCGCCCTGAATCCATCGACGTGCTGATCGTCGTCACCCAGAACGGCGACGAAGAGGGCCTGCCCCACACCGCGGCCATCGTCCAGGACAAATTGGGCCTGCCGACCAACGTGGCGGCGTTCGATATCTCCCTGGGCTGCTCCGGCTACGTCTATGGCATCTATGCCATCAAAGGCTTCATGGAAGCCACCGGGCTGAAAAACGGCCTGCTGATTACCGCCGACCCGTACTCGAAAATCGTTGACCCCGAAGATCGCAACACCACCATGCTTTTTGGCGACGCCGCCACCGCCACCTGGATGGGCGAAGACGCGGCTTGGCAGTTGGGCAAAGCCAAGTTCGGCACCGACGGTTCCGGGGCGCCGCACCTGAAAGTCAGCGACGGCGTGTTCTATATGAACGGCCGCCAGGTGTTTAACTTCGCCCTGCTTAAAGTGCCGGCCCATTTGCACGAGTTGCTCGCCGAATCCAGCCTCACGCCCGACGACATCGACGCCTTCTGCATCCACCAGGGCAGCGCGGCCATCGTCGACGCCGTGGCACGACGCTTTGAGGGTGAGCCGCAGAAATTCCTCAAGGACATGGTCGAGACGGGCAACACCGTGTCCTCGAGCATTCCGCTGCTGTTGGAAAAGCACGTGCTCAACGCCGACTGGCAGCGCGTGGCCATCAGCGGCTTTGGCGTAGGCCTGTCCTGGGGCTCGGCGATTCTCTACCGCCCTTGAGGGCTTGAACCCGCCCCTCACAAAAACGCCCATGGCCGCAAAAGCCCTGGGCGTTTTTTTATGGCTTGGCCTGTTGTGGGTCTAGCTCTGTGGAATGTGCTCTTTTGGAATATGTCGCTGTGGGAGCGAGCCTGCTCGCGATGGCGGCCCACTTGCCAGGCACCCCGTTGTGCTATCGCGAGCAGGCTCGCTCCCACAGCGTTATCCCCCGCAGAGGTGTTTGGTTGCCCGATTCCCCTGGCTAAATCCTTGAAAAGCAAAGGGGTGGCACCTTGCTAGTAAAAAAAATCAAAAAAGCCCTCAAGCAACCTGCTTTCACGACGATAACTATTACGAAGGTTCTCTAGGCCACACCCGGCGGTTGCCAGGGCCGGAAGCCGCAGTATCCAACTCACGAGGATTTCGTCATGGCAATGTCCGTAAACACCAACATCACTTCCCTGGGCGTCCAGAAGAACCTGAACAAAGCATCCGACGCTTTGAGCACTTCGATGAACCGTCTGTCCTCCGGCCTGAAAATCAACAGCGCCAAAGACGACGCCGCCGGCATGCAGATCGCCAACCGTCTGGGCAACCAGGTCAAGGGCTTGAACGTAGCCATCGCCAACGCCAACAACGGTGTTTCCATCGCCCAGACTGCTGAAGGCGCGATGCAAGAATCCACCAACCTGCTGCAGCGTCTGCGTGAACTCGCCCTGCAGTCTGCGAACGGTGATAAAAGCGACGCTGACCGTGTTTCCCTTCAGCAAGAGTTCACCGCGAAAGTGGGCGAGCTGACCCGTATCTCCAACACCACTACTTTCGGTGGTCGTAACCTGCTGGACGGTTCGTTCAACAACGTAGGGTTCCAGATCGGCGCCAACGCCAACGAAACCATCTCGTTCGGCATGACCGACATCAGCGCTACTGGCCTGAAAGGTAACTTCAGCGAAGCTACCGTCAACAGTGCTGCCTTGTCTGGTTTGAGCGCTACTGCTACAGGTTCGACAGTGCCGATGAAGGCTAGCGTAACGGGTACTGGACCAGCGGCGACTACTGCTGGCGATAAATTCACCATCAACGGTACAGAAGTCACGCTGACTAATGCATCATCTGGCAAGCCTGCTGGTGACGCAGCAGTAACCGCGATTAACGCAAAAACGGCTGAGACCGGCGTTACAGCTGCTGCTGATGCTGCAGGCCTTCTGACCCTGACCTCGAATAAAGACATCATCGTTGGCGGTACTACCGCTGTGTTGGGCACAGTCGGCTTAACGGCGAAGACTACTGCTGCTTTGCCCCCGCAAGCTAGCGTATTAGGTGGTACGCCCCCTGGTACGACTGCTGCTGGCGATAAAATCACCATCAACAATACAGTGATCACCCTTGGCGTTTCGACGGATGCTATTACTTCTGGTAGCCTCGCAGCAATCGAGATCAACAAGAAGACGGCTGAGACCGGCGTTACTGCTTCTGCCAATGCTGCAGGCGCTTTGACCCTGACCTCGAAGAGTGACATCACCATTGCCGGTGCGGATTTGACCAAAATCGGCTTGACGGCTTCTACTACTGGTGCATGGGATAAAGAGACATTATCCACTGCTGGTGGCATCACGGTTAATGGTAAGGATGTAACCTGGTTGGCCAATGCGACCATGAAAACAGTGTTGAGCAGTATCGCAGCTCAAGCAGGCGCTGGTGCTACTGCCACCGTTAAAGACGGTCGTGTGACGCTCACTTCCGGCGATGGTAAAGACATCAAGTTGGCCAACACCCAGAGCGGATCGTTGTCTCAATTGGGCCTGTCGGCTGGCACTTCCCAAGCCAAGTTGAAAGACGACACCTCGATTGATGTCAACGGTGTTGAAGTCAAGTTCAAGAAGGGCGATACCTCCGATGCGATCGTGGCTTCGATCAACAGCGCCAGCACCGGTGTAAACGCCAGCAAAAACGCTGACGGTACTCTGAACCTGTTCGCTGACAAAGACATCACCGTCAAGGACGGCAGCGCTGGTACCGGTCTGGCAGCATTGGGCTTGACCGCTGGCACCAAGGCTGCTGTGACCATGGAAACCACCGTTTCCGACCTGAACATCCTGTCGGCTGCCACTTCGCAGCAAGCAGTTCAGGCTCTGGACGATGCCATGCAGCAGATCGACAGCCAGCGTTCGCAGTTGGGTGCGGTGCAAAACCGTTTCGCCAGCACCGTGGCCAACCTGCAGAGCATTTCGCAGAACTCCACTGCCGCCAAAGGCCGTGTAGAAGACGCTGACTTCGCTTCTGAAGCCGCTGAACTGACCAAGCAACAAACCCTGCAACAGGCTTCTACCGCGATCCTGTCCCAGGCCAACCAACTGCCATCCGCTGTACTGAAGCTGCTTCAGTAATATCGGCTAGCGGTTAACTAACGGAAGGGCGCGTATACGTGCCCTTCCGTTTTTTCAGTTTGGAGGTGATGAAATGGACATGAGCATCAAGCTGAACTCGACTTACCCGGCTGGCGCAACCCAAGCCAATCAGGCCAATAATGCCTCTACTGCTCAGGCCAAGCCTGCGGTTGAGACTGAGCCGGCCTCCGCCGAGGAGCCGCAACGCATGGCACTGGAAAAGGCTGTAACCGATATTCGTGAGTTTGTGCAGGCGACCCAACGTAACCTGGACTTCTCCATCGATGACACCACCGGCAAAGTGGTCGTCAAAGTCATCGCCACCGACAGCGGTGAAGTGATTCGACAGATTCCATCGGAGACCGCGCTGAAGCTGGCGCAGAACCTGAGCGATGCCAGCAGCCTGCTGTTTGAAGCAAAGGCTTGAGTTGGCACGAAACATGTTTCTGATTGCTGCTTGGGCGTTAGTACGCCAATAAAGCGGCAGCCGCAGGACAAGGAGAATAGCAAATGGCTAGTTCAACGATTTCCGGCCCAGGTTCGGGCTACGACACGCAAGCCATCGTCAAGGCGTTGGTGGGTGCTGAGCAGGCGCCCAAGCTGGCCCAGATCACCGCTCAGCAAAAAGATGCGACTATCCAGCTGTCGGCTGTCGGTTCGGTGAAGAGCGCGCTGGAAACTTACCGCGCGGCGATCACCAAGTTGAACAACGTGGCCTCGTTCAACGGGCTGGCCGCTACTACCTCTGAAGAAAAAAACGTCAAGGTCACCCTGGGTGAAGGCGCGTCCAGCGGTAAATACACTGTGCAGGTCACGGACCTGGCAACTTCTTCGAAAGTCACCAGCAAGGTGATCGAGGGCGGTGCTTCGGGCAAGGCCAATGCCAGCGATGAAACTCAGACGCTGACCATTAACCAGTCGGGTAAAAGTTACGACGTGCTGGTTCCTGGTGGTGCGACGCTGCAGCAGTTGCGCGAATCCATCAATACCCAGCTTTCCGCCCAAGGCATCAGCGCCAACGTGCTGAGTGATGCCAATGGCGCACGTCTGGTCATCGGCTCCAACACCAGTGGCGTAGGCACCGACATCACCCTCAGCGGTGACTCGGACCTGGCCACCGGTTACGACGCGGGTAAGCCGGCGCAGAACGCCAAGTACACCATCGACGACATCGCGATGGAGTCCACCAGCAACAAGGTGACTTCCGCCATCAGTGGTGTGACCCTGGATCTGGTGGCTGTTGAAAAGGACAAACCGACCACCATCACCGTGGCCAGCAACACCGACACGCTGAAGACCTCGGTGCAGTCGTTCGTCACCGCTTACAACGCCCTGATGACCTCCATCAATACCCAGACCAAGGTCACCGCCACGGGCGATGCCTCCACTACCACGGCGGGCGCCTTGACCGGCGATGCGTCGATGCGTCAGTTGGTTGCCAGCTTGCGCAGTGAGCTGGTCAACGGATCGGGGGCGGGCACCATCAGCAGTCTGGCCCAGATGGGTATCACCACCGACCAGAAAACCGGGTTGCTGAGCCTGGAAGACAAAACGTGGGACAAGGCGGTGGTTAAAGGTGCTGGCGATATTGCCAGTCTGTTCACCGGTGATACCGGTTTGATTTCCCGCATGAACAAGACAACTGCTAGCTATGTCGGCACCACCGGCACTCTGGCGTCGCGGGTAACGGACCTCAACACCAAGCTAACCGACCTGACCACCCAGAAGACCGATCTGGATCGGCGCATGGAAGCCTTGCAGAAGTCCCTGAGCGCTAAGTACACGGCGATGGACACCATGATCGCCCAGATCAACGCCAGCAGCTCCAGCATCATGACCACCCTCAACTCGTTGAACAATCCGAAGTCGAGCTGATTTTTCGAGGCGTTTAATGCGCCGAAAAAGCATGTGTCAGCGGTCCGGGTCTTAGAAGTCTGGATTAAAGTTTTTTGCGGTGCAGTCGAAAAACTGGTTAAGCAAACCTATCGACTGTGGCCTGTAACGAGGTAACAACATGAACCCTATGAGAGCCCTTCGCCAATACCAGAAGGTCAATTCCCATGCCCAGGTGTCCGAGGCCAGTCCTCATCGCCTGATCCAGATGCTGATGGAAGGCGGCCTGGAGCGTCTAGCCCAGGCCAAGGGTGCAATGGCGCGTGGCGATATCCCGCAAAAGTGCCTGCTGATGTCCAAGGCCATCGACATCATTACCGGCCTGCGACAGGGCCTGGATGAGGACAAGGCTGAAGACCCGGCCGCGATCCAGCGCCTCGCCAGCCTGTACGACTATATGAATACACGCTTGGCGCAAGCCAACGTGAGCAACGACCCGGAAATTATCGACGAAGTCGCCCGCCTGCTGATCACCGTTAAGACCGGATGGGATGCCATCGCGCCACAATAAGGCCGCACGCCTTGAGGAACACATGTCATGAGCCATGCACTGCAACGGATCGATGAAACCCGTGACGCCCTGATCGGCGCGTTGGCGGAACGCAATTGGGATGCCATCGGCGAATTGGATCTGGGCTGCCGTGCCTGTATTGATGAAGTGCTCAGCGAGGCGCCGGTCGACGAGGGCGCGCTGCGGGAGAAACTGGAGAGTCTGCTGGTGGTTTACCAGCAGTTGCTTGAGGTGACCACCGGCGAGCGCCAGGCGATTTTCGAAGAGATGTCGCAGATCAACCAAGCTAAAAATGCGTCAAAGGTTTACCATCTGTTCGGCTGAACTGGCTCAGTTAATCCGAACCGGCGCGTCAGTAATTTGACCGTGCCAGCTTTTTTGACTTAACTAGTGCTGTTTTCAGATTTCAGACGTCTATAAGCAGAGAATGCCTACAGGCGTCTTGATTGCCTCCCTTTGGAGGCAGGTTCACTAGGGAAGTTGCTATTGCATGTGGCGTGAAACCAAAATTCTGCTGATCGATGACGATAGCGTTCGCCGCCGCGATTTGGCGGTGATTTTGAATTTTCTCGGTGAAGAAAATTTGCCCTGCGGCAGCCACGATTGGCAGCAGTCGGTCAGCTCGTTGTCGTCGAGCCGTGAAATCCTGTGTGTGCTTATCGGTACGGTTAACGCTCCTGGCGCAGCTCTGGGCTTGTTAAAGACAGTGGCTACCTGGGATGAGTTCCTTCCCGTGTTGCTGATGGGCGATATTTCTTCCGTGGACCTTCCGGAAGACCAACGCCGCCGCGTCCTGTCCACCCTGGAAATGCCCCCCAGCTACAGCAAGTTGCTCGATTCCCTGCACCGTGCCCAGGTCTACCGCGAGATGTACGAGCAGGCCCGCGAGCGCGGTCGTCACCGCGAGCCCAACCTGTTCCGCAGCCTCGTCGGCACCAGCCGGGCGATCCAGCACGTGCGTCAGATGATGCAGCAAGTGGCCGACACCGACGCCAGCGTGCTGATCCTCGGCGAGTCCGGCACTGGCAAGGAAGTGGTCGCGCGCAACCTGCACTACCACTCCAAGCGCCGCGACGGGCCTTTTGTGCCGGTCAACTGTGGGGCGATTCCCGCCGAGTTGCTGGAAAGCGAACTGTTCGGCCATGAGAAGGGCGCCTTCACCGGCGCCATCACCAGCCGCGCCGGGCGTTTCGAGCTGGCCAATGGCGGCACCCTGTTTCTCGACGAAATCGGCGACATGCCGTTGCCGATGCAGGTCAAGTTGTTGCGGGTGTTGCAGGAGCGCACTTTCGAGCGCGTAGGCAGCAACAAGACCCAAGGCGTGGACGTGCGCATCATCGCCGCCACCCACAAAAACCTTGAAAGCATGATCGAAGTGGGCAGTTTCCGTGAGGACCTGTACTACCGCCTCAACGTGTTCCCCATCGAGATGGCGCCCCTGCGCGAGCGGGTCGAAGACATCCCGCTGCTGATGAACGAACTGATCTCGCGCATGGAGCACGAAAAGCGCGGTTCGATCCGCTTCAACTCGGCGGCCATCATGTCGCTGTGCCGTCATGGCTGGCCGGGCAACGTCCGCGAGCTGGCCAACCTGGTGGAGCGCATGGCGATCATGCACCCGTACGGGGTGATTGGCGTGGTCGAGTTGCCGAAGAAATTCCGCTACGTCGACGACGAAGACGAACAACTGGTGGACAGCCTGCGCAGCGACCTGGAAGAGCGCGTGGCGATCAATGGCCACACGCCGAACTTCGCCGCCAGCGCCATGCTGCCGCCCGAAGGCCTGGACTTGAAGGACTACCTCGGTGGCCTGGAGCAGGGCTTGATCCAACAGGCGCTGGACGATGCCAACGGTATCGTGGCGCGGGCCGCCGAGCGCCTGCGCATTCGCCGTACCACCCTGGTGGAGAAGATGCGCAAGTACGGCATGAGCCGCCGCGACGGTGATGAACAGGCGGATGATTGACGCCTGTTTTTTAACTTGCTGAAAACCCACGCGTTTTTTTCCGGCACGGGTATTGCTATAGGTCTCGTAACCTTCCGTTTAACTGACGGTCAGCCACACGAGATAGCCTTATGCCCCACGCCGCCCCGATGCCTCCTGCCCCTGATACCCAGGCGCAATCGTCGTCCGTAGAGCAGGCGAGCCGATTGGGGCTTGAGCAGGCGTTCGCCCTGTTCAATCAAATGTCCAGCCAACTGACCGACTCCTACAGCATGCTCGAAGCGCGGGTTACCGAGCTTAAGGGCGAATTGGCCGTGGTCAGTGCCCAGCGCATGCAAGAACTGGCCGAGAAAGAACGCCTGGCCAATCGCCTGCAAAACCTGCTCGACCTGTTGCCGGGCGGCGTCATCGTGATCGATGCCCAAGGCAGGGTGCGCGAAGCCAACCCGGCGGCGAGCGAGTTGCTCGGCTTGCCGTTGGTGGGGCAGTTGTGGCGCCAGGTCATTGCCCGCTGCTTCGCCCCGCGCGAGGACGACGGCCACGAAGTGTCCCTCAAGGACGGCCGGCGCCTGTCCATCGCCACCCGTTCCCTGGACGCCGAGCCCGGGCAATTGGTGTTGCTCAACGACTTGACGGAAACCCGGCACCTGCAAGACCAATTGGCACGCCACGAACGCCTGTCGTCCCTGGGCCGCATGGTGGCGTCCCTGGCCCATCAGATCCGCACGCCGCTGTCCGCCGCTCTGCTGTATGCCAGCCATTTGACCGAGCGTGAGTTGCCGGTGGACACCCAGCAGCGTTTTGCCGGGCGCCTCAAGGAGCGCCTGCACGAGTTGGAGCATCAGGTGCGCGACATGCTGGTGTTCGCCCGTGGCGAGCTGCCGCTGACCGACCGCATCACCCCGGGCGCCCTGATGCAGGCCCTGCAAGCGGCGGCCCTGACCCACGTGCAGGCATTGCCGGTCCGCTGGCAGTGCGACAGCCATGAGGGCGAGTTGCTGTGCAACCGCGACACCCTGGTGGGGGCGCTGCTGAACCTGATTGAAAACGCGATCCAGGCCAGCGCCGGTGAGGTGCGCCTGAAAGTTCATGTATATCGCCGGGGCAACAGCCTGCGTATCAGCGTCAGCGACAGTGGCTGTGGCATCGAGTTGGGCGTGCTCGAACGCCTCGGCGAGCCGTTCTTCACCACTAAAACCACCGGGACAGGCCTGGGCCTGACCGTGGTCAAGGCGGTGGCCCGGGCACATCAAGGACAATTGCAGTTGCGCTCGCGACTGGGTCGCGGCACGTGTGCCACGGTGACCCTGCCGCTGTTTTCCGCTGAACAGCCCTGCGTTCAAGGGGCGGAGTAAAAGTCATGGCAATCAAGGTGTTACTGGTGGAAGACGACCGTGCGTTGCGCGAGGCCCTGGCCGATACGCTGCTGCTCGCCGGGCATGACTACCAGGCTGTGGGCTCGGCCGAAGAGGCGTTGCAGGCGGTGGCGGGCGAGGCATTCAACCTGGTGGTCAGCGACGTCAACATGCCAGGCATGGATGGCCATCAGTTGCTCGCCCTTTTGCGCGCCCGCCAGCCCCAGTTGCCGGTGTTGCTGATGACCGCCCACGGCGCCGTAGAGCGGGCGGTAGACGCCATGCGCCAAGGCGCGGCGGATTACCTGGTCAAGCCGTTCGAGCCCAAGGCCCTGCTGGACCTGGTGGCGCGCCATGCCCTCGGCAACCTGGGCGCCAGCGACGGCGAAGGCCCGGTGGCCTTCGAGCCGGCCAGCGCGCAGTTGCTGGAACTGGCCGCCCGGGTGGCGAAAAGTGATTCCACGGTGCTGATTTCCGGCGAGTCCGGCACCGGCAAAGAAGTTTTGGCGCGCTATATCCACCAGCATTCCCACCGTGCCACCCAGCCGTTCATTGCCATTAACTGCGCGGCGATCCCCGACAACATGCTGGAGGCCACCCTGTTCGGCCACGAGAAGGGCTCGTTCACGGGCGCCATCGCCGCCCAGGCCGGCAAGTTCGAGCAGGCCGATGGCGGCACCCTTTTGCTCGACGAGATTTCCGAGATGCCCCTGGGCCTGCAAGCCAAGCTGCTGCGGGTGTTGCAGGAGCGTGAGGTGGAGCGGGTCGGTGCCCGCAAGCCCATCAGCCTCGATATCCGTGTGGTGGCCACCACCAACCGTGACTTGGCCGGTGAAGTGGCGGCGGGGCGCTTTCGTGAAGACCTCTACTACCGCCTCTCGGTGTTTCCCCTGGCCTGGCGCCCGTTGCGCGAGCGTACCGCCGATATTCTGCCGCTGGCCGAGCGTTTGCTGGCCAAACACGTCAATAAAATGAAGCACGCTGCCGCCCGATTGTCGCCTCAGGCCCAGGCTTGCCTGATGGCCTACCCATGGCCAGGCAACGTGCGCGAGTTGGATAACGCCATTCAGCGAGCGCTGATTTTGCAACAGGGCGGCTTGATCCAGCCCCAGGACTTCTGCCTGGCCGGGCCGGTGGCCTGTGCACCATTGCCAGCCTTGGGTGCGCCGACAGTACCGCCCGATTGCGCCGAACCCAGCACCGCCCTGGGCGATGACCTGCGCCGCCGTGAGTTCCAGATGATTATCGACACCCTGCGCGCCGAGCGCGGGCGGCGCAAGGAAGCGGCTGAGCGCCTGGGCATCAGCCCGCGCACCTTGCGCTACAAACTGGCGCAAATGCGCGATGCCGGCATGGATGTCGAGGCTTATTTGTTCGCCACATGATGGCTCATTGATATCGGTCAAGTCGGCTTTTGTTTTTTGCTGCCCCGTAGCTGGCACCCTTGTTGCTAACACCACCTTAGCTGCTGTGAGAGTGTCAAAAAATTGCGTGTTGTCGGAGAGAGTGGACCATGAGCCAAGGTATTGAATTCAATCGGTTGATGCTGGATATGCGGGCCATGCAAATGGACGCCATGTCGCAATCGAAAACCGTCGCCGCCGTGCCGCAAATGGCCGGCAACAGCTTTTCCGAAATGCTCGGTTCGGCCATCAACAAGGTCAACGATACCCAGCAGGCGTCGAGCCAGTTGTCCACCGCATTCGAAATCGGCAAGAGCGGGGTCGACCTGACCGACGTGATGATCGCCAAGGAAAAGGCCGGGGTTTCGTTCCAGGCACTGACCCAGGTGCGCAACAAACTGGTCCAGGCGTACCAAGACATCTCGCAGATGCCGGTCTAAGGAAGATATTGAGTCATGGCTGATGCAGTCGCCGATAACGTTCCGGCCAAGGTAGCCCCGCCCGAGGGCAAGCCGCCGCTGTTTGGTTTGTCCTTCCTGGAAAACCTCTCCGAGATGACCATGTTGCGTCAGGTCGGCCTCATGGTCGGCCTGGCCGCGAGCGTGGCGATTGGCTTTGCCGTGGTGCTGTGGTCGCAGCAGCCGGACTATCGGCCGCTGTACGGCAGCCTGGCGGGGATGGATGCCAAGCAGGTCATGGACACCCTGGCCACCGCCGACATCGCCTACACCGTGGAGCCCAACTCCGGGGCGCTGCTGGTCAAGGCCGATGACCTGCCGCGCGCGCGCCTCAAGCTGGCGGCAGCGGGGGTGACCAATGGCGACGGCAATATCGGTTTCGAGATCCTCGACAAGGACCAGGGCCTGGGCACCAGCCAGTTCATGGAGGCGACCCGTTACCGTCGTGGCCTGGAAGGCGAACTGGCGCGCACCATCTCCAGCCTCAACAACGTCAAGGGCGCCCGTGTGCACCTGGCGATCCCGAAAAGCTCGGTGTTCGTGCGCGACGAACGCAAGCCCAGCGCGTCGGTGCTGGTAGAGCTGTATTCGGGCCGCTCCCTGGAGCCGGGCCAGGTGCTGGCCATCGTCAACCTGGTGGCCACCAGTGTTCCCGAGCTGAGCAAATCCCAGATCACTGTGGTCGACCAGAAAGGCAACCTGCTCTCCGATCAGGCGGAAAACTCCGAACTGACCATGGCCGGCAAGCAATTCGACTACAGCCGCCGCATGGAAGGCATGCTCACCCAGCGCGTGCACAACATCCTGCAACCGGTGCTGGGCAACGACCGCTACAAGGCTGAAGTCTCGGCTGACGTCGATTTCAGCGCGGTGGAGTCCACCTCCGAACAGTTCAACCCGGACCAGCCTGCGCTGCGCAGCGAGCAGTCGGTCAACGAACAGCGCACCGCCAGCAATGGCCCGCAAGGGGTGCCCGGCGCGCTGAGCAACCAGCCGCCAGCCCCGGCCTCGGCGCCGCAGACCACCGGCGGTGCAACCGCCGCGGCCGGCATGGTGCAACCCGGCCAGCCGCTGCTGGATGCCAACGGCCAGCAGATCATGGACCCGGCCACCGGCCAGCCGATGCTCGCCCCGTACCCGGCGGACAAGCGCCAGCAATCGACCAAGAACTTCGAGCTCGACCGCTCCATCAGCCACACCAAGCAGCAGCAAGGGCGCCTCAACCGCCTGTCGGTGTCGGTGGTGGTGGACGACCAGGTCAAGATCAACCCGGCCAATGGCGAAACCACCCGCGCACCGTGGAGCGCCGATGAACTGGGCCGCTTCACGCGCCTGGTGCAGGACGCCGTGGGCTTCGATGCCAGCCGTGGCGACAGCGTGAGCGTCATCAACATGCCGTTCTCCGTCGAACGTGGCGAAGTGATCGCCGAAATTCCGTTCTACTCCCAGCCCTGGTTCTGGGACGTGGTCAAGCAAGTGCTGGGCGTGCTGTTCATCCTGGTGCTGGTGTTCGGCGTGCTGCGCCCGGTGCTCAACAACATCACCGGCCACGGCAAGAACCGCCAGTTGGCCGGCCTGGGCAGCGACATGGAACTGGGCGGCATGGGCGGCCTCGATGGCGAACTGGCCAACGACCGCGTCAGCCTCGGCGGGCCGACCAGCATCCTGTTGCCGAGCCCGAGCGAGGGCTATGACGCCCAATTGAACGCAATCAAGAGCCTGGTGGCTGAAGACCCGGGCCGCGTGGCCCAGGTCGTGAAAGAGTGGATTAACGCAGATGAGTGATAACCGAGCCGCCATCGCCAAGCTCACCCGTGTGGACAAGGCTGCGATCCTGCTGCTGTCTTTGGGTGAAACCGACGCCGCACAAGTGCTGCGCCACATGGGCCCCAAGGAAGTGCAACGGGTCGGCGTGGCCATGGCCCAGATGGGCAACGTGCACCGCGAGCAAGTCGAGCAGGTGATGAGCGAATTCGTCGATATCGTCGGCGATCAGACCAGCCTGGGCGTGGGTTCTGACGGCTACATCCGCAAGATGCTCACCCAGGCCCTGGGCGAGGACAAGGCCAACGGCCTGATCGACCGCATCCTGCTGGGTGGCAACACCAGCGGCCTGGACAGCCTCAAGTGGATGGAGCCGCGCGCCGTGGCGGACGTGATCCGCTACGAGCACCCGCAGATCCAGGCCATCGTGGTTGCCTACCTGGACCCGGACCAGGCCGGCGAAGTGCTCGGCCACTTCGACCATAAGGTGCGTTTGGACATCATCTTGCGGGTATCGTCGCTGAACACCGTACAACCGGCGGCGCTCAAAGAGCTCAACCAGATTCTCGAGAAGCAGTTCTCGGGCAACTCCAACGCCTCGCGCACCACCCTGGGCGGCATCAAGCGTGCGGCCGACATCATGAACTTCCTCGACAGCTCCATCGAAGGCCAGCTCATGGACTCGATCCGCGAAGTCGACGAAGACCTCTCCGGCCAGATCGAGGACCTCATGTTTGTGTTCAACAACCTGTCCGATGTCGACGACCGTGGCATCCAGGCCCTGTTGCGCGAAGTCTCCTCCGATGTGCTGGTGCTGGCCCTCAAGGGCTCGGACGAAGGCGTCAAGGAAAAGATCTTCAAGAACATGTCCAAACGTGCTTCCGAGCTGCTGCGCGACGACCTCGAGGCCAAGGGCCCGGTGCGCGTCAGCGACGTGGAAACGGCGCAGAAAGAAATCCTCACCATTGCCCGCCGTATGGCCGAAGCCGGAGAAATCGTTCTCGGCGGGAAGGGCGGCGAAGAAATGATCTAAGGCTCGATCAATGTCCAGCAATGATGAGCACTCCGACCTGATCCGTGCCCGTGACGTCAGTGGCCTTGACGTCTGGGCGCTGCCCAGCTTCGACCCGCACAAGCCCGAGCCGGAACCTGAGCCCGAGCCTGAAGAGGTGCCGGTGGAAATGGAGGAAGTGCCGCTGGAGGAAGTCCAGCCCATTACCCTCGAAGAACTCGAAAGCATCCGCCAGGAGGCCTACAACGAAGGCTTCGCCACGGGGGAGAAGGAAGGTTTCCACAGCACCACGCTCAAAGTGCGCCAGGAGGCCGAACAGGCCCTTAACGCCAAGCTGTCGAGCCTGGAGCGGCTGATGGCCAGCCTGTTCGCGCCGATTGCCGAGCAGGACACCCAGATCGAAAAAGCCATGGTCAACCTGGTGGAGCACATCAGCCGCCAGGTGATCCAGCGCGAATTGAGCCTGGATTCGAGCCACGTCGAAATGGTCATCCGCGAAGCCCTCAAGCTGTTGCCCCTGGATGCGCAGAACGTGCGGCTGTTCATCAACCCGCAGGATTTCGACCAGGTCAAAGCCCTGCGCGAGCGCCATGAAGAGCAGTGGCGCATCGTCGAAGACGCCAGCCTGCTGCCCGGCGGCCTGCGGGTGGAAACCGCCCACAGCCGCATCGACGCCACGGTAGAAACCCGCCTCAAGCAGGCGCTGGACAAGCTCTTCGACCAATTGCACGAACAGGTCCTGCACCCGGCCGCGGCCGATATCAGCCTCGACCTGGCGGCCGTGGAGCGCGAGGCTCGGGCCGCCAAGCCCCAGGCCCCGGCCGAAACCCAAGCCCAGATCGAAGAAGCCGCCGAGATTGGCCCGGACGCCGACGATGCGCCTTGATCGCACCAGTTTCGCCAAGCGCCTGGGCAGCTATGCCCCGGCCATTGAACTGGCGGAGCAACCGATCCTCGAGGGGCGCCTGCTGCGCATGGTCGGCCTGACCCTGGAAGCCGAAGGCCTGCGCGCCGCCATGGGCAGCCGCTGCGTGGTCATTAACGACGACAGCTATCACCCGGTGCAGGTCGAGGCGGAAGTTATGGGCTTCTCCGGCAGCAAGGTGTTCCTGATGCCGGTGGGCAGCGTCGCCGGCATCGCGCCGGGGGCGCGGGTGGTGCCCCTGGCCGACACCGGGCGCCTACCCATGGGCATGAGCATGCTCGGCCGGGTACTCGACGGCGCCGGCCGTGCGCTGGACGGCAAGGGCGGGATGAAGGCCGAAGACTGGGTGCCCATGGACGGGCCCGCCATCAACCCCCTCAAGCGCAACCCCATCAGCCAGCCGCTGGACGTGGGCATTCGCTGCATCAACGGTTTATTGACGGTGGGCCGTGGCCAGCGCCTGGGCCTGTTCGCCGGTACGGGCGTGGGCAAGAGTGTGCTGCTGGGCATGATGACCCGCTTCACCGAGGCCGACATTATCGTCGTTGGCCTGATTGGCGAGCGGGGCCGGGAGGTCAAGGAGTTCATCGAGCACATCCTCGGTGAAGAAGGCCTCAAGCGTTCGGTGGTGGTGGCCTCGCCCGCCGACGATGCGCCGCTGATGCGCTTGCGCGCAGCCATGTACTGCACGCGCATCGCCGAATATTTTCGCGACAAGGGCAAGAACGTCCTGTTGCTGATGGACTCGCTCACCCGTTTCGCCCAGGCCCAGCGGGAAATCGCCCTGGCCATTGGCGAGCCGCCCGCAACCAAGGGCTACCCGCCCTCGGTGTTCGCCAAACTGCCGAAACTGGTGGAGCGTGCCGGTAATGCCGAGGCCGGTGGCGGCTCGATCACCGCGTTCTACACCGTGCTGTCCGAGGGCGATGACCAGCAAGACCCCATCGCGGACTCGGCGCGGGGTGTGCTCGACGGCCACATCGTGCTGTCCCGGCGCCTGGCCGAAGAGGGCCATTACCCGGCCATCGATATCGAAGCGTCCATTAGCCGGGTCATGCCCTCGGTGGTCACCCCCGAACACATGAAGCGCGCCCAGCAGTTCAAGCAGTTGTGGTCGCGCTTCCAGCAGAGCCGCGACCTGATTAGCGTGGGCGCTTATGTGGCCGGTGGCGACCGGGAAACCGACATGGCCATCGCCCTGCAACCGGCGATGGTCACCTACCTGCGCCAAGGGTTGAACGACAACATCAGCCTGGCCGAGAGCCAAAGCCACCTGGCGTCGGTGTTCGCCCCGGCCCCCGGCGGCTAACCGGCCATGGCCCAAAGCCGTGCAACGCGCCTGGCCCCCGTGGTCGATATGGCCGAAAGCGCCGAGCGCAGTGCTGCCCAGCGCCTGGGGCATTTCCAGGGCCAGGTGCAATTGGCGCAAAGCAAGCTCGGCGACCTGGAACGCTTTCGCGCCGAATACCAGCAGCAGTGGATCGAGCGCGGCAGCCACGGGGTGTCCGGGCAATGGCTGATGAATTACCAGCACTTTCTCAACCAACTGGAAACCGCCGTCGGCCAGCAGCGCCAGAGCCTGGCCTGGCACGAAAACAATCTCAACAAGGCCCGCGAAGCCTGGCAGCAGGCCTACGCCCGGGTCGAGGGCCTGCGCAAACTGGTGCAGCGCTACGTTGACGAGGCGCGGGCGCTGGAAGACAAGCGCGAGCAAAAACTGCTGGATGAACTGTCCCAGCGCCTGCCGCGCCACGACGTCTATTGAGGATTTATTTGGCCATTGGCCAGTGTCTGCGGTTGCCCGTATCTCTACAGGCTGCTACACCTTGTACAGGTTGCCAATGACAAGGACGTATTCATCATGTCGGTTGTTACTGAAGTTTCCCCGGATGGGCAAAAACTGACGATATCGATCAAAGGACGGTTCGATTTCGGCAGGCACCAGGAATTTCGCGAGGCCTATGAACGGCTCAACCGAATACCTGAGTCTTTTGTGGTGGACTTGAAAGAAGCCACCTACCTCGACAGCTCTGCCTTGGGCATGCTGCTCTTGCTGCGCGACCACGCCGGCGGCGACGATGCCGACGTGCGGGTTATCAACAGCAGCTCGGACGTGCGCAAGATCCTGGCGATTTCCAATTTCGACAAGCTGTTCGACATCAGTTGAGCGGCCTTGCACCGACGAGCGAAGGCCTGACGATCCTGATTGCCGAAGACAGCGCCGCCGACCGCATGCTCCTGTCGAACATCGTGCGCCGCCAGGGCCACGCCGTGCTCGCCGCCCGCGATGGCGCCGAGGCGGTGGCGCTGTTTAGCCAGCAGCGCCCGCACCTGGTGTTGATGGACGCGATGATGCCGGTGATGGACGGCTTCGAGGCTGCGCGTCAGATCAAGGCGCTGGCCGGCGAGGCACTGGTGCCGATCATCTTCCTCACCTCCCTGAGCGAGAGCCACGCCTTGGCGCGGTGCCTGGAGGCGGGCGGCGATGACTTCCTGGCCAAGCCCTACAACCCGGTGATCCTCGCCGCCAAGATCAAGGCCATGGACCGCTTGCGTCGCCTGCAGGCCACGGTGCTGCAACAGCGCGACCAGATCGCCAGCCACCACGACTACCTGCTCAACGAGCAGCGGGTGGCCAAGGCTGTGTTCGACAAAGTCGCCCATTCAGGCTGCCTGAGCGCTGCCAATATCCGCTACCTGCAATCGCCCTATGCCTTGTTCAATGGCGATTTGCTGCTCGCCGCCTTCACACCCGCCGGGGACATGCACGTGTTGCTGGGGGATTTCACTGGCCATGGCTTGCCCGCCGCCGTGGGCGCCATGCCGTTGGCGGAGGTGTTCTATGGCATGACGGCCAAGGGCTATGGCCTGGCCGAGACGCTGCGGGAGATGAACGCCAAGCTCAAACGCATCCTGCCGGTGGACATGTTCTGCTGCGCCACGCTGTTGTGCCTCAGCGCCCAGCGCTGCTCGGTGGAGGTGTGGAACGGCGGCATGCCCGATGGCTACCTGCATTGCGCGGTAACCGGGGTGCGCACGCCGCTGCTGTCCGAGCACCTGCCTCTGGGGGTACTGGGCGCCGAGGCGTTCGATGACCGCACCCACGTTTGGCCGATGGCGCCGGGGGATCGGGTGTTCCTGCTCTCGGACGGGGTGATCGACACCTGCGACGCCCACGAGCAACTGTTCGGCGCCGAGCGTTTGCAGCAGGTATTCGCCGCCAACCGCCAGCCCGAGCACCTGTTCGAGGAAATCGAAGTGGCGCTGCAACGCTTCGGCGGCCGCGCCCGGGATGACGTGAGCATGGTCGAGGTCACCCAGGGCCAGGCTCAGGAGTGGGTCGCGCCGACCATGGTTTACTCCGACAGCGGCCAGCTGTGCCCGCTGGACTGGTCGGTGAGTTTTGAATTCCGCGCTGCCACCCTCAAACGCTTCAACCCCTTGCCCTACTTGCTGCAACTGCTGTTGGAGGTGCACGGCCTGCGGGCCCAGAGCGCGGCACTCTACAGCGTGCTGGCCGAGCTTTACTCCAACGCCCTGGAACACGGCGTGCTGGGCCTGGACTCAGCCATCAAGCGCGATGCCCGGGGGTTTGCCAGCTATTACCAAGCGCGCGCGGAGCGCCTCGGCGCCTTGGTCGAAGGCTATGTGCGCGTGCATCTGCAGGTGGCGCCGCAAGAGGAGGGCGGCAGCCTGGTGATCCGGGTCGAGGACAGTGGCCTGGGGTTTGATGTGGGGCACGTCATGGCCGCGCCGACGGAGGTGGGGCGCTTGTCCGGGCGCGGTGTGAATCTGATACGCCAACTGAGCCGCAACGCCAGTTGGTCGGACAACGGGCGCTGTGCCCGCGTGGAGTTTTCCTGGGCGGCTCAGGCATAATCCGCCCATTCTTGAGCAGGGAGCGAACAAGTGGCTGAGATTCATCTGGACCGCGACGTATTGAGTGCGCTGCAGGAGGTGATGGAAGGGGAGTTCGGTGCGCTGCTCGAGACCTTCATCAGCGACTCGCACCAGCGTTTGCAGCAACTGCACAAAGCCAGTGACCGCCGGCAACTGGTCGCCACCGCCCACAGCTTCAAGGGCAGTAGCAGCAATATGGGCGCGGTGCACCTGGCGGCCCTGTGCCATCGCCTGGAACAGAGCGCGGCCGACCTGGCGCCGCAGGACGTCGACGCACTGGTGGCGCAGATCGACCGCGAATTTGCCATCGTGAGCCAGTTGTATCGGCAAGAGGCCGATGCGTTTCGCGGTTGAGCAGCACCGCTGCGGACAAAAACAGCGCGAACCTGGCAACCTGGCCCGCGCCTTGCAATGCAGTTCTCCACCTGTACCTACGAGCCCAGTGCAGTGGAGAACCTGTTATGCCCCTGACCCCCAATTCCCTTTTGCAGAGCGCCCCGGCAGCCAAGGCTCAGTCGGCCAGCGCCAATTCCCTGACGGCGGCGGCAAAGCCCGAGGACAGCGGGTCGAGCTTCTCCAGCGTGTACGCCAAGGAGGCTGTGAACACCCCGGCGCCGGTGAGTGAAGGGGCACACAAGGGTGGGCGCGAAGCCGTGGCCAACAAGCACGACAAGCCATCCAAGCAGGACGCTGGCGCCGATAAGGCGGCCACCCCTGAACCGACGGTTGCCGATAGCGGCAATACCTTGCCTGTCGAGCCGGTAGCCCCAGACAACACCGATGCCGATGCCGACAGCGCCGAACAGGCACCTGTGGTGGTGGCCCCGCCCGCCGACCCGGCACTTGACCCCGCGCTTGATCCGGCCTTGATGCAAGCGGTGCTGCCGGTTGCCCCGGCGCCTGTGCCGGCGCCCTCGGCCAGCGCTGCGGCCACTGAGGCGCAGGCGCGGATCGAGGCGCCGTTGGCGGCGGCCGTGGCGGCCCAGTCCACCGTTGCCGAGACTGAATTCGACCCCGAAGCCGACCCGTTGGATGCCTTGCCCGTTGTGCGCCTGGCCATGGAGCAAAGCGGCCATGTCTCGGCTTCCAGCCAAGGCCCGGCCAAGGCGGCGCCTGAACAGGCGCCACTGACCCCGGCGCAGAACTTCGCCAACGGCATGGCCTCGATGCTCGACCAGCAGGCGGCCACCGACAGTTCCGGGCAGGGCGGCGAAAAAACTTTCACGGCTTTGCTCGATGATGGCCTTAAGGACCTCAAGGGCGCTGCCAGTGACACCCGCGTCGACGATTTCGCCAGCCGTTTGGCCAACCTGACCCAGGCCACCACCGCCAAGACCGCCAACGTGGTGCCGGTCAACCAGCCGCTGGCCATGCACCAAAGTGGCTGGACCGAAGAAGTGGTCAACCGGGTGATGTACCTGTCCAGCGTCAACCTCAAGTCTGCCGACATCCAGTTGGAGCCGGCCGAACTGGGGCGCCTGGATATCCGCGTGAATATGGCCACCGACCAGCCGACCCAGGTCAGCTTCATGAGCGGCCACGCTGGCGTGCGCGAAGCCTTGGAAGGCCAGATGTTCCGCCTGCGGGAGATGTTTACCCAGCAGGGCATGGGCCAGGTGGACGTCAACGTCTCGGACCAGAACCGCGGCCAGGAACAGGCCCATCAAGGCCAGAACCACACCAGCCCCAGCGGCGCCCGCCGTGATGCTGGCGTGGAAGATGACCTGAGCATCGCCGCCGAAGCGGCGCCCGCCAGCGGCCTGAGCCAGGTGATCGGCTCCAGCGCGGTGGATTACTACGCCTGATGCCTGGGCCGCACCGGGCAGGCCGCCATCGCGAGCGAGCTCGCTCCCACTCAAGCCGGACCCCGTGGGAGCGAGCCTGCTCGCGATAGCGCGGCATCAGCCGCCGATTTGACTGTGAGCCTGCTTGCACAGCCGTTCTCAAATTCCCTGACAACTCTGGCATAACACTTGCTCTTGCCTTGCCGTGCGACTGTGAAAACCCGAAAAGCGACGGATTATTGGCATGGCGAATAGCGAAGCAGTGAAAGAACCCGCCGGGAAAGGCAAGCTCAAGCTGATCCTGGTGATTGTGGCGGCAGTGCTGCTGGCCATCGGCCTGTCCGTGGGGGCGACCTGGTATTTCATGCACAGCGCCAAAAGCACCCCCGAGGTGGCGCCCGAGGCGGCGAGCAACCTTAAGCCGGTGGCGATCTACGAGCCCATGGCCCCGGCCTTTGTCGCCAACTTCAACCAGAACGGCCGCCAACGCTATATGCAGGTGAGCATCACCCTGCTGGCGCGCAACCAGGCTGACCTGGATGCCCTGAAAGTGCATATGCCGGTGATCCGCAACAACCTGGTCATGCTGTTTTCCGCACAGAGCTTCGACACCCTGGCCACCCCGGTCGGCCAGGAAATGCTGCGCCAGAAGGCAACCGCCAGCGTGCAGGAAGTGGCGCAGAAAGAAGTGGGCAAAGTGGTGGTCGAGCAGTTGCTCTTTACTAACTTCGTACTGCAGTAGGAACACGACATGGCCGTGCAAGACCTGCTGTCCCAGGATGAGATCGATGCGCTGCTGCATGGCGTCGATGACGGTCTGGTACAGACCGATAACGCCGCCGAGCCCGGCAGCGTCAAAAGCTACGACCTGACCAGCCAGGATCGCATCGTGCGCGGGCGCATGCCGACCCTGGAGATGATTAACGAACGCTTTGCCCGCTATACCCGCATCAGCATGTTCAACATGCTGCGCCGTTCGGCGGACGTGGCGGTGGGCGGCGTGCAGGTGATGAAGTTCGGCGAGTACGTGCATTCGCTGTATGTGCCCACCAGCCTCAACCTGGTGAAGATCAAGCCGCTGCGCGGCACCGCGCTGTTCATCCTCGACGCCAAGTTGGTGTTCAAGTTGGTGGACAACTTCTTCGGCGGCGATGGCCGCCACGCCAAGATCGAGGGCCGTGAATTCACGCCCACCGAACTGCGGGTGGTGCGCATGGTGCTGGAACAGGCCTTCACCGACTTGAAGGAGGCCTGGCAGGCGATCATGGAAGTCAACTTCGAGTACATCAACTCGGAAGTGAACCCGGCCATGGCCAACATCGTCGGCCCCAGCGAGGCGGTGGTGGTTTCGACCTTCCATATCGAACTCGATGGCGGTGGCGGCGACCTGCACGTGACCATGCCGTACTCGATGATCGAGCCGGTGCGCGAGATGCTCGACGCGGGCTTCCAGTCCGACCTGGACGACCAGGACGAGCGCTGGGTCAAGGCCCTGCGCGAGGACGTGCTGGATGTGGACGTGCCCCTGAGCGCCACCGTGGCCCGTCGCCAGTTGCGCCTGCGCGACATCCTGCACATGCAGCCGGGGGATGTGATCCCGGTGGAGTTGCCGGACGAAATGGTCATGCGCGCCAACGGCGTACCGGCGTTCAAGGTCAAGCTCGGTTCCCATAAGGGCAACCTGGCGCTGCAAGTGATTGAACCCATCGAGCGCCGCTAGGCGGCCCCGATACGAATTAGCGTTGTTAATTGATTGACTGCCCGCCGAGGACAACTGATGGCTGACGAACACGACATGATTAGCGCCGAAGACCAGGCCCTGGCCGATGAATGGGCTGCGGCACTGGGCGAATCCGGCGATGCCGGGCAGGACGATATCGACGCCTTGCTGGCGGCGGACGCGGGCACGGCGCCCAGCTCCAACCGCTTGCCGATGGAAGAATTCGGCAGCGTGCCTAAAAGCCACGAGCCGGTGAGCCTGGAAGGCCCGAACCTGGATGTGATCCTGGATATTCCGGTGTCGATCTCCATGGAAGTGGGCAGCACCGATATCAACATCCGCAACCTGTTGCAGCTCAACCAGGGCTCGGTGATCGAACTCGATCGCCTGGCGGGCGAGCCGCTGGACGTGCTGGTCAACGGCACGTTGATCGCCCACGGCGAAGTGGTGGTGGTCAACGAAAAGTTCGGCATCCGCCTGACTGACGTGATTAGCCCCAGCGAACGCATCAAGAAGCTGCGCTAAGTGAAACGGCTCCTGGGCGTTCTTCTGGCGCTGCCGTTCAGCGTGCTGGCGGCCGAGCCTGTGGCGGCGGTGGCCAAACCGGTGGCCAGCAGTGGTGTGGCCGGGCAATTGACGCAATTGGTGCTGGGCCTGCTGCTGGTGCTGGGGTTGATTTTCTTCCTCGCCTGGCTGCTGCGCCGGGTGCAGCAGGCCGGGCCGGCAGGCAAGGGCCAGGTGATCGAGTTGATCGGTTCCCGCGCCCTGGGCCCGCGCGATCGTCTGGTGCTGGTGCAAGTGGGCAACGAGCAGATCCTGCTGGGCCTGACCCCGGGCACCATCACGGCGCTGCATGTGCTCAAGGAGCCGGTGCAGGTGCCCAGCAGCGAACCGGCCACCCCGGAGTTCGCCCAGCGGCTGATGGAAATTCTAGGCAAGGATAAGAAGTGATGGTTGCGTTGCGCGTGATGCTGGCGCTGGCCCTGATGCTGGCCACGCCTCTGGTGTGGGCGGCCGACCCGCTGTCGATCCCGGCGATTACCCTGGGCACCGGGGCCGATGGCCAGCAAGAGTATTCGGTCAGCCTGCAAATCCTGCTGATAATGACGGCGCTGAGCTTTATCCCGGCGTTCGTCATGCTGATGACCAGTTTCACCCGGATCATCATCGTCTTTTCCATCCTGCGTCAGGCCCTGGGCCTGCAGCAGACGCCGTCGAACCAGATCCTCACCGGCATGGCGCTGTTTCTGACCATGTTCATCATGGCCCCGGTGTTCGACCGGGTGAACCAGGACGCCCTGCAACCGTATCTGGCGGAAAAACTCAGCGCCCAGGACGCCGTGGCCAAGGCCCAGGTGCCCCTCAAGGATTTCATGCTGGCCCAGACCCGCAGCAGCGACCTGGAGCTGTTCGTGCGCCTGTCCAAGCGCACGGACATCGCCACGCCGGATCAGGCGCCGCTGACTATCCTGGTGCCGGCCTTTGTCACCTCGGAGCTGAAAACCGCGTTCCAGATCGGCTTCATGATCTTCATTCCGTTTCTCATCATCGACCTGGTGGTGGCCAGTGTGCTGATGGCCATGGGCATGATGATGCTGTCGCCGCTGATTATTTCCTTGCCGTTCAAGATCATGCTGTTCGTCCTGGTGGATGGCTGGGCGCTGATAATCGGCACCCTGGCGGGCAGTTTCGGTGGTGTTTAGCTTTTTACTGGCGGGTAGCCTGTCATGACGCCTGAAGTAGCGGTTGACCTGTTTCGCGAAGCGCTGTGGCTGACCACCATGATGGTGGCGGTGCTGGTGGTGCCCAGCCTGTTGGTGGGCCTGTTGGTGGCGATGTTCCAGGCCGCGACCCAGATCAACGAACAAACCCTGAGCTTTCTGCCGCGCCTGCTGGTGATGCTGGTGACGCTGATCGTCGCCGGCCCCTGGCTGGTGCAGTCCTTTATGGAATACATCCTGCAGTTGTACGGCAGTATTCCGCAGTTGATTGGCTAGGCCATGTCTTTGCTGGCGCTGACGGACGCGCAAATCGGCACCTGGGTGGCGACCTTCATGCTGCCGTTGTTCCGTATCGCCGCCGTGTTGATGACCATGCCCATCATCGGCACCACCTTGGTGTCGACGCGCATCCGCCTGTATTTCGCCCTGGCCATTACCGTGGTCGTGGTACCGGGCCTGCCGCCCATGCCCGAGGTCAATGCCCTGGATCTCAGCGCGCTGCTGCTGGTGGCCGAGCAGGTCATCATCGGCGCCTTGCTGGGCTTTTCGTTGCAGTTGTTTTTCCAGGCATTCGTGGTGGCCGGGCAAATCGTCGCGATCCAGATGGGCATGGGCTTCGCCTCCATGGTTGACCCCACCAACGGCGTGTCGGTGGCGGTGATCGGGCAGTTCCTGACCATGCTGGTGACCCTGCTGTTTCTGGCCATGAACGGCCACCTGGTGGTGTTCGAGGTGCTGACCGAGAGCTTCACCACGCTGCCGGTGGGCGGTGGCATCCTCGTCAACAGTTTCTGGGAAGTGGCCGGCAAGCTCGGCTGGGTGCTGGGCGCGGCGCTGATGCTGGTACTGCCGGCCATCACCGCGTTGCTGGTGGTTAACGTCGCTTTCGGCGTGATGACCCGCGCCGCGCCGCAACTGAACATCTTCTCCATCGGTTTTCCCCTGACCATGGTGCTGGGCCTGGTGATTTTCTGGTTCGGCCTGGCGGACATTCTCAATCAGTATCAGCCGCTGGCCGTCGAGGCCTTGCAGTTTTTACGCGAACTGGCACGGGCGCGCTAAGCCATGGCAGAGAGTGAAAGCGGTCAGGACAAAACAGAAGACCCCACGGAGAAACGCAAAAAGGACTCCCGGGAAAAGGGCGAGATCGCCCGCTCCAAAGAGCTCAACACCCTGGCCATCATGCTCGCCGGCGCCAGTGCGCTGCTGATCTACGGCGCCGGTCTGGCCCAGGACCTGCTGGAGCTGATGCGCCTGAACTTCTCCCTGCCCCGGGAAGTGCTGATGGACACCGGCGCCATGGCCAGCTACCTGCTGCACTCCGGCAAAATCGCCATCCTCGCCTTGCAGCCGGTGCTGATTACCTTGTTGCTGGCCGCGATCATCGGGCCGATTGCCCTGGGCGGCTGGTTGTTCGCCGCCGGCACCCTGGCGCCGAAATTCAGCCGCATGAACCCGGGGGCGGGGATTAAGCGCATGTTCTCGGCCAAGGCCGTGATCGAGCTACTCAAGGCCCTGGCCAAGTTCTTCATCATCCTGTTCGTGGCGTTGGCGGTGTTGTCTGCCGATATCGACGACCTGGTGCGCATCGCCCACGAACCGCTGGACCAAGCGATTATCCACAGCGCCCAAGTGGTGGGCTGGAGCGCTCTGTGGATGGCTTGCGGCTTGCTGCTGATCGTTGCGGTGGACGTGCCCGTGCAGTTGTGGGAAAGCCACAAGAAGCTGTTGATGACCAAGCAGGAGATTCGCGACGAGCACAAGGACCAGGAAGGGCGCCCGGAGGTCAAGCAGCGGATTCGTCAGGTGCAGTACGAAATGTCCCAGCGCCGGATGATGGCCTCGGTGCCCGACGCCGACGTAATTATCACCAACCCGACCCACTACGCCGTGGCCCTCAAGTACGACCCGGAGAAGGGCGCTGCGCCCATGCTGCTGGCCAAGGGCAGCGACTTCACGGCGTTGAAGATCCGCGAAATAGCCGTGGCCAACGACATCCTCCTGCTGGAGTCGCCGGCCCTGGCGCGCTCGATTTTCTACTCCACCGAGCTTGAGCAGGAAATCCCCGCGGGGCTGTACCTGGCCGTGGCCCAGGTGCTGGCCTATGTCTATCAGATCCGCCAGCACCGGGCGGGCAAGGGCAAGCGCCCCGACCCCCTCAAAGACCTGCCGATACCGCCGGATTTGCGCCGCGATTCCTGATGTATTGCTAGCCGGCCTGGCCCAAGTCGGCCCCTGTGGGGGTGGGCTCGGCCGCGATAACGCCCTCAAACCCACCTAAAACGCCCGCCCGCATCCCCCTGCGCAAAAGTTGGAAGGCTTCTTGCAGTAGCCGCCCTGCGCCTGCCTCTGGCGTCAAAAGATTGCTTTAAAAGGAACGGTGAATTTCCGGTGGATCGCTCTAACTTGCTCAACTCGGCGCGCAACAACCTGACTGACCTGTCGCGGGGCAATCTGGGTGTGCCGTTGTTGCTGTTGGTCATGCTGGCAATGATGATGTTGCCGATCCCACCGTTCCTGCTGGACGTGTTCTTTACCTTCAACATCGCCCTGTCCATCGTGGTCCTACTGGTGTGCGTGTACGCCTTGCGGCCGCTGGATTTCGCCGTGTTCCCCACCATTTTGCTGGTGGCGACGCTGCTGCGCCTGGCGCTCAACGTGGCGTCCACACGGGTGGTAATGCTCCACGGCCAGGACGGCCACGCCGCTGCGGGCAAGGTGATCCAGGCCTTCGGTGAGGTGGTGATCGGCGGTAACTACGTGGTCGGTATCGTGGTGTTCGCGATTTTGATGATTATCAACTTCGTCGTGGTAACCAAGGGTGCCGGGCGGATTTCCGAGGTCAGCGCCCGCTTCACCCTCGACGCCATGCCCGGCAAACAAATGGCCATCGACGCCGACCTCAACGCCGGCCTGATCGATCAGAACCAAGCCAAGATGCGCCGCACGGAAGTGGCCCAGGAAGCCGAGTTCTACGGCTCCATGGACGGTGCCAGCAAATTCGTGCGCGGCGATGCCATCGCCGGCCTGCTGATTCTGTTCATCAACCTGATCGGCGGCATGGCCGTGGGTATCTTCCAGCACGGCATGACCTTCGGCGATGCGGGCAAGGTGTACGCCTTGCTGACCATCGGTGACGGTTTGGTGGCGCAATTGCCATCACTGCTGTTGTCCACCGCTGCCGCGATCATGGTGACCCGGGCTTCGGGTTCCGAAGACATGGGCAAGCAGATCAACCGGCAGATGTTCGCTTCGCCCAAGGCCCTGGCGGTGTCCGCCGGGCTGATGGCGGTGATGGGCCTGGTGCCGGGCATGCCGCACTTCTCGTTCCTGAGCATGGCAGCGGTGGCCGGTGGCGCCGCGTACCTGTTCTGGAAAAAACAGAACACCGTCAAGGTCCAGGCCCTGGAAGAGGTGCAGCGCCAGCAGGAGCTGCTGCCGTCGCCGGCCCGCGCCCAGGAAACCAAGGAGTTGGGCTGGGACGACGTGACCCCCATCGACATGATCGGCCTGGAAGTGGGCTACCGCTTGATCCCGCTGGTGGATCGCAACCAGGGTGGCCAGTTGCTGGCGCGGATCAAGGGCGTGCGCAAGAAGCTGTCCCAGGACCTGGGCTTTCTCATGCCCACGGTGCATATCCGCGACAACCTCGACCTGGCGCCCAGCGCCTATCGCCTGACCCTGATGGGCGTGATCCTGGCCGAAGCGGAGATCTACCCGGACCGCGAACTGGCAATCAACCCCGGCCAAGTGTTCGGCACCCTCAACGGCATCACCGCCAAAGACCCGGCCTTCGGCCTGGACGCGGTGTGGATCGAAATCAGTCAGCGTTCCCAGGCGCAATCGCTGGGCTACACGGTGGTGGACGCCAGCACAGTGGTGGCGACCCACTTGAACCAGATTCTCTACAAGCACTCCAGCGAACTGCTGGGCCACGAAGAGGTCCAGCAACTGATGCAATTGCTGGCCAAGGGCTCGCCGAAACTGGCTGAAGAGCTGGTGCCGGGGGTGCTGTCGCTGTCGCAGTTGCTCAAAGTGCTGCAAGCCTTGCTCGCCGAACAGGTGCCGGTACGCGACATTCGTAGCATTGCCGAAGCCATCGCCAATAATGCAGCCAAGAGTCAAGATACTGCCGCTTTGGTTGCCGCGGTGCGCGTCGGATTGTCCCGCGCTATCGTGCAAAGCATTGTAGGCACTGAGTCTGAGCTGCCTGTCATCACCTTGGAACCAAGGTTGGAACAAATATTGCTCAATAGTCTGCAGAAGGCAGGGCAAGGCGCCGATGAAGGCGTTCTGCTGGAGCCAAGCATGGCCGAGAAGCTGCAGCGTTCGTTGATCGACGCCGCTCAGCGCCAGGAAATGCAAGGTCAACCGGTGATTCTGCTGGTAGCCGGCCCCGTTCGCGCGATGCTCTCGCGGTTCGGACGCCTGGCGGTCCCGGGTTTGCACGTGTTGGCGTATCAGGAAATTCCTGACAACAAGCAAGTGACCATCGTTGCGACAGTAGGGCCCAACGGCTGAGGTAGTGGGTTATGCAAGTGAAGCGTTTTTTCGCCGCCGATATGCGTCAGGCCATGAAACTGGTGCGTGATGAGCTGGGCGCGGATGCGGCCATCATCGGCAACCGGCGGATCGCTGGCGGTGTCGAGCTGACGGCTGCCCTGGATTACAAACTGTCGGCCCTGGCCCCGCGCGTGCCGAACATCGAACTCGAAGACGAACTGCGCAAGACCCAGTCGCGCATCGTGACCGCCCAGGCCGAATTGAGCCTGCGTGGCGACGGCGACCCGAGCACCAATCGCCAGTTGTTCGCCGGCCTGCCGCTGACTGCCGCCGAACCGCTGATCGAACCGACCTTCGTCGAGCCGCCACGCCCGGCGCCGGTGGCCCCGGCCTCGCAGTCGGTGGACCAGCGCGCGTTCGACTCCATGCGCTTTGAACTCAATGGCCTGCGCGAACTGCTGGAAGTGCAGCTCGGCTCCCTGGCCTGGAACCAGTTGCAAGGCAGCCGCCCGCAGCAGGCCAACCTGTGGCGGCGCCTGCAGCGCATCGGCTTGTCCGGGCCGCTGTCGCGGGACTTGCTGGCCCTGATTACCGAATTCGACGAACCTCGCCAGGCCTGGCGCATGCTGTTGGCGCACTTGGCGCGCATGATCGCCACGCCGGAAATCGAACCCCTGGAAGAGGGGGGTGTGATTGCCATGGTCGGCCCCGCCGGCATGGGCAAGACCACCACCCTGGCCAAATTGGCGGCCCGTTACGTGCTCAAGTACGGCGCGCAGAACATCGCCCTGGTGAGCATGGACAGCTACCGCATCGGCGCTCAGGAGCAGCTCAAGACCTTGGGCCGCATCCTCAACGTCTCGGTGACCCATGTCGATCCGGGCCAGTCCTTGGCGCAAGCCCTCGACCCGCTGCTGCGCAAGCGCGTGGTGCTGATCGACACCGCCGGCCTGCAGGCCAGCGACCCGGCCCTGCGTATGCAGCTGGAAAGCCTGGCCGGGCGCGGCATCCGCTCCAAGAACTACCTGGTGCTGGCCACCACCAGCCAGAAGCAAGTGCTGACCGCCGCGTACCACAGTTACAAGCGTTGCGGGCTGGCTGGCTGCATTCTGACTAAGCTGGACGAGACGGCGAGCCTGGGCGAGGTGTTGAGCCTGGCTATCAGCCATGAATTACCGGTGGCCTATCTGACCGATGGGCCGCGTATTCCCGATGACTTGCACTTGCCGCGCCGCCACCAATTGGTCAGCCGTGCCGTAAGTGTGCAAATGCAGGAAGAACCCAGCGAAGAAGCCATGGCTGACATGTTCGCTGACCTTTACCACAGCCCGGCCAAGCAGGTCGGCTGAGGTTTAATGAATAGATTGCAGTGAACCTACATCGATGGCCTGCCACGCATTGTTCCAACGGTGAACGCGCAGCCAGTTATGTGGCCTCCGTCTAAGTAAGACAAGGTATAGAAAGAACATGGGCAGCATGCATCCCGTACAGGTGATCGCGGTGACCGGCGGCAAAGGTGGCGTCGGGAAGACTAACGTGTCAGTGAACTTGTCCCTGGCTCTGGCGGAGCTTGGCCGACGCGTCATGCTGCTGGACGCCGACCTGGGTCTGGCGAACGTCGACGTGTTACTGGGGCTGACCCCCAAACACACCCTGGCCGATGTGATCGAGGGGCGCTGTGAGCTGCGCGACGTGCTGCTCCAGGGCCCCGGCGGGATCCGCATCGTGCCGGCAGCCTCGGGCACCCAGAGCATGGTGCACCTGAGCCCGGCCCAGCATGCCGGCCTGATCCAGGCGTTCAGCGACATCGGCGACAACCTCGACGTGCTGGTGATCGACACGGCCGCCGGGATCGGCGAGTCGGTGGTCAGTTTCGTGCGCGCGGCCCAGGAAGTGCTGCTGGTGGTGTGCGACGAACCCACCTCCATCACCGACGCCTACGCCCTTATCAAACTGCTCAACCGCGACTACGGCATGAACCGCTTCCGCGTACTGGCCAACATGGCCCAGAGCCCGCAGGAAGGGCGCAACCTGTTCGCTAAGTTGACCAAGGTCACTGATCGCTTCCTGGACGTCGCCTTACAATACGTCGGTGCGGTTCCCTACGACGAGTGCGTACGCAAGGCTGTGCAAAAGCAGCGTGCAGTCTACGAAGCGTTCCCTCGTTCCAAGTGCGCACTGGCGTTCAAAGCCATCGCCCAGAAGGTCGATACCTGGCCACTGCCCGCTAACCCGCGCGGGCATCTGGAGTTTTTTGTCGAGCGGCTTGTGCATCAAACGGCGGGACCTGTGCTATGACAGCCAGCGGCTACAACCTTTACAAGAAGTCGGCGCGTGACAGCCAATACGAATTGATCGAGCGCTACGCGCCCTTGGTCAAGCGCATTGCTTACCACCTGCTGGCACGCCTGCCCGCCAGCGTCCAGGTCGAAGACCTGATCCAGGCCGGGATGATCGGTTTGCTTGAAGTCTCGACCAAGTACGACGCCAGCAAGGGCGCCAGCTTCGAGACCTACGCGGGGATTCGTATCCGCGGCGCGATGCTCGATGAGGTGCGTAAAGGCGACTGGGCCCCCCGTTCGGTACACCGCAACACCCGGATGGTCAGTGATGCCATTCGCTCAATTGAAGCTAAAACCGGTCGTGACGCTAAAGATCACGAGGTTGCGGCCGAACTCCAATTGAGCCTCGATGATTATTACGGGATTTTGAACGACACCTTGGGCAGTCGCCTGTTCAGCTTCGACGACCTCTTGCAGGACGGCGAGCATGAAGGGCTGCACGAGGATGGCGCGAGTGCTCATCTGGAGCCGTCGCGCGACCTGGAAGACGAGCGCTTCCAGGCTGCGCTGGCGGACGCGATTGCCAATTTGCCGGAGCGTGAGCGACTGGTCTTGGCGCTGTACTACGACGAAGAGCTGAACCTCAAGGAAATCGGTGAGGTCCTGGGGGTCAGCGAGTCGCGGGTCAGCCAGTTACACAGCCAGTGCGCGGCCCGCTTGCGGGGGCGTTTGGGGGAGTGGCGAGCGCGCTGACAGGCAGTGTGGGGGCTCTGCGAACGGGGCCGGTACGGCGTAGCGCCGTACCGGTCTCGGCTCGTTTTGCTCCATGTCGCCGGTGAGTGCCCAGCCTGATTGATGAAATGGCGTGTCCAGGTGCTGGATGCGTTTAAGACTGCTTGGAGGTCGAATTGGACAAGAACATGAAAATCCTCATCGTTGATGACTTCTCAACGATGCGGCGGATCATAAAAAACCTGTTGCGTGACCTTGGGTTCACCAACACGGTCGAGGCAGACGACGGCACTACCGCCATCCCTGTGCTCAACAGCGGCAGCATCGACTTTCTGGTGACGGACTGGAACATGCCTGGCATGACCGGTATCGACTTGCTGCGCCATGTGCGCGCCGACGAAAAACTCAAGCACCTGCCGGTGTTGATGGTCACCGCTGAAGCCAAGCGCGAACAGATCATCGAAGCAGCCCAGGCCGGGGTGAACGGCTATGTAGTCAAACCCTTCACGGCCCAGGCGTTGAAAGAAAAGATTGAAAAAATCTTCGAACGCATCGGTTGATGCGCGAAGCCAGTCCGCCACGGGGGCGCTATGGAGCATAACGAATCATCGCAGGGCGATTTTGAATCGACTCTGAAAAAACATGCCCACGAATTGGTCGAAAGCCTTGAAAAAGGCAAGTTCGGCGACGCGGTGCAACTGATCCATGAGCTCAACCAGACCCGTGACCGCGGCCTGTACCAGGAAGTCGGCAAGCTGACGCGCGAATTGCACAGCGCCATCGTCAACTTCCAGATCGACCCGCACATGCCGCAAGCCGAAGAAGTGTCCCAGATCACGGATGCCACTGAACGCCTGGGTTATGTTGTCAGGCTGACCGAGGCTGCGGCCAATCGCACCATGGACCTGGTGGAAAACAGCACGCCGCTGGTCAACGGCTTGGGCCACGACGCCCAGGCCCTGAGCGCGGACTGGGCACGTTTCATGCGCCGCGAAGTGGGTGCCGAAGAGTTTCGCGATCTGGCGCGCCGGGTCGAGGTTTTTTTGGCCCGCAGCGAGAAAGAAACACGCGTGGTGTCGGGCAACCTCAACGACATTCTGCTGGCCCAGGATTACCAGGACCTCACCGGCCAGGTCATCAAGCGGGTGACACAACTGGTCACGGAAGTCGAAAGCAACTTGCTCAAGCTGGTGCTGATGGCCAGCCAGGTCGACCGGTTTGCGGGCATCGAGCATGACCGCGACGAGATCCTGGCGCAAAAAGATCCACAAAAACACCTGGCGCAGGGTGAAGGTCCGCAGATTCATGCCGATAAACGTGAAGACGTTATGTCCGGTCAGGACGATGTAGACGATTTGCTTTCCAGTCTTGGATTCTAGGAGCACCCACAAAAATGAGCTTCGGCGCCGATGAAGAGATCCTTCAGGATTTCCTGGTTGAGGCCGGCGAGATTCTTGAGTTGCTGTCCGAACAACTGGTCGAGCTGGAAAGCCGACCGGATGATGCGGACTTGCTCAATGCAATTTTTCGCGGTTTTCACACTGTAAAAGGGGGCGCCGGCTTCCTCCAGCTCAATGAGCTGGTGGAGTGCTGTCACATCGCCGAGAACGTGTTCGACATCCTGCGCAAGGGTGAACGGCGCGTCGACTCGGAACTGATGGACGTGGTTCTCGAAGCCCTGGACGCGGTCAACGGCATGTTCAGCCAAGTGCGTGAGCGCTCTGCGATCACCGCTGCTACGCCGGAACTGCTGGCAGCCCTGGCACGCCTGGCGCTGCCAGCCACCGACCAGCCTGCGCCTGCGGCTGAACCGGCCCCGGCTGCGGCCGAGCCCGAGCCTGAAAGCGCCGGCGGCGACATTACCGACAACGAATTCGAGCAACTGCTGGACTCGCTCAATGCGGTCAAGGCCCAGGCCGAAGCGCCGGCGCCCGCCGCCGTGGCGGCGGGTGGCAGCGATGACATTACCGATGCCGAGTTCGAGTCCCTGCTTGACCAACTGCATGGCAAGGGCCAGTTCGCCGTGGACGCCGTGGCGCCCGCCGCCGAACCTGCCGCCGCTGCACCAGCGGCGGCCAGCACCGACATCACCGACGACGAGTTCGAAGCACTGCTCGACCAGTTGCATGGCAAGGGCAACTTTGCCGTCGATGCCCTGGAAAGTGCTATCGCCGACGCCAAACCTGCGCCTGCGGCGACGGCCGCTGCGGTGGGCGGCGATCTGATTTCCGATCACGAATTCGAATCCCTGCTCGACGAGCTGCACGGCAAAGGCAAGTTCAGCGCCGAGACCCCAGCGGTTGCGGCGGCTGTCGCGGCCCCCGTGGCCAAGGCCGCCCCGGCGCCCGCACCTGCAGCAGCAGCGGCGCCAGCCCCAGCCCCGGCGGCCAGGGCTGCAGCCCCCGCGCCGGCCCGTGCCGCCGCTGCCGCGCCGGCGGAAAAACAGGCCAGCGAAGCGGAAACCACGGTGCGCGTCGATACCGCGCGCCTGGACGAAATCATGAACATGGTGGGCGAACTGGTGCTGGTGCGTAACCGCCTGGTGCGCCTGGGCCTGAACAGCGGCGACGAAGCCATGTCCAAGGCCGTTTCCAACCTGGACGTGGTGACCGCCGACCTGCAGACCGCGGTGATGAAAACCCGCATGCAGCCGATCAAGAAGGTCTTCGGGCGCTTCCCGCGCCTGGTTCGTGACCTGGCGCGCCAGCTCAAGAAAGAGATCAGCCTGGAGCTGGTGGGCGAAGAAACCGACCTGGACAAAAACCTCGTCGAAGCCCTGGCCGACCCGCTGGTCCACTTGGTGCGCAACGCGGTCGACCACGGTATCGAGTCGCCCCAGGAGCGCGAAGAGTCGGGCAAGGCACGCCTGGGCCGGGTGATCCTGGCCGCCGAACAGGAAGGCGACCATATCCTGCTGTCGATTTCCGATGACGGCAAAGGCATGGACGCGAACATCCTGCGGGGCATCGCGGTCAAGCGCGGGGTGATGGACAAGGACGCAGCCGATCGCCTGAGCGATACCGAGTGCTACAACCTGATCTTCGCTCCGGGCTTCTCGACCAAGACCGAGATTTCCGACGTGTCGGGCCGTGGCGTGGGCATGGATGTGGTGAAAACCAAGATTTCCCAGCTCAACGGCTCCATCAACATCTACTCGACCAAGGGCCAGGGCTCGAAGATCGTCATCAAGGTGCCGTTGACCCTGGCGATCATGCCGACCCTGATGGTCATGCTGGGCAACCAGGCATTCGCCTTCCCGCTGGTCAACGTCAACGAGATCTTCCACCTGGACCTGTCGCGCACCAACGTGGTCGATGGCCAGGAAGTGGTGATCGTGCGCGACAAGGCGTTGCCGCTGTTCTACCTCAAGCGCTGGTTGGTGGCGTCCGCCGCCCATGAAGAGCAGCGCGAGGGCCACGTGGTGATCCTGTCGGTGGGCACCCAGCGCATCGGCTTTGTGGTCGATCAATTGGTGGGCCAGGAAGAAGTGGTCATCAAGCCTTTGGGCAAGATGCTCCAGGGCACCCCGGGCATGTCCGGCGCCACCATTACTGGTGACGGCCGCATCGCCCTGATTCTCGATGTTCCGAGCATGCTCAAGCGTTACGCCGCACGGCGTATTTGATTCTGGTGGGGCCGGGCGATTGCCTCGCCCCGCCTAACGGAGTGTTTATGGTAGTCAAGGTCCTGGTGGTGGATGATTCGGGTTTCTTCCGCCGCCGCGTCTCGGAAATTCTTTCAGCGGATTCCAATATCCAGGTCGTCGGCACGGCGACCAACGGCAAAGAGGCGATCGATCAGGCGCTGGCCCTCAAGCCAGACGTCATCACCATGGACTACGAGATGCCGATGATGGATGGCATCACCGCAGTGCGGCACATCATGCAGCGCTGCCCTACACCGGTCTTGATGTTTTCCTCGCTGACCCACGAAGGCGCCCGGGTGACCCTGGATGCGCTGGATGCCGGCGCGGTGGACTTCCTGCCCAAAAATTTCGAAGACATCTCGCGCAACCCCGAGAAGGTCAAGCAGATGCTGTGCGAGAAGGTCCATACCATCTCGCGCAGTAACCGCCGTTTTAGCGCTTACAGCGCACCCGCGCCCCAGCCAGTTGCCGCTGCGGCCCCCGCGCCCAGCAGCTACGGCACCAGCGCGCCCGTGCGCAGCGCCCCGGCACCCGTGCCGGCCCGTGTTGCGCCGGCCGCCGCGCCGAGTTCGCCGGCGCCCAAGCGCAAAGCCTACAAGTTGGTGGCCATTGGTACCTCCACCGGCGGGCCGGTTGCCTTGCAGCGGGTGTTGACCCAACTGCCGGGCAACTTTCCGGCGCCCATCGTGCTGATCCAGCACATGCCGGCGGCCTTCACCAAGGCTTTCGCCGAGCGCCTGGACAAGCTGTGCCGCATCAGCGTCAAGGAAGCCGAGGATGGCGACATCCTGCGTCCGGGCCTGGCGCTGCTGGCCCCGGGCGGCAAGCAGATGATGGTCGATGGCCGTGGCACGGTGAAAATCCTGCCGGGTGACGAGCGCTTGAACTACAAGCCGTGCGTGGATATCACCTTTGGTTCGGCGGCCAAGTCCTACGGCGACAAAGTTCTGGCGGTGGTGCTCACCGGCATGGGCGCGGACGGCCGCGAAGGCGCGCGCCTGCTCAAGCAGGGCGGCAGTTCGGTCTGGGCCCAGGACGAGGCCAGTTGTGTGATCTACGGCATGCCGATGGCCATCGTCAAAGCGGACCTGGCTGACGCGGTGTATGGCCTGGACGACATCGGCAGGCATCTGGTCGAGGCGTGTATCTGATGGATGTACTGAGCCTAATCGGGATCATCATGGCGTTTATCGCCATCATCGGTGGCAACTACCTTGAAGGCGGCCACCTGAGTGCGTTGGCCAACGGCCCGGCGGCGCTGATCGTGCTGGGCGGGACCATTGGCGCGGCGTTGCTGCAATCGCCCATGAGCGCGTTCAAGCGCGCCATGCAGATTGTCGGCTGGATCCTCTTTCCGCCGCGGGTTGACCTGGCCGGCGGCATCGACCGTGTCGTCAACTGGAGCCTGACCGCGCGCAAGGAAGGTTTGCTGGGGCTTGAAGGGGTGGCCGACGCCGAACCCGATGACTACTCGCGCAAAGGCCTGCAACTGCTGGTCGACGGCGCCGAGCCGGAGGCCATCCGCAGCATTTTGGAAGTGGATTTCTACACCCAGGAAAGCCGCGACATCGAAGCGGCGCGGTTCTTTGAAAGCATGGGCGGCTACGCGCCGACCATCGGCATCATCGGCGCGGTGATGGGCCTGATCCACGTGATGGGCAACCTGGCCGACCCGACCCAACTGGGCAGCGGTATTGCCGTGGCCTTCGTCGCCACCATCTACGGCGTGGCCAGTGCCAACCTGGTGCTACTGCCGATCGCCAGCAAGCTCAAGTCGATAGCCCTGCGCCAGTCCCGTTACCGGGAAATGCTGCTCGAAGGCATCCTCTCGATTGCCGAGGGCGAGAACCCGCGCTCCATTGAGCTGAAGCTGCAAGGCTTCATGGACTGATGGGGGGAATGCACCGTGAGCCGTCGTCGCCAACCTGAAGAACACGTCAACCACGAACGCTGGCTGGTGTCCTACGCGGACTTCATCACCTTGCTGTTCGCGTTTTTCGTGGTGATGTACTCCATTTCGTCGATCAACGAAGGCAAGTACAAGGTCATTTCCGAAGCGCTGGTGGGGGTGTTCACCGACTCAGACCGTGCCCTGCGGCCGATCCAGATCGGCGACGAACGGGCCAAGACCGTGACTCCGGCCCAGCCCCTGGTCAAAGACAGCGACCAGCTCGACGCCGGCATCGGCCAGGGCAGCAACGACCCGCTCAAGTCCATTGCCGATGACATCAGCGCCGCGTTTGGCGACCTGATTAGTAGCAACCAGATGACGGTGCGCGGCAACGAGTTGTGGGTAGAAATCGAATTGAGTTCCAGCCTGTTGTTCGGCAGCGGCGACGCCATGCCCAGCGATGTGGCGTTCACCATCATCGACAAGGTGGCGGCCATCCTCAAACCCTTCGATAACCCGATCCACGTCGAAGGCTTCACCGATGACCAGCCGATCCACACCGCGCTCTATCCCTCCAACTGGGAACTGTCCTCGGCCCGCTCGTCGAGCATCGTGCGCATGCTCGCCATGCAGGGTGTAAACCCCGGGCGCATGGCGTCGGTGGGCTATGGCGAGTTCCAGCCCGTGGCCAACAACGCCACCGCCGAAGGCCGCGCCCGCAACCGCCGCGCGGTGCTGGTGGTGTCGCGCAACCTGGATGTACGCCGCAGCCTGACCGGCACCGGAACCGCCAAGGCGCAACCGGACGCCGCGCTCAAGCGTGCTGGCACACAAACTGCACCGCCGCCTGTTAAGTCGCCGGGACGCGAGAGCGCCGTCAATTCTCCGTCACCCGCCCTATAAATGCGCTATGTCTCGGTTGAGCCTATTCGACCGGGAGGAACCATCTGAATGAGAGTCTGGGCAGTCGCCAATCAAAAGGGTGGTGTTGGTAAAACCACCAGTTCCATCGCCTTGGCCGGGTTGCTGGCCGAAGCCGGCAAGCGCGTGGTCGTGGTCGATCTCGACCCCCACGGGTCGATGACCAGTTACTTCGGTTACGACCCCGACCAGTTGGAGCACAGTTGCTACGACCTGTTCCTGCACAAAGGCAGTGTGCCCGACGGCTTGCCGGGGCAGTTGCTGCTGTCCACCAGCGACGAGCGCATCTCGCTGTTGCCCTCCAGCACGGCGCTGGCCACCCTTGAGCGCCAATCGCTGGGGCAGAGCGGCCTGGGCCTGGTGATCGCCAAGAGCCTGGCGCAGCTGTGGCAGGATTTCGATTACGCGATCATCGACAGCCCGCCGTTGCTCGGGGTGCTGATGGTCAACGCCCTGGCGGCGAGCCAGCAACTGGTGATCCCGGTGCAAACCGAACACCTGGCGGTCAAGGGCCTGGAGCGCATGGTCAACACCCTGGCGATGATTAACCGCTCGCGCAAACAAGCGTTGCCGTTCAGCATCGTGCCAACCTTGTTCGACCGCCGCACCCAGGCATCCCTGGGTACATTGCGGGTGTTGCGCGACCTGTACCCCGACGATATCTGGCAAGGCTACATCCCGGTGGACACGCGCCTGCGCGACGCTAGCCGGGCCGGGGTCACGCCTTCGCAATTCGATGGCAAAAGCCGTGGCGTGCTGGCCTACCGGGCGCTGCTCAAGCATTTGCTGGCCCAACAACTTGTGGCGCAGGTGGCGTGAGATGAAGCACGCAGCCGTCCATTCAAGCCCCAGCGCTATCCGGCCGATAACCTTTACATCTATCAGTGACAGGCTTGGCCCATGGGCATACACATGAATCGTCCTGTCGAGCTCAAGACCCGCCCGCAACTGGCGCTGCAATCCTACCTGGACGCGTTGCTGCAAGACGCCACCGAGGAAGAACTGACGCCGGCGGCCGTGGTGCTGGAAACCGTCGTCGAGGTCGAGGCCGCTCTGGATGAGTTCCAGGCCGCCGTGCTCGAAGAACAGGCCCGCGACGCCGAAAAGGCCCGCGCGCCAGCCGTTGCGGCGCCGGTGGCCGTGGCCGTACGGGAAGCGCCCGCGCCGGTGTTGGCCTCGGTATCGCCGGTGGCGCCGCTGTTGCAGAACCTGGTGGTGCCGGTGGCCGAAGTGCACCTGCCGCCCAGCCAGACCCCGCCGCCGACGGAAGGCGAGGGGCGCCCGGCGTGGGCCGCCGAGCCGTTCGAGTGCCTGCTGTTTGACGTGGCCGGGCTGACCCTGGCGGTGCCGTTGGTGTGCCTGGGTTCGATCTACTCCCTGGCCGGGCAAGAGCTGACACCGCTGTTCGGCCAGCCGGAATGGTTCCTCGGCATCCTGCCCAGCCAGGCCGGCAATCTGAAGGTGCTGGACACCGCGCGCTGGGTGATGCCTGATCGCTATCGCGACGACTTTCGCCAGGGCCTGCAATACGTGATCTCGGTTCAGGGCTATGAATGGGGGCTGGCGGTGCATCAGGTCAGCCGTTCGCTGCGCTTGAACCCTAATGAAATCAAGTGGCGCACCCACCGTGGCCAACGGCCGTGGCTGGCGGGCACCGTGATCGAACACATGTGCGCGTTGCTCGACGTCGCCGAACTGGCAGAGTTGATCGCCAGCGGCGGGGCCAGGCACATGCAGCTCGTCAAACCGAAATAACCGACAAACAATAGGCCGCGCCCCGGTGCGGCCGCACAGAACACACACTGTTACCAACGGTTTTTTAAGGGGTCAGGGGTATGAATAAGTCGTCGTCTCTACAGAGTTCCGAAGATCCGATCCTGCAATGGGTGACCTTCAAGCTGGACAACGAAACGTACGGCATCAACGTGATGCGCGTGCAAGAAGTGCTGCGTTACACCGAGATCGCCCCGGTGCCGGGCGCGCCCAGCTATGTGCTGGGCATCATCAACCTGCGCGGTAACGTGGTCACGGTAATCGACACCCGCCAGCGCTTTGGCCTGATGAACGCCGAGATCAGCGACAACACGCGCATCGTGATTATCGAAGCCGACAAGCAAGTGGTCGGGATCATGGTCGATAGCGTGGCTGAAGTGGTTTACCTGCGGCAGTCGGAAATCGAGACCGCACCCAATGTCGGTAACGAAGAGTCGGCCAAGTTCATTCAGGGCGTGTGCAACAAGAACAACGAACTGCTGATCCTGGTTGAGCTGGACAAAATGATGAGCGAAGAAGAATGGTCGGAACTGGAGAACATCTGATTGATTCTTGAGGTGGCTGTGATTGTCCTGTTCCTCTTTTGGGCAGGCACGCTGGCGATGTTTGTGGCGTACATCCGCAGCCAGCGTGGCATCGCCGCGCAACAGGCCCAGGGCGATGCGCTGCGCGACCAGCGCATCAAGGAGTTGGCCAAGCGTGTCGACGACTATCAGAACGGTAGTGTGCGCATGGGCGAGGCACTGCACGAGTTGCGGGCGGTAGTGGCACCGCTGCCCGACAAGCTGACCCAACTGGAGCAGCGCGACCCGTCCAGCCTGTCTTTTGCCCAGGCCGCGCGCCTGGTGGGCATGGGCGCCAGCGTCGATGAACTCACCCAGTCCTGCGGTTTGACCCAGGCCGAGGCCGAGCTGATGAGCAAATTGCACAAAAGCTGATGCCTGCTGTAGCAAGCGTCAGTAATCCTCACCTCGGGCCGTCACGTCCCGCTCCACGGGCGGGGCGTCGGGGTCGTAGCCGGCCGGGAACTTGCCTTTGAGGGTCCAGGCGAAGGCGATGATCTCGGCGATGGTGCGGTACAGCTCCTCCGGGATGCTGTCGCCTAACTCCATGCGGGCGAGCAATTTCACCAATTCGGCGTTTTCATAGATCGGCACGTTGCAGTCTTGGGCGAGCTTGATGATGGCTTCGGCCAAGGCGTCGTCGCCCTTGGCGGTCAGGGTCGGGGCTTGCTGGCCGTCGTACTTGAGGGCGATGGCCTGGCGCGGTTCAGTGGAATGGCTCATGCGGTTTCGTCGACCCAGCGTTGTTCGAGACGGGTTTGCGCGCCTTGGGGCGGCACACCGAGGTGGCAATCCAGATCGCCGACGTTAAGCCCCGATGCCAGCAGTTTCTCCCGCAAACCGCCCAAGTGGCTTTCAATCAGCTGCGCTGTGTAGGGCCGCTCGGCCCACAACTGGCTGGACAAACGGCCCTGGCTCAACTGCGCCTGCACTTGCAGCGGGCCTAGAGGCTCCATGTCGAAAGCCAGGTCCACCCGCCACAACAGTTGCTTGGGCTCGGCTTCGCGGCGGTGCTCGTCGGGGGCTTTTTCCGGGGTGTCTTCGCGCTGGAACTTGACCTGTAGCGGCACGATGTCTTGCAAGGTGCGCATGGGGATTTCCAGTTGCCAGGTGCTGAGCACGGTGCCGTCGGGAAGGGTGCGGCTCTGTTCCAGGCTGGCCAGTTGATGGCTTTGCAGGCGCGAGACGGCGGCGGCGGCCAGGCGCAGCAGTTGTTCCAGGTCTTCCTCGCCTTCACCGCCACCGAGCAGCCGCGACGGCAGCGGGAAGCCGCTGGGCTGGGGCTTGGCGCTGACCTGGCCGAGGGTGCCTAGGGCCCCGCGGATCATGCTCGGCAAGGCCTGGGCCAGGGTGTTGCCAGCAATGATCGCGTTGAAATTGGTGCTGGCCGGCAGTTGCGGCAGGGCCTGGCCGATCAGGCGCAGCAGGTTGGCCTTGAGGTCGGGGGCCAGGCCCGGGGTTTGCCCGCCCAGCAGCTTGGCTTCCAGGAACACGCCGCTGTTGGCCAGGGCCAGGGCCAGGCCTTTGGGGCTGCTCAGTTGCTGGATGTCGGGCAGGCCGGCCAGCAGGGTTTGCGCGGCGCTGCGCAGTTCGGCCGAAGCGGTGCCGGTGGCGGGCAGGTTCTTCAGTGTCGTGAGCACACCTTCAAGGGACGCCTGGCGGCTGAATTGGGTTTGCAACTGCTGGGCCACGGCCATTTGTTCCTGGCGCCCGGCGGTGGGCACGAAGCTCAGCGTCTGGCTGCCCTGGACCAGTGCGCTGAGCAAGCTGCCGATGCGTAGCGGCTGCGGGCTGTCGATGCTCAGGGTGCTGCCGCTCAGGGCACTGTTGAGCAGGCTGACCATGGAGCGGAACACCGCCGGTTGCCCCGCTGCCTGGGGCAGTGCTTGGGTGGTCAGCACCTTGCCTTGTAGCAGGGTGCCCACCGGCAGTTGGGCGGTGTCGAGGCGGGTGAGGGTGGCAACGTTGGCCGCTTGCGCCTGTTGCACAGTGATGGCCAGGTTGCCCGCCGACGGCTGGCTTACCGCCAGGCTGGTGCCTTGGGGTAACGGCTGGGTGCTGGTGGCTTGCACGGTGGTTTGGCGGCCGCCGTCGAGGGTGACCTTGAGCAGCAACTGGAAGTTCTGGTCGGTCGGCTTGAGGGACAGCACCTCGGCCTTGGCGGTCTGCCCGGGGGCAATCAGCCCTTCGAGCGGCTGCAACAGCTTGAGCAATTCGCCACTTATCAGCGCCGGCCGGGGGGTGGCCGGGGCGGGTACGGGCAGCGGGAGGATGTTCATGTCGCCTGTCATCGGGTCGCAACCTGTGGAAATAGCCCTCTTTAGTGTAGGGCGCTGCATGTATAATGCCGGCCGTCTTGGAGGGCATGGCGAAAACATCGCAAAACTTTGACGCAGCTCTCTAGAACAGCCCGCCGTTGCATTTATCCTGTAGCACTTTAACGGCCGCTCCCCTGCCGACTTGAACCGTAAAGGCCCGTGATCTCTTGACCAGCCCTTTCCTTGAAGCCGTAGCGCTCGCCTGTGAGCGCGACTTGCGGATGTTGTTCGAACAGCTCGAACTGCGTCTGGCCAGCGGCGATATGTTGCAGATCAGCGGCCCCAACGGCAGCGGCAAGACCAGCCTGCTGCGCCTGCTGGCCGGGTTGATGCAGCCCACCGCCGGGCAGGTCCTGCTCAACGGCCAGCCCCTCAATGCCCAGCGCACGGAACTGGCGCAGAACCTGTTGTGGATCGGCCACGCCGCCGGCATCAAGGACTTGCTCAGCGCCGAAGAAAACCTCAGTTGGCTCTGTGCCCTGCACCAACCGGTGGGCCGCGAGGCGATCTGGCAGGCGTTGGCGGCGGTGGGCCTGCGTGGGTTCGAGGATGTGCCGTGCCACACCCTGTCCGCCGGGCAGAAGCGCCGCGTGGCCTTGGCGCGCCTGTACCTGGACGGCCCGCCGCTGTGGATTCTCGATGAACCCTTCACCGCCCTCGACAAGCAAGGCGTGGCCCAGCTCGAAGAACACCTGGCCCGCCATTGCGAGCAGGGTGGCATGGTTATCCTCACCACCCACCACACGCTCAGCCGCATGCCCCGGGGTTACCGCGACCTCGACCTGGGCGTTTACCTGGGAGGTCGGCCATGAGTGTCTTTGGCCTGTTGTTGGCCCGTGAAGCGCAGTTGCTGTTCCGTCGCCCGGCGGACCTGGCCAACCCCCTGGTGTTTTTCGCCATTGTGGTGGCGCTGTTCCCATTGGCGGTCGGCCCCGAGACTCAATTGTTGCAAACCTTGTCTCCGGGGCTGGTCTGGGTAGCGGCCCTTTTGTCCGTCCTGCTCTCGCTGGACGGGCTTTTTCGCAGTGATTTCGAGGATGGTTCCCTTGAACAGTGGGTCCTTTCGTCGCACCCCCTACCTCTTCTGGTTTTAGCCAAGGTACTGGCACACTGGGCGTTTTCCGGGTTGGCACTGGTTTTGCTCGCGCCCTTGCTGGCCTTGATGCTCGGTTTACCGACCGCGTGCCTGCCGGTCCTGTTGTTGTCGTTGCTGCTGGGCACCCCGGTGCTCAGCCTGCTCGGCGCGGTGGGGGCGGCGCTGACGGTGGGTTTGAAGCGCGGTGGCTTGCTGCTGGCGCTGTTGATCCTGCCGTTGTACATCCCGGTGTTGATCCTGGGCAGCGGCGCCTTGCAGGCGGCGTTGCAAGGCATGCCGGCCACGGGTTACCTGCTGTGGCTTGGCAGCCTGACCGCCCTGGCGGTAACCCTGACACCCTTTGCAATAGCCGCTGGCCTGAAGATCAGTGTCGGCGAATAATGAGGTCTGGTCAGTTTTTGACCAGTAAAGACCCTGGCTCCTCGCTCTGACGAAGAGCACCCGTGATGGAAACAGTAATGAACTGGACTTGGTTTCATAAGCTCGGCTCGCCCAAGTGGTTTTATGGCATCAGCGGCAAAATGCTGCCTTGGCTGAGCGTGGCCGCGGTGCTGCTGATTGGCGCTGGTGCGGTCTGGGGCCTGGCGTTCGCGCCCCAGGACTACCAGCAGGGCAACAGCTTTCGCATCATCTACATCCATGTGCCCGCCGCCTTGCTGGCCCAGTCCTGCTACGTGATGCTCGCCGTATGCGGCATTGTCGGCCTGGTATGGAAGATGAAGCTGGCGGACGTGGCCCTGCAAAGTGCCGCGCCCATCGGCGCGTGGATGACCGCCGTGGCGCTGGTCACCGGCGCCATCTGGGGCAAGCCGACCTGGGGCTCGTGGTGGGTCTGGGATGCGCGACTAACGTCCATGCTGATTCTGCTGTTTCTGTACTTCGGTCTGATTGCCCTGGGCAACGCCATCAGCAATCGTGACAGCGCGGCCAAGGCCTGCGCGGTGCTGGCGATTGTCGGGGTTATCAACATCCCGATCATCAAGTACTCGGTGGAGTGGTGGAACACCCTGCACCAGGGCGCCACCTTCAGCCTCACCGAAAAACCGGCCATGCCCGTGGAAATGTGGGCGCCGCTGCTGTTGACCGTGCTGGGTTTCTATTGCTTCTTCGGGGCCGTGCTGTTGCTGCGCATGCGCCTGGAAGTGCTCAAGCGCGAAGCCCGCGCCAGTTGGGTCAAGGCCCATGTGCTCGATACCCTGGGGGGCGCGCGATGAACTTTGCATCCTTCGCTGATTTTCTCGCCATGGGCCATCACGGCCTGTATGTCTGGTCGGCCTACGGCATCTGTTTTGCCGTGCTGGCTCTCAACGTCGCGGCGCCGATCCTGGCCCGCAAGCGTTATCTGCAACAAGAGGCGCGTCGTCTGCGCCGGGAGAACGGTAAGTGAATCCGCTGCGTAAAAAGCGTCTGTTGATAATCCTCGCAATCCTGGTGGGCGTTGGCGCTGCCGTCGGCCTGGCCTTGAGCGCCCTGCAACAGAACATCAACCTGTTCTACACCCCGACCCAGATCGCCAATGGCGAAGCGCCGCAGGACACCCGCATCCGCGCCGGCGGCATGGTGCAGGAAGGTTCGCTGCAACGCTCCGGCGACTCGCTGGACGTGCGCTTTGTCGTCACCGACTTCAATAAATCCGTGACCATCACCTACCGCGGCATCCTCCCCGACCTGTTCCGCGAAGGCCAGGGCATCGTCGCCCTGGGCAAGCTCAACGCCCAAGGCGTGGTGGTGGCCGACGAAGTGCTGGCCAAGCACGACGAGAAGTACATGCCCCCGGAAGTCACCAAGGCCCTCAACGACAGCGGCCAGTCGGCACCGGCTCCCGCGAAGAAGGAGGGTTAACCCATGACCCCGTCACTCTACATCCCTGAGCTGGGCCATTTGGCGATGATCCTGGCCCTGTGTTTTTCCATCGTCCAGGCCATCGTGCCGCTGCTCGGCGCCTGGCGCGGCGACCGCATGTGGATGGGCCTGGCCCAACCGGCGGCGTGGGGCCAGTTCGCGTTCCTGGCGTTCTCGTTTGGCTGCCTGACCTATGCCTTCATGGCCGACGACTTTTCCGTCGCGTATGTCGCCAGTAACTCCAACACCGCATTGCCCTGGTACTACAAGTTCAGCGCCGTGTGGGGCGCCCACGAAGGCTCGCTGCTGCTGTGGGCGTTGATCCTCGGCGGCTGGACTTTCGCGGTTTCGGTGTTCTCCCGGCAGTTGCCGCAGGTGATGCTGGCTCGGGTGCTGGCAGTGATGGGGATGATTAGCACCGGGTTCCTCAGCTTCCTGATCCTCACCTCCAACCCCTTTGCGCGCATCCTGCCGCAGATCCCCGCCAACGGCCGCGATCTCAACCCACTGTTGCAGGACATCGGCCTGATCGTTCACCCGCCGATGCTGTACATGGGCTACGTGGGCTTTTCCGTGGCCTTCGCCTTCGCCATCGCCGCCTTGCTCGGTGGGCGCCTGGACGCGGCGTGGGCCCGTTGGTCGCGGCCGTGGACGATCGTGGCCTGGGCTTTCCTCGGCGTCGGCATCACCCTGGGTTCGTGGTGGGCCTACTACGAACTCGGCTGGGGCGGCTGGTGGTTCTGGGACCCGGTGGAAAACGCCTCCTTCATGCCATGGCTGGTGGGCACGGCGCTGATCCATTCTCTGGCCGTCACCGAAAAACGTGGTGTGTTCAAGAGCTGGACCGTGTTGCTGGCCATCGCCGCGTTCTCCCTGAGCCTGCTGGGTACCTTCCTGGTGCGCTCCGGCGTGCTGACCTCGGTGCATGCCTTTGCCTCCGACCCGGAGCGGGGCGTGTTCATCCTGATGTTCCTGCTGTTTGTGGTCGGCGGTTCGCTGACCCTGTTCGCCCTGCGCGCGCCCGTGGTCAAGAGCCACGTGGGCTTCAACCTGTGGTCCCGCGAGACGCTGTTGCTGGGCAATAACCTGGTGCTCGTGGTGGCGGCTTCGATGATCCTGCTGGGCACCCTGTACCCGCTGGTGCTCGATGCTTTGACCGGGGCCAAGATGTCCGTCGGCCCGCCGTACTTCAACGCGCTGTTCATCCCGCTGATGGCCCTGCTGATGGTGGTCATGGCCGTGGGTGTGCTGGTGCGTTGGAAAGACACTCCGCTCAAGTGGTTGCTGCGCATGCTCGCCCCGGTGCTGCTGGGCAGCGCCGCGCTGGCGGTGGTGGCGGGCGTGGCTTATGGCGACTTCAACTGGGCCGTGCTGGCCACCTTCATGCTCGCCGCCTGGGTGCTGCTGGCCGGGGTGCGCGATATTGTCGACAAGACCCGCCACAAAGGCCTTATTAAAGGCCTGCCGAGCCTGACCCGCAGCTACTGGGGCATGCAGATCGCCCACATCGGCATCGCCGTGTGCGCCCTGGGCGTGGTGTTGTCGAGCCAGAACAGCGCCGAGCGCGACCTGCGCCTGGAGCCGGGCGAGTCCATGGACCTGGCCGGTTATCACTTCATTTTCGACGGCGCCAAGCACTACGAAGGGCCGAACTTCACCTCCGACAAAGGCACCGTACGCGTGGTGCGCAACGGTAAGGAAATTGCCGTGCTGCACCCGGAAAAACGCCTGTACACCGTGCAGAACTCGGTCATGACCGAGGCCGGCATCGACGCAGGCTTCACCCGCGACATCTACGTCGCCCTCGGTGAACCCCTGGGCGAGGGCGCTTGGGCCGTGCGGGTCCACGTCAAACCATTCGTGCGCTGGATCTGGTTCGGTGGCCTGCTCACCGGCCTGGGCGGTGTATTGGCGGCGCTGGACCGGCGTTATCGGGTCAAGGTCAAAAGCCAGGTGCGCGAAGCCCTGGGCATGACGGGAGCGGCGGCATGAGACGTTGGATGATGGTGCTGCCCCTGGCAGTGTTCCTGGTGGTGGCAGTGTTCCTCTACCGCGGCCTGTACTTGAACCCGGCCGAGCTGCCCTCGGCCATGATCGGCAAGCCGTTCCCGGCGTTCAACCTGCCCAACGTGCAGGGTGACCGCCAATTGACCGAGGCCGACCTCAAGGGCAAGCCGGCGCTGGTCAACGTCTGGGCGACCTGGTGCATTTCCTGCCGGGTCGAGCACCCGGTGCTGAACAAACTGGCCGAACAGGGCGTGGTGATCTACGGCGTCAACTACAAGGACGTCAACGCCGACGCCTTGAAGTGGCTCAAGGAATTCCACAACCCCTACCAACTGGACATCCGCGACGAAGACGGCAACCTGGGCCTGAACCTGGGCGTCTACGGCGCACCGGAAACCTTCTTCATCGACGCCAAGGGCATCATCCGCGACAAGTTCGTGGGGGTGATCGACGAAGTGATCTGGCGTGAGCAACTGGCCGCCAAGTACCAGGCCCTGGTCGATGAGGCCAAGCCATGAAGTCGTGGTTAACCGCCGCCGTGCTGGCCCTGGGCATCGCCAGCGTCGCCCATGCCGCCATCGACACCTACGAGTTCGCCAACGACGGCGAGCGTGAGCGCTTCCACCAGTTGACCAAGGAGTTGCGTTGCCCCAAGTGTCAGAACCAGGACATCGCCGACTCCAACGCGCCGATTGCCGCCGACCTGCGCAAAGAAATTTTCCGCATGCTCGGCGAGGGCAAGGACAACCAGCAGATCATCGACTTCATGGTCGATCGCTACGGTGATTTCGTGCGCTATCGCCCGCCGTTGACCGGCAAGACCGCGCTGCTCTGGTTCGGCCCCGCCGCGTTGCTGCTGGGCGGGCTGGTGATTATCGGCGTGATCGTGCGCCGCCGCCGCCGCGGCGCGGGCCCCGGTGCCCCCGAAACCCTTTCCCCTGATGAGCGCAAGCGCCTCGACCACCTCTTGGATAAAACCACGAATGATTGATTTCTGGCTGGCTGCGGGTCTGCTCCTACTGGTAGCCCTGAGTTTTCTGCTGATCCCGGTTCTACGCGGCCGTCGTGCCCAACGTGAAGAGGATCGTACCGCGCTGAACGTGGCGCTTTACCAAGAGCGCGTGGCTGAACTGCACAGCCAACAAGAGGAAGGCGTGCTCGACGTCGCGCAAATGGCCAGCGGCCGCGCCGAAGCGGCCCGTGAGTTGCTGGCCGACACCGAGGGCGCCGACACGGCGCGGGTGTCGCGCCTGGGCAAGACCGCGCCGCTGATCGCCGCCATCCTCGTGCCCGTGCTGGGCCTGGGCCTCTATCTGCATTTCGGTGCCGCCGACAAGGTCGAATTGACCCGCGAGTTCGCCCAGGCGCCGCAGTCCATGGAAGACATGACCCAGCGCCTGGAGCGTGCCGTGGCGGCGCAACCGGATTCGGCCGAAGGCCTGTACTTCCTCGGCCGTACCTACATGGCCCAGGACCGTCCCGCCGACGCGGCGAAGATCTTCGAGCGCACCGTGGCCGTGGCCGGTCGCCAACCGGAACTGCTCGGGCAGTGGGCGCAGGCGCAGTATTTTGCCGACAACAAGAAATGGTCGGACAAGGTGCAAGCCCTGACCGACGAAGCCCTGAAGGCCGACCCTAAGGAAGTCACCAGCCTGGGCCTGTTGGGTATCGCCGCGTTTGAAGCCGAACGCTATCAGGACGCCATCGACTACTGGACGCGCCTGCAAGCCCAACTGCCGGCCGAAGACGCTTCGCGCGCGGCATTGCAGGGCGGTATCGAGCGTGCCACTGAGAAGTTGCAGGCCAACGGCGGCACGGTTGCCAAGGCGCCTGCGGCAGCGGTAGGCGGGGCGTTGCTCAAGGTCCGCGTCGACCTGGCGCCGGCACTCAAGGCCAAGGTGCAACCGGGCGACAGCGTGTTCATCTTCGCCCGTGCCGCTTCCGGCCCTCCGGCGCCCCTGGCGGCCAAACGGGTGACCGTGGCCGACCTGCCGGTTACCGTCGAACTGGGCGACGCGGACGCCATGATGCCGCAATTGAAACTGTCGAACTTCCCTGAAGTCCAACTGGTTGCGCGCGTCTCCCGCGCCGGCCAACCGACTGCCGGCGAATGGATCGGTCGCAGCAAGCCCCTGGCCAGCAGCACCACCGCGCCGCAACACCTGACTATCGACAGCCCGGACCAATAACAGAGAAGCCGCCCATGACCGCCATCGCTCGCCTCACCCTGCTCAGTCTGGTTCTAGGGTTAAGCGCATGTGCGGTCCAGCGGCCCACGCCGGGCCCCTTGCCGCCGATCCCACCCGCCGGCCCCACGACCCAACCGGTGCCCCCGGCCAAAGTCCCCGGCAAACCCGTGACCCCCATCCCGCCTGCCAAACCCGTGCCGCGCACCTCCGCCAGCTTCGCCCCGCCACCGGGCGGCAACAGCCACTGGGACGCCAAACTCGGCGTCTATGCCCTCGACAACCAACCCGGCACCTACTACCGCCAGCGCACCTACTACCGCTGGAACAACGGCTGGAGCCGCGCCATCAGCCCCAACGGCCCATGGGAAGAAACCGACGTCCACGGCGTGCCCTCGGGGTTGGGGCGGTTGCATCCGCAGTAAGTTCAAAACCCCTGTAGCAAGCGGGCTCGCCCGCGCTGGGATGCGTAGCCGCCCCCAAAGCCGTCGTCCGTATGTTTGAGTGGATGACGATTTTGGGAGCGCTTCGCACTCCAGCGCGGGCGAGCCCGTTTGCTACGTGCCTGTGGCGTTACTGGCCGCTATAGATCTGGTCGAACACGCCACCGTCATTGAAGTGGGTCTTTTGCACGGTGCGCCAGTCGCCGAAGGTTTTTTCCACGGAGAGGAAGTCCACTTTCGGGAAGCGGTCGGTGTACTTGGCCAGCACTTTCGGGTCCCGTGGGCGCAGGTAGTTGTTGGCGGCGATTTCCTGGCCTTCGGGGGACCACAGGTATTTGAGGTATTCCTCGGCGGCGGCGCGGGTGCCTTTTTTGTCGACGACTTTATCGACGACCGACACCGGTGGCTCGGCTTCGGCGGAGACGCTCGGGTAGACGACCTCGAATTGGTCGCGGCCAAATTCGCGGGCGATCATCTCGGCTTCGTTCTCGAAGGTCACCAGGACGTCGCCGATCTGGTTGGTCATGAAGGTGGTGGTGGCCGCGCGGCCGCCGGTGTCCAGCACGGGCGCTTGCTTGAACAGTTTGCCGACGAAGTCCTTGGCCTTGTTTTCGTCGCCGCCGTTTTTCAGCACGTAGCCCCACGCGGACAGGTAGGTGTAGCGGCCGTTACCCGAGGTTTTCGGGTTGGGCACGATCACCTGCACGCCGTCCTTGAGCAGGTCGGGCCAGTCTTTGAGGGCTTTGGGGTTGCCTTTGCGCACGATGAACACGGTGGCCGAGGTGAACGGTGCGCTGTTGTCTGGCAGGCGCGTGACCCAGTTGTCCGGGACCAGTTTGCCGTTGTCGGCCAGGGCGTTGATGTCGGTGGCCATGTTCATGGTGATGACGTCGGCGGGCAGGCCGTCGATCACCGAGCGCGCTTGTTTGCTGGAGCCGCCGAAGGACATTTGCAGGGTGATGTTCTCGTTGTGCTCGGCTTTCCAGTGTTTCTGGAAGGCGGCGTTGTAATCCTTGTAGAAGTCGCGCATGACGTCATAGGACACGTTGAGCAAGGTAGGGGCGGCCTGGGCGACGCTGCCCAGGGCCAGGCCAGCGGCCAGAAGTGAGGCGCCAAAGAGTTTTTTCACTGCGCATTCCTTGTTGTATTCAGGGTGTTCGAGGTGGGGTAAGGGCCTTTTGCCATCGACTATAGCCGGGGCGGTATATCTCTTTAAAGATTAAAAAGAACTTTGCTTATTCGATTTTCTTAAACAGTGCATTGCCGCAGCGCGAGCAAAATGCGGCGCCGTGTTCGTGGCTGTTCTTTTTGCACACCGGGCAGTCGTGTTGCAGCTGTTCACCGCGCATGGCGTTGGCCAGTTCGGCGGTGAAGATGCCGGTGGGCACGGCGATGATCGAGTAACCGGTAATCATCACCAGGGACGAAATAATCTGGCCCAGGGTGGTCTTGGGCACGATATCGCCAAAGCCCACGGTGGTGAGGGTGACGATGGCCCAGTAGATGCCGGTGGGGATGCTGGTGAAACCGTGCTCGGGGCCTTCGATCACGTACATCAGGGTGCCGAACACGGTCACCAGGGTGCACACACTGAGCAGGAACACGATGATTTTCTGCTTGCTGCCGCGCAGGGCGGAGAGCAGGTAGTTGGCCTGCTTGAGGTAAGGGCTGAGCTTGAGCACGCGAAAGATACGCAGCATGCGGATGATGCGGATTATCAGCAGGTATTGGGCGTCGCTGTAGTACAGCGCGAGGATGCCGGGGACGATGGCCAGCAGGTCCACCAGGCCATAGAAACTGAACGCATAGCGCAGCGGCTTGGGCGAGCAGTACAGGCGCAGGCCGTACTCGATGGCAAAAACTAGGGTGAAGCCCCACTCTATGGCCTGCAACAGCCCGGCGTAGTGCTGGTGGATGCTGTCGATGCTGTCGAGGATCACCACCACCAGGCTGGCCAGGATGATAAGCAGCAAGCTCTGGTCGAAGCGCCGCCCGGCCTGGGTGTCGGTCTGGAAAATCATGACGTAGAGCCGTTCACGCCAGTGCTTGTTGCTGTCCATGGGTTACGCCTGAAACGAAGGTTAACGCAGCCTAGGTGGATTGCCCGGGGTTGCGCAAGGCGCGCAATCGCGGGCGGCCTGTTGCAGCACTCGGGTGGCGGCGCGCACCAGCCAGCAGGCGAGGACGAAAGGCGCCGTCAGGGCGGCCAGGCCGATGGCGGCAAAGCCCGGAGCGAGGACGATCGCCAGGGCAATGCCCAGCAGGGGCAACCAGGGCTGGCGCCGTTGCTGGCTCAGCGCCAGGGCGGCCAGGGCCGGGTTGTAGCTGTACAGGCCCTGCAAGGCCTGGTTGGGGGCGTCGAGCAGCAACCCGGCGCCCAGGCCCAGTGCCGCGCCGAGCAAGGCCCAGGCTGCCGCGTGGCGATTGGCGAGCAACAGCCCCGCGCCGATCAGCACGCCGGCCAAGGGCGCCTCCAGCAGCATGACCTGGCCCAGGCCCTTGAACAGTGCCAGCAACAGGCTCATCCCGTTCACGGGCAGGGCCGCCAGGGGCGCGGCGGCGGGCAGCTCGGCCGTGCTTAGCAGCAGCCAGCCCAGGGCGATGAACGGTGCCGTGTAGGCGGGCAGGCAAGTGGGGTTGGGCGCGCGTTTGAGCCACTGGCGCACCAGCATCGCACTGAGGCCGCCGCCGGCAATTATCAGCGGCACCAGTAGCACCGACCAGGGCAATACCTGAGGCAGCAGCAGGCCGAGCAGCACGCCGTTGTAGCTGTAGAGCCCGGCCTCGCGCTCGGCCTTGGGGTAGCCGCGGCGTTGGGCGGTGAGCAACCCGGCGACGCCGCCCAGTAACGCGCCGCCGAGCAGGGCCGGGGCGCTGCACAGAACTGCCAGCAGGCAGAGCACGCCGCACAGCGCATGGCGTTGCAGGAAAATCTGGCTGAAACCGTGGAGCAGGGCAGTGGCCCAGTCGGGGCAGTGGGTGGAGTTCGGGGTCATGGGGCTTGGGCACAGAGAGGGGGACCGAGGTGGCCTTAATCGCGCGCAGGCTCGCTCCCCCCAGGTCCATACGCACCTTTTGTGGGAGCGAGCCTGCTCGCGATAGGGCCGCTACCGACGCTAGATCAACGTCTCGATCCGCAATGAGTTGGTCGACCCGGGGCGCCCGAACGGCACGCCGGCGGTTATCAGCAGGGTGTCGCCGCGCTGGGCCATGCCTTGGGCCTGGGCGATTTCCAGGGCCGTGGAGCACACCTCATCGACCTGGCGCAAACGGTCGTTGACCACCGAATGCACGCCCCAGGCCACGCTCAGGCGCCGGGCCGTGGAGAGGTGGGGCGTGAGGTTGAGGATCGGCAACCCGGGCCGCTCCCGCGCCGCCCGCAGGCTGGATGCCCCGGATTCGCTGTAGTTGACCAGCACTGCCACCGGCAGGATGTTGCTGATGCGCCGGATCGCGCAGCTGATGGCGTCCGAGGTGGTCGCTTCGGCCTTGGGCCGGCTCACGTCCAGTTGGGTCTGGTAGTCCGGGCCGCCTTCGACCTGGCGGATGATCTTGCTCATCATCTGCACCGCTTCGAGGGGGTACTCGCCCGAGGCGGTTTCCGCCGACAGCATCACCGCGTCCGCCCCTTCGGCCACCGCGTTGGCGACATCGGTGACCTCGGCGCGGGTGGGCGCCGGGGAGAAGCGCATGGATTCGAGCATCTGCGTGGCCACCACCACCGGTTTACCCAATTGGCGGCAGGTGCGGATGATGTCCTTCTGGATTTGCGGCACGCTCTCGGCCGGCACTTCCACCCCCAGGTCACCGCGGGCGACCATGATGGCGTCGCTCAATTCGGCGATTTCCCACAGTTGGGCCACGGCCGACGGCTTCTCGATCTTGGCCATCAGGAACGCCTTGTCGCCGATCAACGCGCGGGCTTCGTGGATATCCTGCGGGCGTTGCACGAACGACAGCGCCACCCAGTCCACCCCCAGCTCCAAGCCGAAACTCAGGTCGCGGCGGTCCTTGGCGGTCAGGGGGCTTAAGTCCAGCACCGCTTCGGGTACGTTGACGCCTTTGCGGTCCGACAGTTCGCCGCCATTGAGCACCGTGGTGTCGATGGCGTCGGCGTGTTTGGCGGTCACCCGCAGGCGCAGTTTGCCGTCGTCGAGCAGCAGGTCCATGCCCGGCTCCAGGGCCGCGATGATCTCGGGGTGGGGCAGGTTGACCCGGCGCTGGTCGCCCGGTGTGGGGTCCAGGTCCAGGCGCAGGGCCTGGCCGCGCAGCAGTTGCACCTTGCCGTCGGCGAACCGGCCAACCCGCAGTTTCGGCCCTTGCAGGTCCATCAGGATGCCCAAAGGGTAGTTGAGCTGGCGCTCCACCTCGCGGATCCACTGGTAGCGCTGGGCGTGGTCGGCGTGGTCGCCGTGGCTGAAGTTGAGGCGAAAAATGTTCACCCCGGCCTCCACCAGTTCGCGGATATCGTCGATGCCGTCTGTGGCAGGGCCCAGGGTGGCGAGGATTTTGACCTTCTTGTCAGGCGTCATGGGCGGGGCTCTCAAGGATCAGGATGGCGCGAAAGTCATTGACGTTGGTGCGCGTCGGCTCGGTGACGATCAAGGCGTCCAGCGCCTGGAAGTAGCCGTAGCCATTGTTATTGTCCAGTTCCGCGCTGGCGCTCAGGCCCAGGGCTTCGGCGCGGGCGTAGCTGGCGGGGGTCATCAGGGCGCCGGCGTTGTCCTCGGAGCCGTCGATGCCGTCGGTGTCGCCGGCCAGGGCGTACACCCCAGGCAGGCCCTTGAGGCTGTCGGTCAGGCTCAGGAGGAACTCGGCGTTGCGCCCGCCCCGGCCATTGCCGCGCACGGTGACGGTGGTTTCGCCGCCCGAGAGGATCACGCAGGGCGCCGCCAACGGCTGGCCGTGGAGCACGATCTGGCGGGCGATGCCGGCGTGGACTTTGGCCACCTCCCGCGACTCGCCTTCCAGGTCACCGAGGATCAGTGGGCTGAACCCGGCCTGGCGCGCCTTGACCGCCGCCGCTTCCAGGGATTGCTGCGGGCGGGCGATCAGTTGGAAATGGCTGCGGGCCAGGCTCGGGTCGCCGGGTTTGACCGTCTCCGACTCGGGGTTTTGCAGCCAGGCGCGCACGCTGGCGGGCACCTCGATGCCATAGCGGGCGAGGATCGCCAGGGCCTGCGCCGAGGTGCTCGGGTCGGCCACGGTGGGGCCGGAGGCGATCACGGTGGCCAGGTCGCCCGGTACGTCGGAAATCGCGTAGGTGTACACCGTCGCCGGCCAGCAGGCTTTGCCCAAGCGCCCGCCCTTGATGGCCGAGAGGTGCTTGCGCACGCAGTTCATCTCGCCAATGGTAGCGCCGGACTTGAGCAGGGCTTTGTTGATCGACTGTTTATCGGCCAGGGTAATGCCGGCGGCGGGCAAGGCCAGCAACGCCGAGCCGCCGCCGGAGAGGAGGAAAATCACCCGGTCGTCTTCATTCAGGTGGCTCACCAACTCCAGTACCCGGCGAGCCACCGCCAGGCCCGCGGTGTCGGGCACCGGGTGGGCGGCCTCGACCACTTCGATTTTGCTGCACGGCGCACCGTGGCCGTAGCGGGTGACCACCAGGCCCGAGATTTCGCCCTGCCAGCAGCGCTCGACCTCCTGGGCCATGGCGGCAGCGGCCTTGCCGGCGCCGATGACAATCACCCGCCCGCTACGGTCGGCGGGCAGATGAGCTTGCAGCACCTGGCGGGGATGGGCGGCGTCGATGGCTGTGGCGAACAGCTCACGGAGCAATTGTTGTGGATCGACCGACATGGCGGGCTCCCGGTTTTTTGTGGTTCGGCTTGGAACGCATGGACAGCCCCTGTGGGCGCGAGCCTGCTCGCGATAGCGATTCGTCAGGCCCGCCGAAGGTTGACTGTAGCGGCCTCATCGCGAGCAGGCTCGCTCCCATGGGGTGTGTGCTGCTTACTTCTCCCGAATCGAGAAGTTCGCCATGTGCTCCAGGCCCTTGATAAGCGCCGAGTGGTCCCAGTTGGCGCCGCCGAGGGCGTTGCAGGTGCTGAACACTTGCTGGGCGTTGGCGGTGTTGGGCAGGTTGATCCCCAGTTCGCGGGCGCCGGCCAGGGCCAGGTTGAGGTCTTTCTGGTGCAGGCTGATGCGGAAACCCGGGTCGAAGGTGCCCTTAATCATGCGCTCGCCGTGCACTTCGAGGATCTTCGAGGAGGCGAACCCCCCCATCAGCGCTTCACGCACCTTGGCCGGGTCGGCGCCATTTTTGGCGGCGAACAACAGCGCCTCGGCCACGGCTTGGATGTTGAGGGCGACGATGATCTGGTTGGCCACTTTCGCGGTTTGCCCGTCGCCGTTGCCGCCGACCAGGGTGATGTTCTTGCCCATGCTCTGCAACAGCGGCAGGGCGCGGGCGAAGGCCTGGCTGTCGCCGCCGACCATGATGCTCAGGGTCGCGGCCTTGGCCCCGACTTCACCGCCGGACACCGGGGCGTCCAGGTACTGCGCGCCTTTTTCGTTGATCCGCGCGGCGAAGGCCTTGGTCGCGGTGGGCGAGATGGAACTCATGTCGATGACAACCTTGCCGGGGCCCACGCCTTCGGCGACGCCGCTGGCACTGAACAGCACGTCTTCGACCTGGGGCGTATCAGGCACCATGACGATGATGAATTCAGCTTCCTGGGCCACTTCTTTCGGGTTGGCCAGGGCGATGGCGCCGGCGGCGACCAGGTCGGCCGGGGCTTTGTCGTGGTGCTCGGACAGGAGCAGCGTGTGGCCGGCCTTTTGCAGGTTCTGCGCCATTGGGCGACCCATGATGCCGGTGCCGATGAATCCGATTTTAGCCATGGAGAAATCCTCTTGTTTTTATAGGTCTTGCGCGCTTCCCGCAGGGGCAGGGGCGCAGTCAGATCGCGTTGTGGCTCTTGAGCCAACCCAGCCCCGCTTCAGTGGTGGTCAGCGGCTTGTACTCGCAGCCGACCCAGCCCTGGTAACCGATGCGGTCCAGGTGTTCAAACAGGAAGCGGTAGTTGATTTCGCCGGTGCCCGGCTCGTTGCGCCCGGGGTTGTCGGCCAGTTGGATGTGGTTGATGTCGTCCAGGTGCGTGGCCATGGTGCGGGCCAGGTCACCTTCCATGATTTGCATGTGGTAGATGTCGTATTGCAAGTACAGGTTGGCACTGCCCACCTGCTCGCGGATCGCCAGGGCCTGGGCCGTGGTGTTGAGGTAGAAACCCGGAATGTCGCGGGTGTTGATCGCTTCCATCACCAGTTTGATGCCCGCCGCGTGCAGCTTGTCGGCGGCGTACTTGAGGTTGTCGACGAAGGTCTGCTGCACCGTGGCGCAGTCCAGGCCCTGGGGGCAGATGCCGGCCAGGCAGTTGACCTGGCGGTTGCCCAGCACCTGGGCGTAGGCGATGGCCAAATCGACACCGGCGCGGAACTCCTCGACCCGGTCCGGGTGGCAGGCGATGCCTCGCTCACCCTTGGCCCAGTCGCCGGCCGGCAGGTTGAACAGCACTTGGGTCAGGCCGTGGGCATCGAGCTGAGCCTTGATCTGGGCCGAGCTGAAGTCGTAGGGGAACAGGTACTCGACACCACTGAAACCGGCCTTGGCGGCGGCTTCGAAGCGGGCGAGGAAGTCCTGCTCGGTAAACAGCATGGACAGGTTGGCGGCAAAACGCGGCATGGTGGTCTCCTGAAAGTTGTGCATGTTCCGTGTGGGAGCCAGCCTGCTGGCGATAGCCGTCGGTCAGTCAACAACAACGCTGAATGTGCCGGCCTTATCGCGAGCAGGCTCGCTCCCACCGGGGGGCGAGCAAGGGTTAATCGAGCAGCGAAATCGCCGTGGGCGCATCGTTGCCCACCAGCGCCAGGTCTTCGAATTCGTTGACGGCGTTGATCTCGGTGCCCATGGAAATGTTGGTCACGCGCTCCAGAATAATCTCAACGATCACCGGCACCTTGAATTCTTCGATCATTTCCTGGGCGCGGCGCAGGGCCGGTTGGATCTGTGCCGGCTCGAACACCCGCAGCGCCTTGCAGCCCAGGCCTTCGGCGACGGCCACGTGGTCAACGCCATAGCCGTTGAGTTCCGGGGCGTTGAGGTTGTCGAAAGACAACTGCACGCAGTAGTCCATTTCAAACCCGCGCTGGGCCTGGCGGATCAGCCCAAGGTAGGAATTGTTCACCACTACGTGTATGTACGGCAGCTTGAACTGCGCGCCCACGGCCAGTTCTTCGATCATGAACTGGAAGTCGTAGTCGCCGGACAAGGCCACCACTTTGCGGCTTGGGTCAGCCTTGACCACGCCCAGGGCGGCGGGGATGGTCCAGCCCAACGGGCCGGCCTGGCCGCAGTTGATCCAGTGCCGTGGCTTATAGACGTGTAGGAATTGCGCGCCAGCAATCTGCGACAAACCAATGGTGCTGACGTAGCAGGTGTCTTTGCCGAATACCTGGTTCATCTCTTCGTACACGCGCTGGGGCTTGACCGGCACATTATCGAAGTGGGTCTTGCGGTGCAGGCTGGCCTTGCGCTGCTGGCAGTCCTGCAACCAGGCGCTGCGGTTTTTCAGCTTGCCGGCGGCTTGCCATTCACGGGCCACTTCGATGAACACGGTCAGGGCCGAGGCGGCGTCGGAGACGATGCCCAGGTCCGGGGTGAATACGCGGCCGATCTGCGTGGGCTCGATGTCAACGTGGATGAATGTGCGCCCTTGGGTGTAGACCTCCACCGAACCGGTGTGGCGGTTGGCCCAGCGGTTGCCGATGCCCAGCACCGCGTCGGATTTGAGCATCGTCGCGTTGCCGTAGCGGTGCGAGGTTTGCAGGCCGACCATGCCCACCATTTGCGGGTGATCGTCGGGGATGGTGCCCCAGCCCATCAGGGTGGGAATGACCGGGATGCCGGTCAGCTCGGCGAATTCCACCAGCAGCTCGCTGGCGTCGGCGTTGATGATGCCGCCGCCGGCTACGAGCAGTGGGCGTTCGGCCTGGTCCAGCAGGGCCAGGGCTTTTTCCACCTGGAGGCGGGTGGCCGAAGGCTTGGCCAGGGGCAGGGGCTGGTAGGCGTCGATGTCGAATTCGATTTCGGCCATTTGCACGTCGAACGGCAGGTCGATCAGCACGGGGCCGGGGCGCCCGGAGCGCATTTCATAAAAGGCTTTCTGGAAGGCGTAGGGCACCTGGCCCGGTTCCAGCACGGTGGTCGCCCACTTGGTGACGGGTTTGACGATGCTGGTGATGTCCACGGCCTGGAAGTCTTCCTTGTGCATCCGCGCCCGCGGCGCCTGGCCGGTGATGCACAGGATCGGGATCGAGTCGGCCCAAGCGCTGTAGAGCCCGGTGACCATGTCGGTGCCGGCCGGGCCCGACGTGCCGATGCACACGCCGATATTGCCGGCCGTGGTGCGGGTGTAACCCTCGGCCATGTGCGAGGCGCCTTCCACGTGGCGAGCAAGGACGTGATCGATGCCACCGACCTTTTGCAGGGCCGAGTACAGCGGGTTGATGGCGGCGCCCGGGATACCGAAGGCAGTGTCCACACCTTCACGGCGCATCACCAGAACGGCGGCTTCGATTGCTCTCATTTTGCTCATGGTTTTGTGCCTCTTGCGTTTTGTAATTGTATACAAGTAGTTTTTGCGGCGAGTGTATTCATGGCCGGCTGAGAAGGTCAATCCCTTTTCTCAAGCGCCTGTTTCAATTGTTGAGGGCTTTGAACACTGTGACTTTTCGTCGCTTCGGGTAATTTGCGAGTATTATTGTATACAAAAATTGATTCTATTGTGTTCTATTTGTAGTGTCTGTTTTTCATCAAGCCCCCAGGCTTTTCCCTAGCAAGATAAGGACGGCACCCATGAGCGCTTTAACCTTGAAAGTCGCAGTCAGCCTGACCGGCCAGGCCATCCATGCCGGGCGGCAGATCGCCGCTGCGCCCCTGACCGTCGCGGTCCTGGACGCGGGCGGGCACCTGTTGAGCCTGCAACGCGAAGACGGCGCCAGCCTGTTGCGCCCGCAAATCGCCATCGGCAAGGCCTGGGGGGCGATTGCCCTGGGCAAGGGCTCACGCTTGCTGGCCCTGGACGCCCAGCAACGCCCAGCCTTCATCGCCGCCCTCAACAGCCTGGGCCAGGGCAGCGTCGTCCCGGCCCCGGGCGGTGTACTGATCCGCGACCCACAAGGCACCGTCATCGGCGCCATCGGCATCAGTGGCGACACCTCGGACATCGACGAGCAATGCGCCATCAGCGCGATAGAAGCCCAGGGTTTGCGGGCGGATGCGGGGGTGGGGGCTTGACTGTGGTGGGCTGATACACCGCCATCGCGAGCAGGCTCGCTCCTGTTGGGGGCACGACCTTCTGTGTGCCAGCCTGCTCGCGATGAGGTCCTCCATGAAACATCCTGCCAAGCAGATTCACCGCCCCAAGCCTTCTGCAGCCCTAACCTTGCAGAACCCATTCTGCACAGGGCCAATGGAATGCCTGCACACCCTGCATCAAAACGCTTAAGGCTCGGACGCTTTAGCGAGGCCGGGCGGATTTATCTGCTGACCACCAACACGCGAGACAGAGAGCCTGTTTTCAGCGACGTTGCCTTGGGCAGATTGGTCGTCGCGCAGTTTCGTCACGCCCAGGAGCGCGGCTGCGTTCACTCTTTGGCTTGGGTGGTGATGCCTGACCACTTTCACTGGCTGATCGAGTTGCGGCAGGGAAATTTAGGTGAGTTGATGCAAAAGACCAAATCGCTGGCGAGCAAAGCCGTGAATCGAGCAGTTGGCCGCCAAGTGCGCCTCTGGCAGCCGGGGTTTCATGATCGTGCGCTGCGCCGGGACGAAGATTTGGTCAAGCTGGCCCGCTATGTGGTGGCCAATCCGTTGCGTGCTGGGTTGGTGGGGCGCCTGGGCGACTATCCGCTGTGGGATGCGATCTGGGTTTGAGCGCACTGAGAGGTGCCTTTATCGCGAGCAGGCTCGCTCCCACAGGGGGGCTGGGTATCGGCCCCAACAAATCGCCTGTGGGAGCGAGCCTGCTCGCGATAGCCGCGCCGCGGTGCCTTAATCCGGCGCACACCCTTTGAGCACCAACCGGATAATGGTCTGGGCGGCGGCTTCGTAGTCGGTTTCGTCGAGTTTGGCTTTGCCGGTGACCACCGAGATCTGCCAGTCGAAGTCGGCGTAGGTCTGGGTCGCGGCCCAGATGCTGAACATCAGGTGGTGGGGGTCGAGGGGGGCGATCTGGCCGCGGTCGATCCAAGTCTGGATGCAGTCGATGTTGTGCTTGGCCTGGGCGTTGAGCTGCTGCACCTGGTCAGCGCTCAGGTGGGGGGCGCCGTGCATGATTTCGCTGGCGAACACCTTGGAGGCAAAGGGCAGGTCACGGGAGATGCGGATTTTCGAGCGGATGTACGCGCTCAGCACTTCGCCCGGCACGCCGTCGGCGTTGAAGGGGGTGGAGGCTTGCAGGATCGGCTCGATGATGCTTTCGAGCACCTCGCGGTAGAGGTTGTCCTTGGATTTGAAGTAGTAGTAGACGTTGGGTTTGGGCAGCCCGGCCTTGGCGGCGATGTCACTGGTCTTGGTCGCGGCGAAGCCCTTGTCGGCGAACTCTTCGCTGGCGGCCCGCAGGATCAGTTCTTTATTACGCTCGCGGATGGTGCTCATAAACCAGGTGATTCCTTGCCGGTACGGGCGGTGGCGCATGGTAGCACCGCGTTTGCGCGAGGCTCAAGAATGCCCCATAGGGCCTATTGCCGCGCTATGCTCCATCACATTTCTTGTGACAGGACGACCTTCCATGGCTGGCAGCAGCTTGTTGTTATTGATCGATGACATCGCCGCGGTGCTCGATGACGTGGCGCTGATGACCAAAATGGCGGCGAAGAAGACCGCCGGGGTGCTGGGCGACGACCTGGCGCTCAACGCCCAGCAGGTGAGCGGCGTGCGTGCCGAGCGGGAGATCCCGGTGGTGTGGGCGGTGGCCAAGGGGTCGTTCGTGAACAAGCTGATCCTGGTGCCTTCGGCCCTGGCCATCAGTGCGTTCGTGCCCTGGCTGGTGACGCCGCTGCTGATGGTCGGCGGCGCGTACTTGTGTTTCGAGGGCTTTGAGAAACTGGCCCACAAGTTCCTGCACAGCCCCGCCGAGGACCAGGCCGAGCACGCCAAACTCGTGCAGGCAGTGGCGGACCCGGCCACCGACCTGGTGGCGTTCGAGCGCGGCAAGATCAAGGGTGCGATCCGCACCGACTTCATTCTCTCGGCGGAAATCATCGCCATCACCTTGGGCACCGTGGCCGACGCGCCGCTGACCCAGCAGGTCATTGTGTTGTCGGGCATCGCCCTGGTGATGACGGTGGGGGTGTATGGCTTGGTGGCGGGCATCGTCAAACTCGACGACCTGGGCCTGTGGCTGACGCAGAAAAGCGGGCAGGTCGCTCAAGGTGTCGGCGCGGCGATCCTGCGGGCGGCGCCTTACATGATGAAGGGCCTGTCGGTGATCGGTACGGCGGCGATGTTCCTGGTGGGCGGCGGCATCCTCACCCACGGTGTGCCGGCGATCCATCACTGGATCGAAGGCGTGGGCGCGGCGGCGGGCGGAGCGGGGTTTATCGTGCCGATCCTGCTCAACGGCGTGGCCGGGATCGTGGCCGGCGCCGTGGTGCTGGCCGGCGTGATGGCGGCGACGAAGATTTGGAAGGCGTTTAGCAGTCGCTAGCTACAAGCTGCAAGCTTGAGGCTTGCAGCTCCTATCTATTCCGCAATTTGCAGCTTGCGCGCTTCGGTGTAGACGTAGCGCACTTTTTCGTACTCGAACGGTGTGTTCAGTTGGCCGTAGCGGAAGCTGGTCTGGTAGCGCTTGTCTACGCCGCGCAAAACCCAGACTTCTGGGTGGTTGCTGCTGACTTCGGCGACGTTGAGGAAGTTGACCGTGGATTCGGCGCTGTAGTCGAACACCAGCCCGCCGGTATCGCGCAGGTTGGAAGGGCCGAGGATCGGCAGGATCACGTAGGCGCCGCCCGGTACGCCGTAGAAGCCTAGGGTCTGGCCGAAGTCTTCGCTTTGGCGCGGCAGGCCCATTTTGGTGGCCGGGTCCCACAGGCCGGCGACGCCGAGGGTGGTGTTGAGCAGCAGCCGCGCGGTGGTTTCCATGGAGCGCTGGCCCTTGAACTGCAACAGGCTGTTGAGCAGGTTCGGCACGTCCCCCAGGTTGTTGAAGAAATTGCTCACGCCGCTGCGCAAAAAGCTGGGGGTGATGTAGCGGTAGCCGTCGATCACAGGCAGGAACACCCACTGGTCGAAACGGTAGTTGAAGTGGTAGACGCGCCGGTTCCACGACTCCAGCGGGTCATACACGTTCAGGGCATTGAGGGTGGAGCGCTCGAATTCGCGCTGGTCCAGGCCCGGGTTGAACTTGAGTTTGGTCAAGGGCTCGGTGAAACCGTCCGGGGCGACCACGGTCGGCGCATTGGCCTTGCTGTTGTCGGCTTGGGCGACGCCTGCGCTCAGTAAAGCGGCAATAAGCAGGAAGTGTTTAGCCACGGAAAAACTCCAGCATGGCGTCGCTGTTGACGCGATAGTTCAGGTTGCCGCAATGGCCGCCGTGGGGGTAGACCGTCAAGCGGTCACCGAATGTGGTGCGCAGAAAACCCAGGTCGCCCGGGCCCAGGATCACGTCATCGGCGTTGTGCATCACGGCGATTTTCGGGCTGGTTTGCAGGTAATCCTTGAGGGCGTAGAGGCTGACCTGGTCGATCAGTTGCAGCAGGCTGCCGCCGTCGGTGCGGGCGCGCCACATGGGGATCACTTGTTCGGTCAGGTAGCAGTCGAAGTCGCATTGCAGGGCGCGCTTGAGGAACGGCGTGAGGCTGGTGCCTTCGCTGATGGGGTATTTGGGCGGGGTAATCAGGCCGCGGCGGTTGATGAGGTCGGAGGTGAAGGCGATGTCGGCCGCCGAAAAGCGGAACGAGGTGCCGATCAGCATGGCCATCTGTTCGTTGGTCAGGTGCTGCTTGGACTGCTGGAAGTCGTAGAGCAGGGCATCGTTGAGGTCGATGTAGCCTTTTTGCTGGAAATAGCGGGTCAGCTTGTTGAGCACCAGTTCATAGAAAGTGGTGTTGTTATTGATGCCCTTGACCTCGGTCTGCACCAGTTTGTCCAGGTTGCTGATGGAGGTGTAGAGATTGACTGGCGGGTTGAGCAGCAAAACCTTCTTGAAGTTGAAGCTGCGCCGGGTTTCGTCCAAGTGGGCGACGAACGCCGCATTCAGCGCGCCGAGGCTGTAGCCGGTGAGGTAGTAGTCGGTAACCGGCAGTTTCGGGTGCTGGGCGCGCACCGCTTGCATCACGCGGTAGAGGTCTTCGGCGTCTTCCTTGCTCACCCCGGGGGTGGCGAAGCGCGAGGCGGCGCTGATGAAGTCGAAACTGGTGGGTGAGGACAGCTGCACCACGTGGTAACCGGCCTGGTAGTAGAGCTTTTTCAGGTACTCGTTGAGGCTGCTGTGGTACGGCGCGCCGGTGCCGGCGATAAGGAAGATCAGCGGCGCGGCGTGGTCCTGCTTGGCCATGCGGTAGGTGAGTTTCTTCACTGCCCAGAAGTTGTCCGGCAGGATGAATTCACGCTCCGGGCGCAGGGTCAGGCTGTAGTCGGCTTGGTCGATGTCTTCGTCCAACGGCAATTGCGGGCGCAGGTCCGGCGGGGTGGTGGCAATGGTGGCTTCAAAAGGGTTGGTCAGCGGGTAGCCATAGCTAGCGGCATCAATGTCCACCGCCAGTGCGGACGCACTCAAGAATAGGCCGCCAAACAGGGCGGCGCAGCGCAAGCATTGGAGCATGACGAGATCCCTTAGAGGAAAGTACCGAATGGTGTTCGCAGGCTATGACCGCCGCAGTTGTGCCAAAGTGCCATGAGGGCAGCTAAACAGGCACAATCGGGGCTAATAGTAGCTGGACGATACAGGTTGCAAGGGTGGCGGGTGGTAATTATCTGTAATCGTGGCGCCTGGCCATGTCGGAGGTGGTTTCCGGGTGTCGTTACTGGCGTAGTGATGTCGTTTCTCGCTGCCTCAGGGTCGCTGCCAGAGCAGGTCTGCCCCGGCACTGGGTTGATGATCCAAGGGGCAGCACGCCGCCCGGCATCCGTCGGGCGCAACTTTCGGGGAAGCAACGATGAAGATGCGACGACTCTTAAGCGCAGGTGCCGCAATGGCGCTTGCGATGAGCTCCACCCTGGCCAGCGCGGACGGCAATACCCTGAGCATCGGCTACGTCGATGGCTGGTCCGACAGCGTGGCCACTACCCATGTGGCGGCGCAGGTCATCAAGGAAAAACTCGGCTATGACGTCAAGCTGCAAGCGGTCGCGACCGGGATCATGTGGCAGGGCGTGGCCACCGGTAAGCTCGACGCCATGCTCTCGGCCTGGCTGCCGGTGACCCACGGCGAATACTGGACCAAAAACAAGGACAAGGTGGTCGACTACGGCCCGAACTTCAAAGACGCGAAAATCGGCCTGATCGTGCCCGAGTACGTCAAGGCCAAGTCGATTGCCGACCTTAAGGACGACACCAGCTTCAAGAACAAGATCGTCGGCATCGACGCTGGCTCAGGCGTGATGCTCAAGACCGATCAGGCAATCAAGGATTACGGCCTGGGGTACAAGCTGCAAGCCAGCTCCGGCGCGGCGATGATCGCCGAACTGACCCGCGCCGAGGACAAGAAAGAGTCCATCGCCGTGACCGGTTGGGTGCCCCACTGGATGTTCGCCAAGTGGAAGCTGTGCTTTCTCGAAGATCCTAAAGGCGTTTACGGCGCCGCCGAAACCGTCAACAGCATTGGCAGTAAAGGCCTGGAGAAGAAAGCCCCGGAAGTGGCGGCGTTTCTGAAGAAGTTCCAGTGGGCGTCCAAGGATGAAATCGGCGAAGTCATGCTGGCCATCCAGGAAGGCACCAAGCCGGACGTGGCGGCCAAGGCGTGGGTCGCCAAGCACCCTGAACGCGTCGCCGAGTGGTTGAAGTAACCCGCCCGTCTCCGCCTGACCGCCCCGGTGTGCCTAGATGCCACCGGGATGCGGTTGCAGGTGCATTCCTGGCACCGTGTTGCCAGCCAGCAGAAACCTTCCTGCCATAGCCCCTTCAGGGCTGATCCAAACCTTCCTCCCAGCCCCTTGCTTGCCAAGGCTTTTCTGCCGTGGGCAAGGGCTGTTTCTTCTATGCTCTGTTGGCGTTCCTACGCCCATTGCCAGTGGGCGACAGCTTCTGGCCTGGGGAGCCTGCTTGCTTCGGCGGATGGTTCTAAGACTAAGGTCGTCTGGAACCAGTTCTACAGCCGCATAGAGTGGGTACGTTCTAACAATAATCTGTGCTGCGAGGATAAAAACAATGAACGACAGCATTTACCTCTCGATTCAAAACAGCCCGCGTTTCAAGGAGCTGGTGAGCAAAAGAGAGCGGTTCGCCTGGATTCTCTCGGCGATCATGCTTGGGCTTTACTCGGGCTTCATCCTGTTGATTGCGTACGGACCCCAGGTACTGGGAGCCAAGATCAGTCCTGAATCATCGATTACCTGGGGCATCCCCATCGGTGTCGGGCTGATTCTCTCGGCCTTTGTCCTGACAGGCATCTACGTTCGCCGCGCCAATGGCGAGTTCGATGACCTGAACAACGCCATTCTCAAGGAGGCTGCACAATGATCCGGCGTCTATTTGCGGCACTCGGGCTTGCGGCCTTCGCTCCTGCGCTTTGGGCAGCCGATGCCCTGACCGGCGAAGTGCATAAACAACCGCTCAACGTTTCAGCCATCCTGATGTTCGTCGCGTTCGTCGGCGCTACCCTGTGCATCACCTACTGGGCTTCCAAGCGCAATAACTCGGCAGCCGACTACTATGCGGCCGGCGGCAAGATCACCGGTTTTCAGAACGGCCTGGCGATTGCCGGTGACTACATGTCGGCGGCGTCTTTCCTGGGCATTTCCGCTCTGGTGTACACCTCCGGCTACGATGGCCTGATCTACTCGATCGGCTTTTTGGTGGGCTGGCCGATCATTCTGTTCCTGATCGCCGAGCGCCTGCGCAACTTGGGCAAGTACACCTTTGCCGACGTGGCGTCCTATCGCTTGGGGCAAACCCAGATCCGCACCCTGTCGGCCTGTGGCTCGCTGGTGGTGGTGGCGTTCTACCTGATCGCGCAAATGGTCGGTGCCGGCAAGCTGATCCAGCTGCTGTTCGGCTTGGACTACCATGTCGCGGTCATTATGGTCGGCATCCTGATGTGCCTGTATGTGCTGTTCGGCGGCATGCTGGCCACCACATGGGTACAGATCATCAAGGCAGTGCTGCTGCTGTCCGGTGCCAGCTTCATGGCCATCATGGTAATGAAGCACGTCAACTTCGACTTCAACGCACTGTTTGCCGAGGCGATCAAGGTTCACCCTAAAGGTGAGGCCATCATGAGCCCCGGCGGCTTGGTGAAGGACCCGATCTCGGCCTTCTCCCTGGGCCTGGCGTTGATGTTCGGTACTGCTGGCCTGCCGCACATCCTGATGCGCTTCTTCACCGTGAGCGATGCGAAAGAAGCGCGTAAGAGCGTGCTGTATGCCACTGGCTTCATTGGCTACTTCTACATCCTGACCTTTATCATCGGTTTCGGCGCGATCCTGCTGGTTAGCACCAACCCGGACTTCAAGGATGCAGCGGGCGCCTTGCTCGGCGGCAACAACATGGCGGCGGTGCACCTGGCCAATGCTGTGGGCGGCAGTATCTTCCTGGGCTTCATCTCGGCCGTTGCGTTCGCCACCATCCTGGCGGTCGTGGCCGGCTTGACCCTGGCAGGTGCCTCGGCGGTGTCCCATGACCTGTACGCCAGCGTCATCAAAAAGGGTAAAGCCAACGACAAAGATGAAATCCGTGTCTCGAAAATCACCACCATTGCTCTCGCAGTGCTGGCGATTGGCCTGGGCATCCTCTTTGAAAGCCAGAACATCGCGTTCATGGTAGGCCTGGCGTTCTCCATCGCGGCAAGCTGCAACTTCCCGGTACTGCTGCTCTCGATGTACTGGAAGAAACTGACCACCCGCGGCGCCATGATCGGCGGCTGGCTGGGCCTGGTGAGTGCGGTAGGCCTGATGGTGCTTGGCCCGACCATCTGGGTGCAGATCCTGCACCATGAAAAAGCGATCTTCCCTTACGAGTACCCAGCGCTGTTCTCGATGATTATTGCCTTCGTCGGGATCTGGTTCTTCTCCATCACCGACAAGTCCAAGGCTGCGGATAACGAGCGGGCGCTGTTCTTCCCGCAGTTCGTGCGTTCGCAGACGGGCCTGGGGGCGAGCGGGGCGGTCAGCCATTGAGGCAGCTGCGAGCTTGAAGCTTCAAGCGGCAAGCTAGAAGCGGTGTTGTAGAGAAGTACCCCTGCTCAAAGGCAGGGGTATTTTTTTGGGTGGCTGAAAGCTTGTAGCGGCAAGCGGTGTTGTGGGGTGAGGTGCACTTGCGTAGAGGCTGGCGTATTTAGTTGAGGCTTTCAGCTTGCAGCTCAAGGCTGCGTTGTGTAGCGAGGTGTCCCTTGCGCAACGGCCGACGCCTTTACTTGGGGCTTACAGCTTGAGACTTGCCGCTTGCTGCTCCTAACCCTCAGGCAAAAAAAACGGCCTCATCAAGAGGCCGTTTTTTTTTGCTTGGGTGTTAGTGCCGATCTTCGAGCTTGGTGATGTCACGCGACTCATAGCCGGTGTACAACTGGCGCGGGCGGCCGATCTTGTACGGGCTGGAGAGCATTTCCTTCCAGTGCGAGATCCAGCCGACGGTACGCGCCAGGGCGAAGATCACGGTGAACATGCTGGTTGGAATGCCGATCGCCTTGAGGATGATCCCCGAGTAGAAGTCAACGTTAGGGTAGAGCGAGCGTTCGATGAAGTACGGGTCGGTCAGGGCGATCTCTTCCAGGCGCATGGCCAGTTGGAGTTGCGGATCGTTGTTGATCCCCAGTTCGCGCAGGACTTCGTCGCAGGTCTGCTTCATTACGGTGGCACGCGGGTCACGGTTCTTGTAGACGCGGTGCCCGAAGCCCATCAACTTGAACGGATCGTTCTTGTCCTTGGCCTTGGCGATGAACTTGTCGATGTTCGAGACATCGCCGATTTCATCGAGCATGGTCAATACTGCTTCGTTCGCACCGCCGTGGGCAGGGCCCCAGAGCGCGGCGATACCGGCGGCGATGCAGGCGAACGGGTTGGCGCCCGAGGAGCCTGCCAGGCGCACGGTGGAGGTCGACGCGTTCTGCTCGTGGTCGGCGTGGAGGATGAAGATCCGGTCCATGGCCTTGGCGAGTACCGGGCTGATCGGTTTGATCTCGCACGGGGTGTTGAACATCATGTGCAGGAAGTTTTCGGCGTAGGTCAGGTCGTTGCGCGGGTACATCATGGGCTGGCCCATGGAGTACTTGTAGACCATCGCGGCCAGGGTGGGCATCTTGGCAACCAGGCGGATCGCGGAGATTTCGCGATGCTGCGGGTTATTGATGTCCAGGGAGTCGTGGTAGAAGGCCGACAGGGCGCCGACTACGCCGCACATGACGGCCATCGGGTGGGCGTCGCGGCGAAAGCCGTTGAAGAAGGTCTTCAACTGCTCGTGGACCATGGTGTGGTTCTTCACGGTGCTGACGAACTGGGCTTTCTGTTCTGCGGTCGGCAATTCGCCGTTGAGCAGCAGGTAGCAGGTTTCCAGGTAGTCCGACTTCTCGGCGAGTTGTTCGATCGGGTAGCCGCGGTGCAACAGGATGCCGTTGTCGCCGTCGATGTAGGTGATCTTCGACTCGCACGAGGCAGTCGACATGAACCCTGGGTCAAAGGTGAAGCGGCCCGTGGCCGTCAAGCCCCGAACGTCGATTACATCAGGACCAACGGTGCCGGTTAAAATGGGCAGCTCGACGGGGGCTGCGCCCTCGATGATCAACTGCGCTTTTTTGTCAGCCATGTGGCCTCCTATTTATGCTTCAAATCATCAGACAGACCCCCCACGCAGGGCCCGCACCACTATATTGATATAAATTCGAATGTCAATTTGCCTAAAGTCTTGCCCCAGAAGGCTTTAACCGTACTTTTTCCTCGAAATTACCCGCCATTTACGCCTTTTATACGGCTTGCGCAATGCGCTATTAGGGTGAGGACAGCGCGTTGTCATTAGTAGCCTAACTGTCTATACTCGGCCTCCGACCGCCAGGGGCTTTTGGGCCTGTTTTGATGGGGGTCGCATCCCTGGGTGGTGGTTACCTGACCAGTGCACTCCCCAACAACTTTGCCCTGATTGTTAGGGGCTCTTCAGTGTGAAAAAAAAGCCGTGAATAGCCAACGACCTGTAAACCTAGACCTAAGGACCATCAAACTCCCCATCACCGGCGTTACGTCATTTCTTCACCGTGTATCCGGCATCATCCTCTTCCTGGGCCTTGGCATCATGCTTTACGCATTGGGCAAATCCCTGGGTTCCGAGGAAGGCTATGCCGAGGTGAAGGCTTGCTTGACCAGTCCGCTGGCCAAGTTCGTAGCATGGGGCCTTCTGTCCGCTCTGCTTTATCACCTGGTAGCCGGTGTGCGCCACTTGATTATGGACATGGGCATCGGTGAGACGCTGGAAGGCGGCCGCCTGGGCTCGAAAATCATCATCGCCATTTCCGTGGTGCTGATCGTTCTGGCAGGAGTTTGGATATGGTAACCAGCGTTACGAACCTTTCGCGTTCGGGCCTCTATGACTGGATGGCGCAGCGTGTGTCTGCGGTCGTTCTCGCGGCTTATTTCATTTTCCTGATCGGATACCTCATTGCGAACCCTGGCATTGGCTACGCCCAATGGCACGGCCTGTTCGCAAACAACGGGATGCGTATCTTCAGTCTGCTGGCCCTGGTGGCCCTGGGCGCTCACGCCTGGGTCGGCATGTGGACCATCGCGACCGACTACCTGACGCCGATGGCGCTGGGCAAGTCCGCGACCGCAGTACGTTTCCTCTTCCAGGCAGTCTGCGGCGTTGCGATGTTCGCGTACTTCGTCTGGGGTGTGCAGATTCTTTGGGGTATCTGATTCATGGCTAACATTCCAACCATTTCCTTCGACGCCATCATCATTGGCGGCGGCGGCGCCGGCATGCGCGCAGCGCTGCAGCTGGCACAAGGTGGTCACAAGACTGCCGTTATCACCAAGGTGTTCCCGACCCGTTCGCACACTGTGTCGGCCCAGGGCGGCATCACCTGCGCCATCGCTTCCGCCGATCCGAATGACGACTGGCGCTGGCACATGTACGACACCGTCAAAGGTTCCGACTACATCGGTGACCAGGACGCTATCGAATACATGTGCCAGGAAGGCCCTGCCGCGGTTTTCGAGCTGGACCACATGGGTCTGCCGTTCTCTCGTACCGAGCAGGGGCGTATCTACCAGCGTCCGTTCGGCGGTCAGTCCAAGGACTACGGCAAGGGCGGCCAGGCTGCTCGTACGTGCGCCGCTTCCGACCGTACCGGTCACGCGCTGTTGCACACCCTTTATCAGGGCAACCTGAAAGCGGGTACCACGTTCCTGAATGAGTACTACGCCGTTGACTTGGTGAAGAACCAGGACGGCGCGTTCGTCGGTGTGATCGCAATCTGCATCGAAACCGGCGAAACCACCTACATCCGTGCCAAGGCTACCGTGCTGGCCACGGGCGGCGCGGGCCGCATCTATGCGTCCACCACCAACGCCCTGATTAACACCGGCGACGGCGTGGGCATGGCCTTGCGTGCTGGCGTGCCGGTGCAGGACATCGAAATGTGGCAGTTCCACCCGACCGGCATCGCCGGCGCCGGTGTACTGGTGACCGAAGGTTGCCGCGGTGAAGGTGGCTACCTGATTAACAAGCACGGCGAGCGTTTCATGGAGCGTTATGCTCCGAACGCGAAGGACCTTGCCGGTCGTGACGTGGTTGCTCGCTCGATGGTTAAAGAAATCATCGCCGGCAACGGTTGCGGTCCGAATGGCGACCACGTGATGCTCAAACTCGACCACTTGGGCGAGGAAGTGCTGCACAGCCGTCTGCCAGGTATCTGCGAACTGTCGAAGACATTCGCCCACGTTGACCCGGTGGTTGCGCCGGTTCCGGTTGTTCCGACTTGCCACTATATGATGGGCGGCGTTGCCACCAACATTCATGGCCAGGCGATCACCCAGAACGACGAAGGCGTGGACCAGATCATCCCAGGCCTGTTCGCGGTAGGCGAAGTGGCGTGCGTATCGGTTCACGGTGCCAACCGTCTGGGCGGCAACTCGCTGCTCGACCTGGTGGTGTTCGGTCGTGCTGCTGGCCTGCACCTGGAAAAAGCCCTGACCGAAGGCATCGAGTACGACGACGCCACCGACGCCGACATCACGGCGGCCCTGGCACGCCTGTCCGCTCTGAACGAGCGCACCGATGGCGAAGACGTAGCAACCCTGCGTCGCGAGCTGCAAAACTGCATGCAGAACTACTTCGGTGTATTCCGTACCGGCGAATACATGCAGAAGGGTATTGCCCAACTGGCCGATCTGCGTGTGCGTATTGCCAACGTGAAGATCAACGACAAGTCCCAGGCCTTCAACACCGCGCGTATCGAAGCTCTGGAGCTGCAGAACCTGCTGGAAGTGGCCGAAGCTACCGCCATCGCCGCAGAAGTGCGTAAAGAGTCCCGCGGCGCTCATGCCCGTGAAGACTTTGAAGACCGTGACGACGAAAACTGGCTGTGCCACACCCTGTACTTCCCGGGTGACAAGCGCGTGACCAAGCGTGCTGTGAACTTCTCGCCGAAGACTGTTCCGACTTTTGAACCTAAGATTCGGACTTATTAAGGGTGGCCGCCATGTTGAAAGTCAGTGTTTATCGCTACAACCCCGATCAGGACGCTTCGCCGTTCATGCAGGAATTTTCGGTCGATACCGGTGGTAAAGACCTGATGGTGCTGGACGTGCTGGCCCTCATCAAAGAGCAGGACGAGGGTTTCTCCTATCGTCGCTCTTGCCGTGAAGGTGTCTGCGGTTCCGACGGCATGAACATCAACGGCAAGAACGGCCTGGCGTGCATCACGCCGCTGTCCGCCGTGGTCAAGGGTAACAAGCTGATCGTTCGTCCTCTGCCAGGTTTGCCGATTATTCGTGACCTGGTCGTCGATATGAGCATCTTCTACAAGCAATACGAGAAGGTTAAGCCTTACCTGCAGAACGACACGCCGGCTCCGGCCATCGAACGTCTGCAGTCTCCGGAAGAGCGTGAAAAGCTCGATGGTCTGTACGAGTGCATCCTGTGCGCCTGCTGCTCGACCTCGTGCCCATCCTTCTGGTGGAACCCGGACAAGTTCCTGGGCCCGGCCGCTTTGCTGCAAGCCTACCGCTTCCTGGCAGACAGCCGTGACACCCAGACGTCCGAACGTCTGGCTTCACTGGACGACCCGTTCAGCGTATTCCGCTGCCGCGGGATCATGAACTGCGTCAACGTATGTCCCAAAGGCCTGAACCCGACTAAGGCCATCGGTCACATCCGTAACATGCTGCTGCAGAGCGGCGTGTGATACAGCTGCAGTACCCGTAACACCGTTGTACCCGTAGATGCTACGGCGCAGGCTTCAACCGGCGCCGTAGTTTTAACCTGAACAGCAGCCTAAAAGGCCGCGGTTCTTATTTTGAAGAAATGAGACAAGCAGGGGCATCCGGGCTGGTACCCGGACTATCAGCGTGATCCTAAGTGGCTTGTTTTGGTCGCTGCACTCGGACTTCTGCAAGTTTGCTCGGTGTCTTCGCCGGTGGTGTTCCCCTAACCGAGGGTGACCAAGCATGCAAGAAAGCGTGATGCAGCGCATGTGGAACAGCGCCTACCTATCCGGTAGTAACGCTGCCTATGTGGAAGAGCTCTACGAGCTCTACCTGCACGACCCTAACGCTGTGCCAGAAGAGTGGCGCACCTATTTTCAGAAGTTGCCTGCTGATGGCAACACTGCCACCGATGTTTCGCACTCGACAATTCGCGATCATTTCGTCTTGCTGGCAAAGAACCAGCGCCGCGCCCAACCGGTTTCCGCCGGCAGCGTGAGCAGTGAGCACGAGAAGAAGCAAGTTGAAGTGCTGCGACTGATCCAGGCCTACCGTATGCGTGGCCACCAGGCAGCCCAGCTTGATCCGCTGGGGCTGTGGCAGCGTCCTGCACCTGCAGACCTGTCGATCAATCACTACGGCTTGACCAATGCCGATCTTGATACGACCTTCCGTGCCGGAGACCTGTTCATCGGCAAAGAGGAAGCGAGCCTACGCGAAATTCACGAAGCGTTGCAGCAGACATATTGCCGCACCATCGGCGCTGAATTTACGCACATCGTCGATTCCGAGCAGCGCCAGTGGTTCCAGCAGCGTCTGGAAAGCGTGCGCGGCCGTCCGACCTTCTCCGCGGACATCAAGAGCCACCTGCTCGAGCGCGTTACGGCCGCTGAAGGCCTGGAAAAGTACCTGGGCACCAAGTACCCGGGCACCAAGCGTTTCGGTCTGGAAGGCGGCGAGAGCCTGATTCCGTTGCTCGACGAGTTGATCCAGCGTTCCGGTTCCTACGGCACCAAGGAAATCGTCATCGGCATGGCCCACCGTGGCCGTCTGAACGTACTGGTCAACACCTTCGGCAAGAACCCGCGTGAGCTGTTCGACGAATTCGAAGGCAAGAAAAAGGTTGAGTTGGGTTCCGGTGACGTCAAGTATCACCAGGGCTTCTCGTCCAACGTCATGACTGCCGGCGGCGAAGTCCACCTGGCAATGGCGTTCAACCCTTCCCACTTGGAAATCGTTTCGCCGGTGGTTGAAGGTTCCGTGCGTGCCCGCCAGGATCGTCGCAACGACCCGACTGGGGAAAAGGTCCTGCCGATTTCCATCCACGGTGACGCTGCATTCGCAGGTCAGGGCGTGGTCATGGAAACCTTCCAGATGTCGCAGACACGCGGCTTCAAGACGGGCGGCACGATCCACCTGGTCATCAACAACCAGGTCGGCTTTACCATCAGCAACCCGCTGGACTCGCGCTCCACCGAGTACGCCACCGACGTTGCGAAGATGATTCAGGCGCCGATCCTGCACGTTAACGGTGATGATCCGGAAGCTGTGCTGTTCGTGACCCAGCTCGCCATCGACTACCGCATGCAGTACAAGCGCGACGTGGTGATCGACCTGGTTTGCTACCGTCGTCGCGGCCACAACGAAGCGGACGAACCTAGCGGCACCCAGCCTCTGATGTACCAGCAGATCAGCAAACAGCGCACCACCCGTGAGCTGTACGCCGATCACCTGACCCAGAGCGGCGTCCTGGACATCGAGCGCGTGCAAGCGAAGATCGACGAATACCGCAACGCGCTGGATAACGGCCTGCATGTGGTGAAAAGCCTGGTCAAAGAGCCGAACAAAGAGTTGTTCGTGGACTGGCGCCCGTACCTGGGCCACGCCTGGACTGCGCGTCACGACACCCGTTTCGACCTCAAGACCCTGCAAGAGCTGTCCGCCAAGCTGCTGGAAATCCCGGAAGGCTTCGTAGTCCAGCGCCAGGTCGCGAAGATCTACGAAGACCGTCAGAAAATGCAAGCCGGCGGCCTGCCGATCAACTGGGGTTATGCCGAAACCATGGCATACGCGACCCTGGCGTTTGAAGGTCACCCGATCCGCATGACTGGCCAGGACATTGGCCGCGGTACGTTCTCGCACCGTCACGCCGTGTTGCACAACCAGAAAGACGCGGGCACCTACATCCCGCTGCAGAACCTGTACAAAGGCCAGCCACGTTTCGACCTGTACGATTCGTTCCTGTCCGAAGAAGCCGTACTGGCATTTGAATACGGTTACTCGACCACCACGCCTAATGCGTTGGTGATCTGGGAAGCCCAGTTCGGTGACTTCGCCAACGGCGCCCAAGTGGTGATCGACCAATTCATCACCAGCGGCGAGCACAAGTGGGGCCGTCTCTGCGGTCTGACCATGTTGTTGCCGCACGGTTATGAAGGTCAGGGGCCGGAACACTCCTCGGCCCGTCTGGAGCGTTACCTGCAGTTGTGCGCCGAGCACAACATCCAGGTGTGCATGCCGACCACTCCGGCCCAGATCTACCACTTGCTGCGTCGCCAGGTGATTCGCCCGCTGCGCAAGCCGCTGGTAGTCCTGACTCCTAAGTCGCTGCTGCGCCATAAACTGGCCATCTCGACCCTGGAAGATCTCGCGGAAGGTTCGTTCCAGACCGTTATCCCGGAAATCGACGCCCAGGACCCGAAAAAGGTCGAGCGCGTTGTGCTCTGCAGCGGCAAGGTCTACTACGACCTCCTGGAAAAACGCCGCGCCGAAGGTCGTGACGACATCGCCATCGTGCGTCTTGAGCAGTTGTACCCATTCCCTGAGGACGACTTGATCGAAGTCCTGGCTCCTTATTCCAACCTCAAACACATCGTTTGGTGTCAGGAAGAGCCGATGAACCAGGGTGCCTGGTACTGCAGCCAGCACCACATGCGCCGCATCATCAGTGGTCACAACAAGTCGCTCGTACTCGAGTACGCGGGCCGTGACGCTTCTGCTGCACCTGCTTGTGGTTATGCATCGATGCACGCTGAGCAGCAGGAAAAACTCCTGCAAGATGCCTTTACTGTTTAACGCCTTCGCGCTGACTGAAACCGAATTTTAAGGACCCACAGATAATGGCTATCGAAATCAAAGCCCCGTCATTCCCGGAATCGGTTGCCGATGGCACCGTTGCCACCTGGCACAAAAAACCAGGCGACGCTGTAAAGCGTGACGACCTGATCGTCGACATCGAGACCGACAAGGTTGTACTGGAAGTGTTGGCCGAAGCCGACGGCGTCCTGGGTGCCATCGTTGCCGAAGAGGGCGCTACCGTCCTCTCCAACCAGGTACTGGGTTCGATCGAGGCGGGCGGTGTTGCCGCGGCTCCCGCAGCCGCTGCTGCCGCTCCTGCACAGGCCGCTGCGCCTGCTGCCGGTGGTGAAGACGATCCTGTTGCCGCACCTGCTGCGCGCAAGCTGGCTGAAGAAAGCGGTATCAACATTGCTTCCGTTGCCGGCACCGGCAAAGGTGGTCGTGTGACCAAGGAAGACGTCGTTGCAGCCGTTGCGGCCAAGAAAGCCGCCCCGGCCGCCGCACCTGCCAAGGCTGCTGCGCCTGCCGCCGCTGCCCCGGTGTTCGCTGCCGGTGATCGCGTCGAGAAGCGTGTTCCGATGACCCGCGTTCGCGCCACCGTGGCCAAGCGCCTGGTTGAAGCCCAGTCGAACATGGCGATGCTGACTACCTTCAACGAAGTCGACATGACCGAAGTCATGGCCCTGCGTTCGAAGTACAAGGACCTGTTCGAGAAGTCCCACAACGGCGTACGCCTGGGCTTCATGTCGTTCTTCGTGAAAGCGGCCACCGAAGCGCTGAAACGCTTCCCGGCAGTCAACGCTTCGATCGATGGCGGCGATATCGTCTACCACGGCTATGCCGACGTCGGTGTTGCGGTTTCCAGCGATCGCGGTCTGGTTGTACCGGTTCTGCGTAACGCCGAACTGATGAGCCTGGCTGAAATCGAAGGTGGCATCGCCACTTTCGGTAAGAAGGCTCGCGACGGTAAGCTGTCGATGGACGAAATGACCGGTGGTACTTTCACCATCACCAACGGTGGTACATTCGGCTCGATGATGTCGACCCCGATCGTCAACCCGCCGCAAGCAGCGATCCTGGGTATGCACAACATCCTGCAACGCCCTATGGCGATCAATGGTCAGGTCGTGATCCGTCCGATGATGTACCTGGCCCTGTCCTACGATCACCGTTTGATCGATGGTAAAGAAGCCGTGACTTTCCTGGTAACCATCAAGAACCTGCTGGAAGACCCGGCTCGCTTGCTCCTGGATATCTGATAGAAGCAGCGTCAAGTTGCGAGCTGCAGGCTGTAAGAAAAATCAGCTTGGCTTGCAGCTTGACGCTAAAGCTTGTCGCTAAATAGAGGATCTATTTTCATGTCTCAGAAATTTGACGTTGTAGTGATTGGTGCGGGCCCTGGCGGCTACGTCGCGGCCATCAAGGCTGCGCAACTGGGCCTCACGACTGCCTGCATCGAGAAATACACCGACAAGGAAGGCAAGCTGGCGTTGGGCGGCACTTGCCTGAACGTAGGTTGCATTCCTTCCAAGGCGCTGCTGGACAGCTCCTGGAAATTCCACGAAGCCCAGGATGGTTTTGCCATCCACGGTATCAATCACGCAGGCGTGACCATGGACGTTGCTGCCATGGTTGGCCGCAAGGCAAATATCGTCAAAGGCCTGACCTCCGGCGTTGCGACCCTGTTCAAAGCCAATGGCGTGACTTCCCTGCAAGGCCATGGCAAGTTGCTGGCCGGCAAGAAAGTCGAGCTGACCAAGCCTGACGGTTCGGTTGAAGTGATCGAAGCCGAGCACGTGATCCTGGCCTCTGGCTCGCGTCCGATCGACATTCCACCAGCTCCAGTGGACAACAACGTCATCGTTGATTCCACCGGCGCCCTGGAATTCCAGGCCGTGCCAAAACGCCTGGGCGTGATCGGCGCTGGCGTGATTGGCCTGGAACTGGGTTCCGTCTGGTCCCGTCTGGGCGCGCAAGTGACTGTCCTGGAAGCCCTGGATACCTTCCTGATGGCTGCCGACACCGCTGTGTCCAAAGAAGCCCTGAAAACCCTGACCAAACAAGGTCTGGACATCAAGCTGGGCGCTCGCGTCACCGGCTCCAAGGTCAACGGCGAAGAAGTCGTGGTGACCTACACCGACGCCAACGGCGAACAGACCATCACCTTCGACAAGCTGATCGTAGCCGTTGGTCGCCGTCCGGTGACCACCGATCTGCTGGCGGCTGACAGCGGTGTGACCATCGACGAACGTGGCTTCATCTTCGTTGACGACCAGTGCGCGACCAGCGTTCCTGGCGTCTACGCGATCGGCGATGTGGTGCGCGGCATGATGCTGGCGCACAAGGCTTCCGAAGAAGGCATCATGGTGGCCGAGCGCATCAAGGGCCACAAAGCCCAGATGAACTACGACCTGATCCCTTCGGTTATCTACACCCATCCGGAAATCGCATGGGTCGGTAAAACCGAGCAAGCCTTGAAAGCTGAAGGCGTTGAAGTTAACGTCGGCACCTTTCCGTTCGCCGCCAGTGGCCGTGCCATGGCAGCCAACGACACCGGTGGCTTTGTCAAAGTCATCGCCGACGCCAAGACCGACCGCGTACTGGGTGTTCACGTGATCGGCCCGGGCGCTGCAGAACTGGTTCAGCAGGGCGCTATCGGTATGGAATTCGGCACCAGTGCCGAGGATATCGGCATGATGGTCTTCTCCCATCCGACCCTGTCCGAAGCGTTGCACGAAGCCGCGTTGGCGGTGAATGGCCAAGCCATCCACATCGCCAACCGCAAGAAACGCTAAGCAAGATAATAAGAAACCACGGCGGTTGCCCGTCGTGAGCCTTGCGCGCAAGACTCACCGCGGAATGTCCGCTGGACGCAGCCTTGTGTAGTTTCACCGACTGCCCGGCCTTCGGGTGGGGCAGGCGATGAAACTGCGCAAGCAGCAGTCACAGGTGGTGCGGCACTTATGAAAGTGCAGCGCCGAATGCGCAGTACCTAACGAAGACGGTAATAAGCATGAATCTTCACGAGTATCAGGGTAAGCAGCTGTTCGCTGAATACGGCCTGCCAGTATCCCAGGGTTTTGCAGTAGACACTCCGGAAGCGGCAGCAGAAGCTTGCGACAAAATCGGCGGCACCGAGTGGGTTGTCAAAGCCCAGGTCCACGCTGGTGGTCGCGGTAAAGCGGGCGGCGTAAAGCTGGTTCGCAGCAAAGAAGACGCCAAAGCATTCGCTCAACAGTGGTTGGGCAAGCGTCTGGTGACTTACCAGACTGACGCCAACGGCCAGCCAGTCACCAAGATCCTGGTTGAATCGTGCACTGATATCGCCAAAGAGCTGTACCTGGGCGCTGTCGTTGACCGTTCGAGCCGTCGCATCGTGTTCATGGCTTCCACCGAAGGTGGCGTGGACATCGAGAAAATCGCTCACGACACCCCTGAGAAAATCCTCAAGGCCACCATCGATCCACTGGTCGGCGCTCAGCCGTTCCAGGGTCGCGAGCTGGCTTTCCAGCTGGGCCTGGAAGGCAAGCAAGTGGCTCAGTTCGCCAAGATCTTCGTTGGTCTGGCCAAGCTGTTCCAGGATCACGATCTGGCCCTGCTGGAAGTGAACCCGCTGGTTATCAAGGCTGATGGCGACCTGCACTGCCTCGATGCCAAGATCAACATCGACGCCAACGCAATGTACCGCCAGCCTAAGCTGAAGACTTTCCACGATCCGTCGCAGGACGATCCGCGCGAAGCGCACGCTGCCAAGTTCGAGCTGAACTACGTAGCGCTGGAAGGCAACATCGGTTGCATGGTCAACGGTGCTGGCCTGGCCATGGGCACCATGGACATCGTCAACCTGCATGGCGGCAAGCCAGCCAACTTCCTCGACGTGGGCGGCGGCGCTACCAAGGAACGCGTTACCGAAGCGTTCAAGATCATCCTGTCCGACGCTAACGTCGCTGCAGTACTGGTCAACATCTTCGGCGGCATCGTTCGTTGCGACATGATTGCCGAAGGCATCATCGGTGCAGTGAAAGAAGTCGGCGTGAAAATCCCGGTTGTTGTTCGCCTTGAAGGCAACAACGCTGAACTGGGCGCTAAAGTACTGGCAGAAAGCGGTTTGAACATCATCGCTGCTACCAGCCTGACCGACGCTGCTCAACAAGTCGTCAAAGCTGCGGAGGGCAAATAATGAGCGTCCTGATTAACAAAGACACCAAGGTTATCTGCCAGGGCATCACCGGTTCCCAGGGTAGCTTCCACACCCAGCAAGCCCTCGAATACGGCACCAAGATGGTTGGCGGCGTGACTCCAGGCAAAGGCGGCACCGAACACCTGGGCCTGCCAGTGTTCAACACCGTGAAAGACGCTGTAGCAGCCACTGGCGCAACCGCCAGCGTGATCTACGTTCCAGCTCCTTTCTGCAAGGACTCCATCCTTGAAGCGGCGTTCGGCGGCATCAAGCTGATCGTGTGCATCACCGAAGGCATTCCTACCCTGGACATGCTGGATGCCAAGGTCAAGTGCGACGAACTGGGCGTGGTCCTGATCGGCCCTAACTGCCCAGGCGTTATCACCCCGGGCGAATGCAAGATTGGCATCATGCCAGGTCACATTCACTTGCCAGGCAAGGTCGGTATCGTTTCCCGTTCCGGTACCCTGACCTACGAAGCTGTGAAGCAGACTACTGACGCCGGTTTCGGTCAGTCGACTTGCGTCGGCATCGGCGGTGACCCGATCCCAGGCTCGAACTTCATCGACATCCTGAAACTGTTCCAGGAAGACCCGAAGACCGAAGCGATCGTGATGATCGGTGAGATCGGCGGTTCGGCTGAAGAAGAAGCGGCTGCCTACATCAAGGCAAACGTGACCAAGCCGGTTGTTTCCTACATCGCTGGTGTGACTGCCCCTGCGGGCAAGCGCATGGGCCATGCGGGCGCAATCATCTCCGGCGGCAAAGGCACTGCAGACGAGAAGTTTGCTGCCCTGGAAGACGCCGGCGTGAAAACCGTGCGTTCGCTGGCAGACATCGGCAAGGCACTGTCCGAGCTGACTGGCTGGGCGATCAAGTAAGAGCCGCCGCAAGCTGCCAGTTTTAAGCTGTAAGAGAAGAGCGTTCGTTCTCTGAGTTGCAGCTTGTAGCGCTCTACTACAAAGGCCACCCCTCGGGGTGGCCTTTGTGCTTCAAGCGCAGGCGTAAGCGGCAAGTTTTGAGCTGCAAGAGAAAAGCACGCGGGCATGGTTGCCGGTTGTAGCGAGTCACGTGCTGCTGCTTTTACAAGAACACGACATTGAGATGTCGTTTATCGGACAGTGCGCCCCCTAACAGTGCGTTTATCACGCAATTTCTGTACGCTAGCCGCCTCTTTATGCGTCTGCTCCCCACAAGGAAGTGCCGCGCTAAACGGGTCAGTCCCAAACGGACCGACAGCATTTCCCTCATCCATAGGGAAGTCCCTCTCTAAATTCCGATTCAGTAGTGTGGTATTTCCCTAAATGAAAGTGTTGAAAGGCCAGGACATCCTGGCACTTGGTTTTATGACCTTTGCCCTCTTCGTGGGCGCCGGCAACATCATCTTCCCGCCTATCGTTGGTTTGCAGTCCGGGCCTCATGTCTGGATGGCGGCGCTGGGCTTTCTGATTACCGCCGTGGGCCTGCCGGTGATTACCGTCGTGGCACTGGCCAAGGTCGGCGGTGCGATGGACGCGCTGAGTAGCCCCATTGGTAAACTGGCCGGCGGTATCCTGGCGGCGGCGTGTTACCTGGCGGTCGGCCCGCTGTTCGCCACCCCGCGCACGGCTACGGTGTCCTTTGAAGTAGGCCTGGCGCCGCTGACCGGCGAAAGTCCATTGGCCCTGTTCCTCTACAGTTCGGTGTACTTCCTGCTGGTGTTCTTCATCTCGCTGTACCCGGGCCGTCTGCTCGATACCGTCGGACGCTTCCTGGCACCCTTGAAGATCATTGCCCTGGCAGCCCTGGGGATCGCCGCGTTTGCACTGCCGGCCGGGGATGTCGGCACCGCCACTGCTGAATACGTCGCCGCACCGTTCTCTCAAGGGTTCATCAGTGGCTACCTGACCATGGATACCCTGGGCGCACTGGTATTCGGCATCGTCATCGTCAACGCCATTCGTTCCCGTGGCGTCGATTCGCCGGCGCTGATTACCCGCTACGCCATCATTGCTGGCCTGATTGCTGGCGTGGGCCTGGCGTTGGTGTACATCAGCCTGTTCCGCCTGGGTTCGGGCAGCCATGAAGTGGCGGCCGGTGCCACTAATGGCGCGGCGGTACTGCATGCCTATGTGCAGCACACTTTCGGTTCCCTGGGCAGCGGTTTCCTTGCGGTGCTGATTTCTCTGGCCTGTCTGGTGACCGCCGTGGGCCTGACCTGCGCCTGCGCCGAATACTTCAGCCGCGTGCTGCCGCTGTCGTACAAAACACTGGTGGTGATCCTCGCTGCGTTCTCGCTGCTGGTTTCCAACCTGGGCCTAACCAAGTTGATCGCGTTCTCGATCCCGGTGCTGACCGCCATTTACCCGCCGTGCATCGTGCTGGTGGCCTTGAGCTTCTGCAAAGACTTCTGGCAGGAGCAGGGCCGCATTGTCGGCCCGGTGATGCTGGTGTCGTTCCTGTTCGGCCTGATCGATGCCCTCAAGGGGGCGGGCCTGGCGGGTTGGTTGCCGGCCAAGTTGAGCAACCTGCCGCTGGCCGAGCAAGGCCTGGCCTGGCTGGTGCCGTGTGTCTTCACCCTGATGCTGGCCGTAGTCTGCGACCGACTGCTGGGCAAGCGCAGCGAAGCCATCGCGTAGATCTGCCGGCCCGCCACAAGCGCGCCGAGCCGTACTGAAATGCCCCGCATCAATCGATGCGGGGCATTTTTTATGGGCGCGTGGTCGTGTCTTTTTTCGTGGGCTAACGTCGAAGGTCTGTCTGTCGGCACCGGAAGCTGCCTGGGGCCGGCCAGATTTATATTCGCCAACGTCTCACAGGGAATTGCATGTCGTTTATCCAGGCCAATCTGACCCACCTTCTCGCCGCCCTCTGGTTTGTCATCTGCTGGGGCGGGTATACCCGTTACGCCACCTGGAAGGGCCGCGACACCGCGTGCCTGGCCAGTGTCCTGCACCTGTACCGCGAAGACTGGATGCGCCGCATGCTGTTGCGTGACAACCGCATCGCCGATGCCAGCGTGATCGGCAATCTGGAGCGCAACGCCTCATTCTTCGCCTCCAGCACGCTAATTATCCTGGCGGGCATTCTGACTGTACTGGGGGCTTCCGAGCGCGCCGTATCGTTATTGGCGGACATTCCGATGGTGCAGCAGGCGTCCCAGGGCATGTCCGAGATCAAGCTGCTGTGCCTGGCGATGGTCTTCGTCTACGCCTTTTTCACCTTTAGCTGGTGCATGCGTCAGTACAACTTCGCGGCGATTCTGGTAGGTTCCGCACCCATGATCGGCGAACGCCATGTCTCCGAGCAGGAGCGTAAGGCGTTCGCGTCGCGGGCTGCCCGTGTGATCTCCATGGCTGCCAACCAGTTCAACTTTGGCCTGCGTTCCTATTACTTCGGCATGACCATGCTGGCCTGGTTCGTCAGCCCCTGGTTGTTCATGTTGATGAGTACGGGGGTGGTGCTGGTGCTCTATCGCCGCGAGTTTCATTCCGACGTTCTTGAAGTCATGGTCTATACCCCTACAGAGGCGCCCTTGCCTGATGCCAATAAAGAGGTGAATTAATGAGTATCCCGTTCTGGTGCGTGTTTATCAGTGCGTTGTTGATCTTCGTGGCCCGCATGCCGGTGGCCAAGGCGATGAAAGAGCAGGGCGGCTACAACAACCACCTGCCACGCCAGCAACAGGCGCAGTTGACCGGGTTCGGCGCCCGCGCCGTGGCGGCCCATCAAAACAGTTTCGAGGCGTTCATCCTGTTTTCTGTCGGCGTGTTGATGGCGCACACCACCCAGACCGCCGGTTGGCTGATCGATAGCCTGGCGATCATCTTTGTCATTGCGCGGGTTGTTTATTTGCTGTGCTACTGGGCTGACTTGGCATGGCAGCGCAGCCTGGTGTGGTTTGTCGGTTTAGTGTGTTCATTGTTGTTGATGCTCAGCCCAACCTTTCGCACTGTGCTGCTTTAGTTAAATCCCAGGCAAAAGAAAACCCGCACTTGGCGGGTTTCTTTTTGCAGCGCTAAAACCCGATTAGTTGGTTTTAGGGGCTTCGGCAGGGGCGGCCGGAGCGGCTTCTTCTGCGGCGGCCTTGTTCGATTCAGCCTGATCTTTGGCGGCTTCGACGTTTTCTTTCGCGGCCTCGTTCACTTTATCCTGAGCTTCGTTCATTTTTTGCTGGGCTTGCTCAGCATGTTGGTTGGCATCTTGAGCTTTGTCCTCGGATTTTTTATCGCAGGCAGCGAGACCGAGGGAAGCGGTCAACATCAAGGCAATAGCTAAAGTCTTACGCATGGGGTGTTTCTCCTTATTGAAGATATCTTCTGGCCTTTCGAGCATGGCTGCGCAGGTTAAGTTCCAGAAACCTGCAGATATATTAACTTCTTATTTCATGGAACTAACGGCCTGTGCGTTGATTGCCCTCATTCGATATTCAGCCAGCGAGTAAACCCATGGTGCAAAACCCTATTTTTGAGCGTGCGACCCGCTTTTTGTCGGCGTTGCGGCATTGCCAGGTACTGGGGATGCAGGTGCACGATGCCTCGACGGACGGCATCACGGTGATTTTGCCTTACGGCCCACAAATTGTCGGCGACCCCCAGAGTGGGGTGATTCATGGCGGCGCCATTACCTCGCTCATGGACACCGCATGTGGCATGGCCACGTTGTGCGTGCTGCCGCAGTTCGAGGTCTGCCCGACCCTGGACCTGCGCATCGACTACATGCACCCGGCCGAGCCCAATAAAGATGTCTACGGTTTTGCCGAGTGCTACCGGGTCACCACCGATGTGATCTTCGCCCGCGGCTTTGCCTACCAGGACGACCGCGAGCGCCCGGTGGCCCATGTGGTGGGTACGTTCATGCGCATGGGCAAGGGCATCAAAGGCACCCGCGGCTTTGGCGGCGCGATCAATGGCGGTGCAGCATGAGCGATCACTTCAAGGAACAACTGCAACAGGCCCACGCCCAGGGCGACTATGCCTCGCTGCTGCATCAGATCCCCTACGCCAAATTGATTGGCATCGAATGCTCACGGGTGGGGGATGAGCTGCTGTTTCGCCTGCCGGCCAACAAGGACAACATCGGCAACCCGCTACTGCCGGCCATCCACGGCGGGGTGATCGCCGGGTTCATGGAACTGGCGGCGGCCCTGCATCTGCTGGTGCTCACCGGCTCGCCGGGCGTGCCGAAGATCATCGATTTCTCCCTCGATTATCTGCGCGCCGGGCAGTTTCGCGACACCTACGCCACGTGCCAGGTATGCCGCCAGGGCCGACGGGTGGCCAACGTGGCGATTACCGCGTGGCAGAGCACGCGCGACGAGCCTATCGCCACCGCTCGGGCCCATTTCAAAATCGAAGAAGGCTGATCTTCGCTTCACCCCTTGAAATCCCTACCCAAGCCCCCAACTTTGATGACAACCCGCCGCCAACCCGCAAGGGCGCGGCCACTGCCATCCAATTGGAGTTTGATAACCATGAGTGTGGAAACTCAAAAGGAAACCCTGGGCTTCCAGACCGAGGTGAAGCAACTGCTGCACCTCATGATCCATTCGCTGTATTCCAACAAGGAAATCTTCCTTCGCGAATTGATCTCGAACGCCTCTGACGCTGTCGACAAATTACGCTTCGAAGCCCTCTCCCAGCCTGAGTTGCTGGAAGGTGGCGCCGAACTGAAAATCCGTGTGAGCTTCGACAAGGACGCCAAGACCGTCACCCTCGAAGACAACGGTATCGGCATGAGCCGCGACGATGTGATTACCCACCTGGGTACCATCGCCAAATCCGGCACGGCCGACTTCATGAAGAACCTTTCCGGCGATCAAAAGAAAGACTCCCACCTCATCGGCCAATTCGGCGTGGGCTTCTATTCTGCGTTCATCGTGGCCGACCAGGTTGAAGTGTTCAGCCGCCGCGCCGGCCTGCCTGCCAGCGAAGGCGTGCATTGGTCGTCCAAGGGCGAGGGCGAGTTTGAAGTCGCCACCGTCGAAAAGGCTGATCGCGGTACGCGTATCGTCCTGCACCTCAAGTCCGGCGAAGACGAATTCGCCGATGGCTGGCGCCTGCGCAACATCATCAAGAAGTATTCCGACCACATCGCCCTGCCGATCGAGTTGCCCAAGGAAGCCACCCCCGCCGAAGGCGAAGAGGCGCCGGCCCTGGAATGGGAAACCGTCAACCGCGCCAGCGCCCTGTGGACCCGTCCGCGCACCGAGGTCAAAGACGAGGAATACCAGGAGTTTTACAAGCACATCGCCCACGACTTCGAGAACCCGCTGAGCTGGAGCCACAACAAGGTCGAAGGCAAGCTCGAATACAGCTCGCTGCTCTACGTGCCGGCCCGCGCGCCGTTTGACCTGTACCAGCGTGAAGCGCCTAAAGGCCTGAAGCTGTACGTGCAGCGCGTGTTCGTGATGGACCAGGCTGAGTCGTTCCTGCCGCTGTACCTGCGCTTCATCAAAGGTGTGGTCGACTCCAACGACCTGTCGCTGAACGTCTCGCGGGAAATCCTGCAGAAAGACCCGATCATCGACTCCATGAAGTCGGCGCTGACCAAGCGCGTCCTCGACATGCTGGAAAAACTGGCGAAGAACGAGCCTGAGCAATACAAGGGCTTCTGGAAGAACTTCGGCCAGGTGATGAAAGAAGGCCCGGCCGAAGATTTCGCCAACAAGGAAAAAATCGCCGGCCTGCTGCGCTTCGCTTCCACCCACGGCAACGACGGCGAGCAAGTGGTTTCCCTGGGTGAATACCTGGCTCGCGCCAAAGAAGGCCAGGACAAGATCTACTTCCTCACCGGCGAGAAGTACGAAGCGGTCAAGGACAGCCCGCACCTGGAGGTCTTCCGCAAGAAAGGCATCGAAGTGCTGCTGCTCACCGACCGCATCGACGAGTGGCTGATGAGCTACCTCAACGAGTTCGACGGCAAGAGTTTTGTCGACGTGGCGCGCGGCGACCTGGACCTGGGCAACCTGGACTCCGAGGAAGACAAGAAAGCCGCCGAAGAAGTGGCCAAGACCAAGGAAGGCCTGGTGGAGCGGATCAAGACCGCCCTGGGCGATGCCGTTAGCGAAGTGCGGGTGTCCCATCGCCTGACCGATTCGCCGGCGATCCTGGCCATTGGCGAGCAGGACCTGGGCCTGCAAATGCGCCAGATCCTCGAAGCCAGTGGGCAGAAAGTGCCGGATTCCAAGCCCATCTTCGAGTTCAACCCGACTCATCCGCTGATCGAGAAACTCGACAGCGAGCAGAGCGAAGAGCGTTTTGGCGACCTGTCGCACATCCTCTTCGACCAGGCGGCCCTTGCGGCCGGCGACAGCCTGAAAGACCCGGCGGCCTATGTGCGCCGACTGAACAAGCTGTTGGTCGAACTCTCGGTTTGACCCGGTAGGTAGTAGAAAAAACCCGCTTCGGCGGGTTTTTTCATGGGGGCTGGTTCGATGGCCCAACCACCCGGTTCTGTGCTGGCCCGCCGCGGCGCCAGCAGCAAAACGTTCCCTTACTGACTAAACGCGCCTTCGGACAAGTGGGTTTCCACGGTCACTTGCGCGGTGGTCATCAACTTGTGGATCGGGCAGCGGTCGGCGACGCGGTGCAGTTCTTCGCGTTGCGCATCGGTGAGTACGCCCTTGAGGGTCAGCTTGACGTGCAGGGCGTACTTGCCTTGCTGCTCCTGGCTATTGTCGTGCTTGAGCTCCACCGTGACTCCGGTCAGCGGGATGTCTTTTTTCTGCGCATACAGCTTGAGGGTCAGGGCCTTGCAGGCGCCTAGCGCGGCGTCGAAATAATCGTGGGGATCGGGGGCGGTGCCTTCGCCGCCGGCGGTCTTGGGCAGGTCAGTGAAGACTTCATGGTCATCGATCTGGATGCTGTGGCGAAAACCTTCGCTGGACTCGGTATTGACGGTAATGGTCATGGGGCACCTCATTGGCAGTAGGAAAGGTCGCGCAGCGTTGTAGCCTGTCGCGGTATTAAGCAGCTGTTGTTATAGAGCATCCCTGTGCCCGAGCGTTCCTCTTTTTTCTGCTGAACCCTGGGGCGCGGGCGGCGGTCTACCTTGCTCCTGCCTTTGTGGATATTGCCCGTGGTCGCGACCCGGTTGAGCCTGGCCTGTGTGTTGGCCCTTTGTTCCGTGTTCGCCAGCGCCCGCGAATACCGCTACAGCGACGCCCATCTGCATTACGTGGATTTCTTCCAGGAATCGGCGGGCATGGACGCGTTGCTTGAGGCCATGGCGAAAAATCGCATCGAGCACGTGATGATTTCCGGCGTGCCTGTGGCCAAGAAATGGCACGAAGACGAACCCAAGCGCCCGCGCTACTACGCCGGTGACGACGCGGATGCGTACTGGTACAGCGCCACTGACGTGATAGTCGCGGCGGCAGTGAACAAGTTGCCGGCCGACAAGCGTCCGTACTTCCATCCGTTCCTGTCCGGTTTCAACCCCAACGACAAAAACAGTGACGCCCATATCCAGCGCATGCTCGACCTCAACCCCGGGCTGTGGCAGGGCATCGGCGAAGTATTTACCCGCCACGACGACCTCACCGCCCTGACCTCCGGCGATACGCCCCGGGCCAACAATGAGGCGATGACGCGGATCTATCATTTGGCGGCGGAAAACGATTTGCCGGTGTTGCTGCATTCCAACATCACCTCCAAGCGTGAGAAAAACCCGCTTTACCTGGCTGAAATCGAACAGCCTCTGCGCAACCACCCTCACACGCGCTTCATTTGGGCCCACGCCGGTACCAGCCTGGAAATCCACCGGCACCAAGTACAGATGGACTTTTTGCTGCCCACCCTGACACGGTTGCTGGAGAGCTATCCCAATTTGTATGTGGACCTGTCTTGGAGCGTGCTCAGGCCTTACTTGCTGGATAAGGCGGGTAAGCCACGGCCGCAGTGGCTGGCGCTGGTAGAGCGCTTCCCGGAGCGCTTCATGCTGGGGTCGGATGTGGTAGGGCGCTTCAACAAATTGGGTGAGGAAATGCACAGCTTCGACCCGTTCCTCGATGCCCTGCCAGAAGCGGTGGCGCGTAAGGTGGCGCGGGATAACTTCTTGGCGATTTTGCCGCGCAAACGTTGATGTCGCTTTGTCATCAGTTCGTCATGCCTACGTCATAAGCTCGCGCTCAATTTCAATCAAGGAGCGCGCTATGTCTTTTTTTCGTTTAACCAGTCTGGCGGCGCTGTTGCTGGCCAGTGGCTTGGCCAGCGCCCAGGTGCGCGTCGAAGGGCCGGTGGAGTATGGCGTGTTTGCCGGTGCCAAGGCCGACCTGCAAGCCGGGGAGCGCGTGCTGCGGCGCAGTAACGAGACCATCGAGCGCACTGACATAGTCCCGGCCAAATTGGGTACCAAGTTTGGCCTGCGGTATCAGTTGCTGGGCAAGGTCGAGTCGGAGCAGCCGTTGACCCTGCTGTATTTCACCCCAGGTATTCAGACCCCGGACGGCCAGCGCCACGACAAACTCGAAGTGGTGCAGAAACTGGTGCCGGGTGCGCCCCAGGATGTGATGGCCTTCGAGTTCACCGAAAACCATGAAGTGGTGCCCGGCGAGTGGCGGTTTATGGTGTTCCAGGGCGACCGCTTGCTGGCGCAGCAGCGCTTCAGCGTACGCTGATGTCAATTCGCCAGCCGATTCGAAGTGCTTGGGCACTTTGATATCACATTTTCGTCTTACGCAAATTTCCGCTGGGCCGATACCTTCAAGAGCAGCCAACTGCATGGATGATGCAGCGCTTTTGGAAGGAACCAGAGGATGAGTATCAGGAATCTCAATATCGCACCCCGGGCAGGCCTGGGGTTCGGGTTGTTGGCGTTGATGGTGTTTGGCTTGGGGGCGTTTGCCCTGATGCAGATGTCCAACATGCGCGAGCAGTCGGACGAGGTGGACAACAACTGGTTGCCCAGCGTGATGGCGGTCGGCGAGATCAACCAAGACCTGCTGCGGGTGCGGGCCCTGACCATGAGGTTGCTGATTAACCGCGACCCCCAGGCGCTGGCCAGCAACGAAAGCAAACTCAATGACGTCAAGCGCAACTTGGGTGCCGCCCAGAAGCGCTATGAAGCCCTGATTGTGCTGCCCCGCGAGCGGGAGCTATTTGATCGCTTTCAGGCCAAGGAAAAAACCTATCTCCAGCACCAAGGCGAAGTGATGGCCCTGTCCGCCCGCAACCAGGTGCCCGAGGCGGTGACTGAACTCAACGGTGAAATGAGCCAAATGGCCGATGAGTTGGCCGTAACCCTCAATGAACTGCTCGACTTGAACCGCAGCAATGCCAACCAGGCCACGGTGCTGGCCCGTGATGTATTCAGCGAATCGCGCAGATGGGTGATTGGCATGGTGCTGGTGACGGGGGTGATGACCATTGCCCTGGCCTTGTTGCTGACCCGTAGCATCGTGGTGCCGCTGTCCCAGTCACTGAAATTGGCTGAGGGGGTGGCCGAGGGCGACCTGACCGGCGACATTGCCATCAGCGGCAAGGACGAGCCGGCCCGTCTGTTGCAGGCCCTCAAGACCATGCAGCAGAGCCTGCGTGACACCATCCGGCGTATCTCCGAATCTTCCAGCCAATTGGCCTCGGCCTCCGAGGAGCTCAGTTGCGTGACCGAGGACGCCACCCGTGGCTTGCATCAGCAGAGCCAGGAAATCGAGCAAGCAGCGACGGCGGTCAACCAGATGACGGCGGCGGTGGAGGAGGTGGCGAGCAACGCGGTGGCCACCAGCGAGGCGTCACGCGAATCCGACCGCATCGCCCGCCATGGCCGCGAGCAGGTGCACCAGACTGTGCTGTCCATCGAGTCCCTGGCCGATGACGTCAACACCAACGTAGAGCGGGTTGGTGACCTGGCGCAGAAGGTCTATGGCATCAGCAAGGTACTGGATGTGATCCGCGCCATTGCCGAGCAGACCAACCTGCTTGCCCTGAACGCCGCCATCGAGGCTGCGCGGGCGGGGGACGCCGGGCGCGGTTTTGCGGTGGTGGCCGATGAGGTGCGGGCGCTGGCCCACCGCACCCAGCAGTCGACCCGGGAAATCGAACTGATGATCGGTGGTATCCAGCAGGGCACGGAGGAGGCGGTCAGTTCCATGCAGCAGAGCAACTCCCGCGCCCATTCCACCCTGGAAGTGGCGAAGGCAGCAGGCGTAGCGCTGGAGGATATCGCCACGGCCTTCACCCAGATCAACGAACGTAACCTGGTGATCGCCAGCGCTTCGGAGCAACAGGCTGCGGTGGCCCGGGAGGTGGACCGCAACCTGATGAATATCCGCGACCTGGCGATGCAGAGCTCGGCGGGCGCCAACCAGACCAGCGCCGCCAGCCAGGAGTTGTCACGCCTGGCGGTGGACCTGAACACGATGGTGGCGCGGTTTTCGGTGTAGTCGGTGCCTGTGGGCTCGCGCCTTTATCGCGGGCACTGGTGCTGTTTTGTGGGAGCGCGATTCAGGTGCCGGATATGGCTCCCCCCCAAAAAAAACGCCCCGAACCAGTCGGGGCGTTTTCAATCGCGGGGCTTGGCTTACTTGCCCTGCCAGCGTTGCAGCACCAGCGTGGCGTTGGTGCCGCCGAAGCCGAAGCTGTTGCTCATCACGTTGTTGAGCGTGACGTTTTCGCGGGTCTTGGTCAGGATCGGCATGTCCGCTACGGCCGGGTCCAGTTCCTCGATGTTGGCGGAGCCGGCAATGAAGTTGCCTTCCATCATCAGTAGGCAGTAGATCGCTTCGTGAACGCCAGCGGCGCCCAGGGAGTGACCCGACAGGCTCTTGGTGGAGCTGATGGCCGGGGCGTTGGCGCCGAACACTTCGCGCACGCCTTCCATTTCCTTGGCGTCGCCCACTGGCGTGGAGGTGCCGTGGGTGTTGAGGTAGTCGATCGGGCCGTCAACGGTGGACATGGCCATCTGCATGCAGCGGATGGCGCCTTCGCCGCTTGGCGCGACCATGTCGTAGCCGTCGGAAGTGGCGCCATAGCCGACGATTTCGGCGTAGATCTTCGCGCCACGGGCCAGGGCGTGTTCCAGTTCCTCGACCACTACCATGCCGCCGCCGCCAGCGATGACGAAGCCATCGCGGTTCTTGTCGTAGGCGCGGGAGGCTTTTTCCGGGGTTTCGTTGTACTGGCTGGACAGGGCGCCCATGGCGTCGAACAGGAACGATTGGCTCCAGTGTTCTTCTTCACCGCCACCGGCAAAGACGATGTCCTGCTTGCCCATCTGGATCTGCTCGACCGCGGTACCGATGCAGTGAGCACTGGTGGCGCAGGCGGAGGAGATCGAGTAGTTCAGGCCTTTGATCTTGAACGGCGTGGCCAGGCAGGCGGACACCGTGCTGCCCATGGTCCGGGTGACACGGTACGGGCCGACGCGCTTGACGCCTTTTTCGCGCAGGATGTCCAGCGCTTCCATCTGGTTGAGGGTCGACGCACCGCCGGAGCCGGCGATCAGGCCGGTACGCGGGTTGGACACCTGCTCGTCGGTCAGGCCAGCGTCGCTGATGGCGTCTTTCATGGCCAGGTAGGCGTAGGCGGCGGCGTGACCGACGAAGCGGTAGATCTTGCGATCGATCAGTTCTTCGAGGGGCAGGTCAATGGAGCCGGAAACCTGGCTACGCAGACCCATTTCGGCATATTCCGGGTTGAAACGGATGCCAGGGCGACTTGCACGCAGGTTAGCGGAGACGGTCTCTTTGTCATTGCCCAGGCAGGAAACGATGCCCAGACCAGTGATTACGACGCGGCGCATGCGGATAACCCTTAGAAGTTGTCAGTGGAGGTGAAAACGCCGACCCGAAGGCCTTCGGCGGTGTAGATTTCGCGGCCGTCGACACTGACCGAGCCATCGGCGATGGCCAGGTTCAGCTTGCCCTTGAGCACGCGCTTGATCTGAATGTTATAGGTGACTTTCTTGGCGGTCGGCAGGACCTGGCCGAAGAACTTCACTTCGCCAGAACCCAGGGCGCGGCCGCGGCCCGGCAGGCCTTGCCAGCCGAGGAAGAAGCCGACCAGTTGCCACATGGCATCCAGGCCCAGGCAGCCGGGCATGACCGGGTCGCCCTCGAAGTGGCAGGCGAAGAACCACAGGTCCGGGGTGATATCCAACTCGGCGACCAATTCACCTTTGCCGTACTTGCCACCCTCTTCGCTGATATGGGTGATGCGATCCACCATCAGCATGTTCGGGGCGGGCAATTGCGCGTTACCCGGGCCGAACAGCTCACCGCGACTGCAGCGCAGCAGTTCTTCCCGAGTAAAGGCGTTTTGTTTGGTCATGCGAGCTCCTCAATAATCCCATGCGGCAGGTGGGGCGAATCTTCCCAGGCGCCCGGAGCGGTGATGCCCCGAGCCGGTAGCCTACTCATAGACTATTGCGTTGTAGTGAAAGTCACAGCACCAAGGACATGAATGTACACTTGTGCACTGAAATTTTTATTCAAGCCCTTTTAGAGGCCCGTTAGGGTGCCTAAGACTGCCGCACTTTCGTCTTTCACGCCAGTCGCAGATCGATGAAAGCTCTGTGCTACCGCACCCAGCGCTGCAAAATCTGCTGCAAGTCAGTGCGTTTGAACGGCTTGGCCAGGTAATCGTTCATTCCCGCCCGCAGGCAGGCTTCGCGGTCGCCCTGCAGGGCATTGGCGGTCAGGGCGATGATTGGCAGTTCGGCGCAACCGGGCAGTTGGCGGATTTGCCGGGTGGCCTCGTAGCCGTCGATCAGCGGCAAGCGACAGTCCATCAGGATCGCCTCGAAGATCAGACTCTCGGCGCTGCGCACCGCTTGCTCGCCATCGGTGGCGACGCTGACGGTAAAGCCCAGGCTGCGCAACATGGCTTCTATTACGGTTTGGTTGACCGGGTTGTCTTCCACCAGCAGCACATTGCGCCCTTCGCCGTGCGCCTTGGCGCTGAGGGTGCGTGGAGCGAGCGACGGCAGGGGCCGGCGGCACAGTTCCAGGGGGATTTGCAGGGTAAACACCGAACCCCGGCCCTCCTCGCTCTGGGCGCGCAGGGTGCCACCCATGCGTTCGGCCAGTGTGCGGGCGATGGGCAGGCCCAGGCCGGTGCCGCCGTAGCGCCGGGAGATTGAGCTGTCGGCCTGCTGAAAGGCGTTGAACATCAGTTCCAGGCTCTGCTTGGAGATGCCAATGCCGCTGTCGCTGACGCTGCAGGTGAACCACAGCAGGTCGTGGTCCAGGATTTGCCATTGCGGGGCAATGGTGACGCGGCCCTGCTCGGTGAACTTCAGCGCGTTACCCACCAGGTTGACCAATATTTGCCGGATGCGCGTCGGATCGCCGCATACCTCCAGTGCCTGCATGCCGGCGGGAATGTCTACTTCCAGGCTCAGGCCACGCTGCGTGGCGTCGTGGGCGAAGGCCTGGGCGCAGCTGTTAATCAGCTCGGCGAGGTTGAACGGGATGTGCTCCAGTTCCAGGGTCGTGCGTTCAATGCGTGAGAAGTCGAGGATGTCGTTGATGACCTTGAGCAAGTGCTCGGTGGATTCGCAGGCCAGGGCCGCGTACTCGATCTGCTCCTCGGTCAACTCGGTGGTTTCGAGCAGTTGCAGCATGCCCAGCACGCCATTCATCGGCGTGCGCAGTTCGTGGCTCATCATGGCCAGGAAATCGGACTTGGCATTGTTGGCCCGTTCGGCTTCTTCGCGGGTCTGGATCAGTTGCGCCATGGCCTGCTGCTGCTCGCGGCTGGCCTGGTCCAGGCCTCGGGCGAGGTTGTTGATGTGTTTGGCCAGGCTACCCAGTTCGGCATCGTCCACCACCGGCAGCGGTTTGCTGTAGTCGCCCTGTTGGATGGCCTTGACCGCCGTGCCCATGGCGCTGATCGGCTGCGCCAGGCTCGCCGCCAAGCGTCGAGCCAGGAGGAAGGTGAACAGCAGGGCGAACAATGCCAGCACCGCCGCTTTCAAGAGGATTTCCTGTTGGCGCTGGCTAAAGGCGTCATTGGACATGCCGACAATCACCCGCCCCAGGTAATCCTCGGCGGGTGCGCCGGGAGCGGCGCCACGGTTCTGGAAAAAGTCATTGTTCAAGGCGATGCGCTGCAAGCGTACCGGCGCCTGGAAAACCTCGACTTGCTGGGACAGGTTGTGGGTGTCGGAAGGGCGCTCGACGTACACCAGAATATTGTTGGCCCGGTCCTGCACCTCTAGAAAGCGCACGTGGGGGATCGACAGGGTCGCTTGCAGCAAGCTCTCCAGCACTTCGTTGTTGCCGGAAATCACCCCGTACTCGGTGGCCGGGGCCAACTGGTTGGCGATCAATTGGCCGGTGTGGTTGAGCTCTTGGCGCAAATCCTGGATGCGCACGAAGGTGAAGAAACTGACCAGCAACAGGGTCAGCAACAGCGCCGGGCCGACGCTGATGACCTGGGTGCGGGTATGGATGTCCCAACGGCGACGCAAGGTCATGGGCGCTGCTCTCCTTCGGCCAGCCGGGTGGCCATGGCGGGCTCATCGATCGGTTCCAGCCCCAGGGAGCGTGCCACCTGAGGGTTGCTCTGCACTTTGAATTGCGTCGGGTAGAGGCTGCGCGGCCATTGGCTGGGAGGGCGGTCGAGCAGGGTGTCGAGCACAGCGAGCCAATCGTCCTGGTCGCTGTAGGTGCTGGCCAGGGCGCCGGCCTTGACGAAACCGGCGTTGGGTCCGATCAGCGCCTGCTGGCGGGCGTAGGTGCTGAGCAGCAGGTTTTTCGCGGTTTTGGAGTTGTACAACTGCGGATCGTCCAGGCCCAGCAGCACATCGCTGCTGCCCAGCACATGTTGCAAGGGGCGGCTGTCGGCGATGTTGTCCCAGCGCTGGGCCACCAGTTCCAGGCCCATGGGGCCGGCCAGGTGATGCAGTTCGCGCAGCAGGAATTCGCTGCCGTCGCTGTACAGCACGCCCACCCGCTTGGCCTGTGGCAGGAGTTGGCGGGTCAGGCGCAGTTGCCGCGCCAGGGGCGGGTCGCTCCACAGCAGGCTGAGCCTGGGCGGCACCTGCTCGCCCAGGCGTTGGCGCGCTTGCAGGCGGCTGATGCGCAGCACCAGGGTCGCCGGGCCGCGGTGCTCTTGTAGGCGCCAGTCCAGGCTCGGCGGGTCGAGCAGGATCAGCCGCGTGTCGGCGGCCAGCCTGCCAGGCGCGGGGGCGTCGGCCAGGGGCTGGAAGCGCACGCTGTCGGCGGGGCGCAGGTCCCGCAGGGCCTGGGTGAACGCGGCGATGCCGTCGTTGTGTTGTGCGCCCACCAGCAGGATGTCGGCACCGCGCGCGCCGAGGCTGGCGATCACGCAGGCCAGCGCCAGGCCGAGGGTGCCGAGCCTGCGTCGCACAATAGATGCCACTCGTGACCGCTGGGCGCCCATGTCAGAACTCCAACTGCGCGCTGAAGTACGCCTGGTGGCGCGAGTCATAGGCGTTGTCGGCGAAGGTGCTGGGTTGCTGGTCGAGGCGCTGTTGCAGCACGCCGGCCAGTTCCAGTTGGGCTTTGCCCAGGCTCAGGCGCTTGGCGATGCGCGTGTCGAGGCGCTCGAAGCGGTAGCCGTTGAGGGCGCTGTCGCCATAGTAGAAGAGGGCGCTGGACCAGCCCCGCCCCCAATCGCGCATCCAGCCCGCCGAGCCGCTGTTGCGCGCCGAGAGTTTGCGGTCCAGGGCATTGCTGGCGTGGGCGTCGACATAGGCGTAGGTCAGGCGCAGGCGGTCGGCGCTGCCCAGTTGCCAGTCGAGCTGGGTTTCAGCGCCGCTGAAGCGGGCGCTGCTGGCGTTAGTGGCGATGTACTGGTTGTTGCGCAGGGGCTCGCTAATCATGTCGCTGATGTCGTCGTGGAACAGCTTGACGTCCAGCGCCAGGCCCAGGTCGGCGAAGTGGCCGTTGTAGCCCAGCTCCCGCGAGCGCATGTGCTCCTTGTCGAGGTTGCCCGGGCCCCGGGTGCGCACGAAGTAGCGGCCGCTGTCCTGGCCGTTGGGGCGCGGCGACAGGCCGGTGACCCGGTAGCTCCAGTCGATGTTGTTCTCGAACATGTCCGGCGAGCGTACTGCTTCGGCATACACCGCCCGCAGGCCGTGGCGCGGGGTTATCAGGTAGTTGAGGGCCACCCGCGGGGTCAGCGAATGACCACTCAAACGGGTGTCCTCGAACATCGCGCCGCCTTGCAGCAGCCAGTGTTCGCTAGCCCGCCACTCCAACTGGCCGAACAGGCGCCATGTGGTGTCATCGAGGGTGCCATTGAAGTAAGTCTCGGAATCTGCCCGGTCGTAACGATAGTTCATGCCACTGACCAGGCGCAGGCTATCGGACAGGCTCAGGGTGTCCTGGATTTCCAGGTCGTAGCGCGATTCGCGGATGCTCTGGTCGATGTCGCCGCACAGGGTCTGGTTGCCCCCTTGCTTCCATTGTGCGAGCACCTGCTCGGCCAGGGCCCGCTCCTCGGCGGTGCCAGCGGGGGCCGGGCCGCCGGCGTGCTTGTCCATGTTGCGCGCCAGGCGTTCGGTGTAGTGCGGGTTGAGCTGCCAGAGGCGACTCAGCTCGGGGCTGAAGGAGATGGCGGCGTCGCAGGCACGCCAGGTCTGCTGGCGGTCCCACTGCTGCGCCGAGCCCTGGATATACAGGCTGTGGCGTGGGTCCAGCTCCAGGTTCCAGCGCAGCGAGCCGGCGTAGTCTTTGGCGCTCACGTCAGAATTATCGCCACCGCGTGTCACCCCATGGAACACGGGGCGGTAGGTATAAGGCCGCTGGTTGCTGCCTTCCTTGGCGTTGAATTGCCAGTCCAGGCTTTGCCGCTCGTCCAGGGCCTGGCTCAAGGCCAGGTTGACGCGGTTCAGGCGACGGCTGTCGCGGTAGTCGGCGCCGCGGCGGTCGTTGTCGAAGCCATCGTCCTGCTGGCCGGAGAGGGACAGGCGCAGGTCGCCGCCGTCCCAGCCCTGGCCCTGGCTGGCGTACCAGTCGCCGATGCCGCGCTGGCCGGCCGTGGCCTTGAGCCGCGTGCCATGGCTGTCGGCCGGGGCACGGGTGAGGATGTTGACCACCGCCATCAGTGCGTTGGCGCCGTAGCTGACGGTGTTGGGGCCGCGGAACACTTCGATGCGCTCGATATCTTCCAGGGCCACCGGGATATCGCTCCAGTCCACGGTGGCCAACCCGGCGCGGTACACCGAGCGCCCGTCGATCAGCACCTGCATGCGCCGCGCTTCGTTGGCGTTGGTGCCGTGGTAGTTGACCAGGGCCTGGTTGCCGCTGATGTGCCCGACCATCATCCCCGGCACCAGGCGCAGCAGTTCGCTGATGTCCCGCGCGCCGCTGGCGTTGATAAGCGCCCGGTCGAGCACCGTCATGCTGCCCGGCACCGCCGCCGGGGCCTGCTTGAGGCGCGTGGCGGTGAGCACGTGGGGCAGGGGCGGGTTGTCCAGGAACAGGTCCTCGGCCAGCAAGCTGTCGCTGAGCAGTAGCATCAGCAGCAACAGGGGCGAACACGAGGGGCGGGGGCCAAAAGACACGGTACAGCCTTGAAAACCGGTAATGGGCGCGCATGTTAACCGAGGCGCTGGAGTTTTCCAGTCCAGTTACTTGCATTTTCCCCCGATTAACCCCGGCGATTGCCGCATGTTCAGGTAAATGGCCACGGGGCTGGCCGCAGGTCGGCGGCTCCGTATAATGCGCCATCGCCCTCGGTATGGATTAACGGATCACCTATGACTCAACAGCAGCCCATTGCGGTCCTGGGAGGCGGCAGCTTCGGCACCGCCGTGGCCAATCTGCTGGCCGAAAACGGCCATCAGGTACGCCAGTGGATGCGTGACCCGGAGCAGGCCGAGGCCATTCGGGTCAACCGCGAGAACCCGCGCTACCTCAAGGGCATCAAGATTCACCCGGGCGTAGCGCCGGTCACCGACCTCACCGCCACACTCAATGATTGCGACCTGTGCTTCGTCGCGCTGCCCTCCAGCGCCCTGCGCGCGGTGCTGGCGCCCCACGCCGAACGCCTGAGCGGCAAGCTTCTGGTCAGCCTGACCAAGGGCATCGAGGCCCAGAGCTTCAAGCTGATGAGCCAGATCCTCGAAGAAATCGCCCCCCAGGCGCGCATTGGTGTGTTGTCGGGGCCCAACCTGGCCCGCGAAGTGGCCGAGCATGCCTTGACCGCCACAGTGGTGGCCAGTGAAGACGAAGCCTTGTGCCAGCAGGTCCAGGCTGCGCTTCATGGCCGCACCTTTCGCGTGTATGCCAGCGCCGATCGCTTTGGCGTGGAGCTGGGCGGGGCGCTGAAGAACGTCTACGCGATCATCGCCGGCATGGCGGTGGCCCTGGGCATGGGGGAAAACACCAAGAGCATGCTCATTACCCGGGCGCTGGCGGAAATGACCCGTTTTGCGGTAAACCAGGGCGCCAACCCCATGACCTTCCTTGGCCTGGCCGGGGTGGGCGACCTGATCGTCACCTGCTCCTCGGCCAAGAGCCGCAACTACCAAGTTGGTTTCGCCCTGGGCCAGGGCCTGAGCCTGGAAGAGGCGGTTACACGCCTGGGCGAGGTGGCCGAAGGGGTCAATACCCTCAAGGTGCTCAAGGCCAAGGCTCAGGAAGTGGGCGTGTACATGCCGCTGGTGGCCGGGTTGCACGCGATCCTGTTCGAAGGGCGTACCCTCAGCCAAGTGATCGAGTTGCTGATGCGCGGCGAACCCAAGACCGACGTCGACTTTATTTCCACCAGCGGTTTCAACTGAACGACAACGGGAGCAAGCCATGAACGATGCAAAAACGGCGGCCAAGTACGAATCCATCCTGCTGCGCGTGGTGTGGATGTTGGTGTACCTGCTGGTGTGGCAGGTGGCGCAGTTGATCCTCGGCGCGGTGGTGCTGGTGCAACTGGTCTATCGCCTGATCTACGGCGCACCCAGCGCCAGCCTGATGAATTTTGGCGATAGCCTGAGCCAGTTTCTGGCGCAGATCGGCCGCTTCGGCAGTTTCCACAGCGACCAGAAACCCTGGCCGTTCGCCGACTGGCCGACCCCGCGCAGCCCCGAAGGCGAAGCGCCCCACACCGTGCCCCCGGCTCCGCACCCGGTGCGTGACGAGGAACCCAAGCTGTGAAGCTGTGGCTGTTGCGCCACGGCGAGGCCCAGCCCCATGCCCCCAGTGACGCGCAACGCAACCTGACCGCGCAGGGCCGCCGGGAGGTGTTGCGCAGCGCCGCCCACCTGGTCGGCCAGCCGATCCAGGCCATCCTCGCCAGCCCCTACGTGCGGGCGCAGCAAACGGCGCAACTGGTGCGCGAGGCCCTGGGTTTCGAACCCGAGATCCGCACCGTGCCTTGGCTCACGCCCGACACCGACCCGTTGACGGCCCTGGCGCAACTGGACTCGGCCGACAACCTGCTGCTGGTCAGCCACCAACCCCTGGTGGGCAACTTGATCGGCCTGCTGCACGGCGGCCCCCCGCAACCCATGAGCACCGCCAGCCTCGCTGAACTCGAAGGCGACTGGCCGCTGGCGGCGGCGATGGCCCTCAACAGCGTCAAACACCCCTGAGCGGATGCTTAGGTAGCAGCAAACCTCTGTCGAAGAGGGCGCCTACCCGTCGTCACCGCCACTCCAGGCTCCCCACAGAGGGGAAATGAACCCCCCACCCGCACAGTTCAACTGTGGGAGCGGGCCTGCCCGCGATGGCGGCAGAACAGTCGACATGGGTGCTTCTGACAAATCGCCATTGCGGGTTCCCACAAAAGCCTGCTCCCCCAGGATTAGGCGTAGCGGGTGCAGGAGGGGGCATTGGCAGCCAAGTGCCAGCGCCTGAACTACGCTTGCCGGCAAACACAATAAAGGAGCACACCCATGCCTGCTGCCTTGCGTTTGCCGCTGGACCCGTTCTACGAGCGCGAAGCGCGCCACCCCGGCCAGCGTTTTCTGGTCCAGCCCTTGGGCGGTGGGCGGGTCGAAACCCTGACTTGGGCCGATGTCGGCCATCAGGCGCGGTGTGCGGCTCACTGGCTGCGGGCGCGGGAGCTGCCCCAGGGCAGCCACATCGCCATCATCTCGAAGAACTGTGCCCATTGGATCATCGCCGACCTGGCGATCTGGATGGCCGGCCATGTCTCGGTGCCGCTGTACCCCAACCTCACCGCCGAAGCCGTGGCCCAGGTGTTGGAGCATTCGGAGGCGGCGCTGGCGTTCATCGGCAAGCTCGATGACTGGCCGGCCATGGCCCCCGGCGTTGCCCCTGGCCTGCCCCGTATCAGCCTGCCGCTGTGCCCCGAGGGCACGTTCGATTTCACCTGGGCCGACCTGCAAGCTTGCTCGCCGATCCAGGACAACCCCAGCCCCGACGCCGGGCAACTGGCAACCATCGTCTACACCTCCGGCACCACGGGCCTGCCCAAAGGGGTGATGCACAGCTTCGCCAGCTTGGGGTTTGCCGCCACCCAAGGCACCCAGTTGTTTGGCCTGGGGGAGGGCGATCGTTTGCTGTCGTACTTGCCCTTGTGCCATGTGGCCGAACGGATGTTCGTCGAACTGGCGTCGATCTATAGCGGCCAAACCGTGTTTTTCGCCGAAAGCATCGACACCTTCGTTGCCGACCTGCAACGCGCGCGGCCCACGGCGCTGTTTGCCGTGCCGCGCATCTGGAGCCGGTTCCAGTTGGGCGTGTACGCCAAGATCCCGGCCCAGCGCCTGGACTTTCTCCTGGGCCTGCCCTGGATAGGGCCGCGGGTGGGGCGCAAGGTACTCGCCGGGTTGGGGCTGGACGCCGTGCGCATCGCCCTCTCGGGCGCGGCGCCGGTGCCCCTGAGCCTGCTGCACTGGTATCGGCGCCTGGGCCTGGATGTGTTGGAGGTGTACGGCATGACCGAGAACTGCGGCTATTCCCACGTGTGTGCGCCAGGGCAGAGCAAACCGGGGTGGATCGGCCAGCCTTGCCCGCAGGTCGAGGTGCGCATCGAACCCACCGGCGAAGTGTTGGTGCGTAGCCCGGCCACCATGCTCGGCTACTTCAAGGAGCCGCAAAAAACCGCCGAAGCCCTGACGGCGGACGGTTTCCTCAGTACCGGCGACAAAGGCGAGCAGGACAGCCAGGGCCACTTGCGCCTCACCGGGCGCCTCAAGGACATTTTCAAAACCAGCACTGGCAAGTACGTCGCCCCGGCGCCCATCGAAAATCGCCTGGCCGCACACCCGCGCATCGAGCAGGTATGCCTGGTAGGTGATGGCCTGAAAGCACCGCTGGGCTTATGCGTGCTCTCGGCCGAAGGCCTGGCCGAGGCCCGCGAGCACTTGTGCGCCAGCCTGGAGAGCCTCTTGCACCAGGTCAACGCCAGCCTGGATAAACACGAACGGCTGCAATGCCTGGTGGTGGTCAAGGAGCGCTGGGCAGTGGATAACGGCTTTTTGACCCCCACCCTGAAAATCAAGCGCAACGTCATCGAAGCCACCTACGGCCCGCGTCTGGAGGCCTGGAGCGAGCAGGGCGAGGCCGTCCTGTGGCAGGATTGAGCGTTTCCAAAAACCATAAAAGGAAGTAGCGATGAGCCTGTGGCGTACCACTCCCAATATCGAGCAGTTGAACGCGATCCAGAAAAACACCATTGGCCAAGTGCTGGATATCCGTTTTGAGTCCTTTGACGAAGAGTCCCTCACTGCCAGCATGGTCATCGACCATCGCACCCACCAGCCCTACGGCCTGCTCCATGGCGGCGCCTCGGTGGTGCTGGCCGAAACCGTCGGCTCCATGGCCAGCTACCTGTGCATCGACGCCAGCCAATTCTATTGCGTGGGCCTGGAAATCAACGCCAACCACCTGCGCGGCTTGCGCAGCGGCCGGGTCACGGCGGTGGCCAGGGCCATCCACATCGGGCGCACCACCCACGTCTGGGACATCCGCTTGACCAGCGACGAAGGCAAGGCCAGTTGCGTGTCGCGCCTGACCATGGCGGTGGTGCCGCTGGGGCAGACACCGCCGGTGCGGTAACCGCCCTCAGACCAAGCGTTCATGCCCGCCTAGAGGGACCTGAAGCCTGCTGGAAAGGGTCTGGATTTCGCTCAGTTCAATCTCTTGAATCGGCGTCGCCGCCTCGTTGGCGCCGGGGTTCAGGAAGTTCTCCACACCTTGTTCGATTGCAGGCTTGACCGCCAACCGCAGCCCCGCGATGACGCTGGTGGACGCGCGACTCACACCACGGGTGGCCAAGCCCAGGGCCGGCCCCAGGACTTCGGTCACCGCCAGTGGGTGGGTGACCAATTGAACTGGAAGGGAAAACGCAGAACGCATCACGGTGTTCACTATCAGTTTTTCGGCGTCTACCGTCATGGAGCCGCCCTTGGCGGGTTTGGTGGGGGCGCTCGCGTTGCCGGTCCGGGCCGCCGCGGATGCACCCACTCCGCTGCCGGTGGCGATACCTGCCCCCAACGTGCCTTCGACGATGGTTAAAGGGTCGTAGGGATCATTGCTCAGCATGAGGCTGGTCAAGGCGCCCACGGAACCCGCCGTGGCGCCGGAGGCGGCGAGGCTGTAACTGAACGCCGCGGCGGGCGGCACGCCGACCCAGGGGTTGGTCTGGCCAATATGATTGACCGCTTGCGAGACACTCTCCCGTGCCAGGTTCGCCAGTGGCGTGGCGAGGGTGAAGATTGCTGGCACATTAATAGCGGCGCCTGCGACATCAAGCACAGGGATGAAATGCCCAAGGACTGAGGGCCCAGCATTGAGCGCCAACCCCGTCGCTGCCCCAGCGGCCAACAGCGCCATTCGGTGCCGGGAGCCATGGGCCCAGTTGTTGGCGGCCGCCATGCCGGTCGCCATGCCTATTGCGCCGCCTACGACGACGCCTGCCACCGTGAACCCTAGTGGGTTCCCAACGGCGCTGTGCAGGGCCGTGATGACTAATGTGCTGCCGTAGCGCACTACCGCGCTGGCGATGGCTGAAACGCTTTCGCGCCCGAAGGTCCAGGCAAATGCTCGCAAGGCCTCAAGCGCGCCCAACCCTTGCATGTCGACAAACCGCACCGGGTTGCCATGCACCATGGCAAATAGATTCAAGCCATCGGCGGTGCCACTGGGGTCGGCATTGAGCCAGCGCTGGCGCCACGGCGCGTAGTAGCGTTGGCCGTAGTAGTACAACCCGGTTGCATCGCGTTCCTGGCCTGAGTAGCGCCGGGTCTTGTAGCTGGCCTCTGCCTGGTTGCGCCCTGCCCACCAGCAGGTTGCACCGTAGGGGTAATAGCTTTCCTGGCTGATAAGGGCGGCGTTGGCGTCCAGTTCCAGGGTGCTGGAGCCCAGGTGGTCGGTGAAGCCGTAGCGCATCTGGTCCTGAGGGATGTCGGCAGGGCGGCCCTGTTGCCAGTGCAGCACCTGCAGCGTGCAGCGCCCGGCGTGCAGGGTGATGAGGTGCAGGGTTTGCGTTGGCCCTGTACGAATTTCCAACCCTGGTAAGTAGCGGGTTTCGTGGGTGCGGGTCAGTTTTGCGGTGTAGGCCTCGCGGATTTTTTGCAGGCGCTGGCCGTTGCTGTCGTAGAGGTACAACTCCCTGTCGTTGGGGCCGTCTTCGCGTACTACTTGATCGACCTGCTGCAAACGGTTCTGGGCGTCCCAAGCCAGGTGCTGTCCCGGTTGCAGGATCTTCAGGTTACCGTTGTCGTCGTAGCCATCGCGGATTTCGCCGTCGCCGGGGGCTTGGCCCGGGTCGGTGTAAGGCAGGCTGCGGTTGTTGTCGGCGGCGATGGCCGTGCGTTCGCTGCGGTTGCCGCTGGCGGCGCTGTGTTGCAACAGCTCCAGGTTGCCGGCGGCGTCGTAGTGGTAGGCCTGGGTGTAGTTCTCCAATTGGCTGGGGTCAGGGGGCGACTGGAAGGCCGGGGCCTGGGGCCCGCCCGGCGCGTTGCGGATTTGCCGGCCAGTGGCCTCGATCAGGCGATAGAGGCTGTCGTAGCGAAACGTGCTGATGGCCGCAATGCGTTGGTTGCGCGAGTAACGCACGGCTTGGGCGGCGTCCGTGATGGACACCACATTGCCCACGGGGTCGTAGGTGTAGGTCAGGTCCTGGCTGGGGGCTTTGTTGTTGGCCTGGGTTTTGAGGTGCACCAGGCGCCCATCCTCGGGGCGAAACGTCGCACTGGACAGCACGCCGTTGCCTGCCCGTTGCTGCTCGATCTGGCCGAAGGCGTTGTAGCGGACCTCACTGAGCACGAGTTGCTCTTGTGTGCTGCCTTGCAAGTTCAGGTGCGCTTCGTGCAATTCGCCGGCGCGGGTGTGGCGCAGGCGCTGACGGTTGCCCAGGGCATCGGTCTGGGCGATCAGTTCGGCGGCGCCGTTGTAGGCAAAGTGGCTAGCCGCCAGTTCAGGTTCCAAATGGGCGTCACGCTCGGCCTCGGTTGCGGGCCAGTCCACGGCCCACTGGGGTTGGGCGAGGAAGCGGCGGCCATGTTTCAGGGGCGCGCCGCTGAGGCTGAATTCGGCAAAAAACTGCGCGCCGCCGGTGTCGTCATGGCGGATCAAGCGGCCGCAGCGGTTGTGGGCTGCGTGTTCGGCGCTAGCGTCGGCGTAGGAAAGGCGGGCGATGCAGTGTGGTGCTTCAGCATCGGCCTGTACGAAAACAGCCTGTGCCCGCAGTTGATTGTCGTAGGTCTGCCGGGTGTGGCTGTGCTTCTGGTCCCAACCGTGCAGGGCCTGCCCGGCGTCGCCGGAGAGGTTCAGGCGCCAACCGGCGTCGCTGTTGTCTGACAGCAGCGCCGCGCCCGACAGGGAAAACACCGTGGTTTGGTTGGCAATACCGGGCTGGCCCTCTTCCAGGCGCTGGAATTGGCGCGGGTCGCGGCTTTGCACCAAGCGCCCAGCTGCGTCGTAGCGCTGTTGGGTGACGCAGCGTCGGGCCGCCTCCTCGGCGCTGCGGCGCTGGTAAGCCACGGTGCGTACAACCAGGCCACGGGGGTCTGCGGCGATAATGTTCGGCGTATGGGTGTGGAGCATCACACAAACCTCGGCGCGGGCCATCAGGTTCTGCTGTTGTGGGCGCCTGGCGTGTGGCTGTCAACTGTCAGAACTTACAGGTAGCGGCCATCACCGTGACCGGACTGTCATCATTCCTGGCGTTTACGGTCATTGCTGTGAGGCGCTTTCTTACAGACAATCGAGCCCTTGTTTTGAATTTTTCGGACGCGTCGCTATGTCGCAGCAGATATTTTTCGCCCATGCAAACGGCTTCCCTTCGGGCACCTACGGCAAGTTGTTCGCGGCGTTGGCGCCGGAGTTTGAAGTGGCACATTTGCCCCAGCATGCCCATGACCCGCGTTTTCCGGCAGACGACAACTGGTACAACCTGGTGGACGAGCTGATCCATCACCTGGAGCAGCAACCTGAGCCGGTGTGGGGCGTGGGCCATTCCTTTGGCGGCGTGTTGCATTTGCACGCGGCGCTGCGTTGCCCGCAGCTCTACCGGGGCGTGGTGATGCTCGACTCGCCCGTGCTGACCCGCCCCGACCAATGGGTGATCCGCGCGGCCAAACGCTTGGGCTTCATCGACCGCCTGACACCGGCCGGGCGCACCCTGGGGCGGCGCGAGGAATTCAGCGACCTGGCGGCGGCGCGCCATTACTTCTCCGGCAAGACGCTGTTTCGCGGCTTCGATCCGGACTGCTTCGATGCATACCTGCAGCACGGCTTGCATCAGGTCGGCGATCGCTTACGTTTGCGTTTCGACCCGGCCACGGAAATCAGCATCTACCGTGGCGTGCCCCACACCAGCCCCGGCCGCACCCGCCAGTTGCAGGTGCCACTGGCGGTGGTGCGCGGGCAGAAAAGCCGCGTGGTGATGCGCCATCACGCCAGTTCCGTCGGGCGCATGCCCCACGGCGAGTCCTTGAGCATGCCGGGCGGGCATATGTTCCCCCTGGAGCGCCCGCAGGACACTGCGACCCTGCTCAAAAACCTGTTCGAGCGCTGGCAGCGCCGCCCCTGCGGGAGCGGGCAATGACCAGCGCCGTGGAAGAAGTGCGCCTGAGCCTGCCCCACATCGAGTTAGCGGCGCATTTGTTCGGCCCCGAGGACGGCTTGCCGGTGATCGCCCTGCACGGTTGGCTGGACAACGCCAACAGCTTCGCGCGCCTGGCACCCAAGCTTGAGGGGCTGCGCATCGTCGCCCTGGATATGGCCGGCCATGGGCATTCCGACCATCGCCCGCCCGGCGCCGGGTATGCGTTGTGGGACTACGCCTACGATGTGTTGCAGGTGGCCGAGCAACTGGGCTGGCAGCGGTTCGCCCTGCTTGGGCATTCCATGGGCGCTATTGTGTCGCTGGTGCTGGCGGGGGCGGTGCCAGAGCGGGTCAGCCATTTGGCGATGATCGACGGCGTGATCCCGCCCACGGCCAAGGCCGACAACGCGGCCGAACGCCTGGGCATGGCGTTGCAAGCGCAAATGAACCTGCAGGACAAGCGCAAGAACGTCCATGACAGCCTGGACCGGGCCATCGCCGCGCGCATGAAAGGCTTGGTGGCGGTCAGCCATGAGGCCGCGCAGTTGCTCGCCCAGCGCGGGCTGATGCCGGTGCCGGGCGGTTACACCTGGCGCAGTGATAGCCGTTTAACCTTGCCGTCACCGGTACGCCTGACCGAAGAGCAGGCGATGGCCTTCGTCCAGCGGGTGGCGTGTCCGACGCGGCTGGTGGTCGCGGCCGACGGCATGCTAGCCCAACATCCCGAGTTGCTGGCGCGCCTGCCGTTCGGCCATGAGCTGCTACCGGGTGGCCATCATTTACACCTGAATGACGAGGCGGGTGCGATCCTTGTTGCAGACTGTTTCAATCGCTTCTTCGCCGTTCCTTGACTTGACGCGGGCAACTGCCGAGGCTGGGCGGATTGAAACGGGAGTCAACCATGTCAAACCGCTACCTCGCCGCGCCCCGCCCCGATGCCACACAGGCGCTGCCCAACCGATGAGAGAGCCCATGCGTCTACTCAGTCTGCTGGGCTTGTGCTGCGCCAGTCCCTTGTTGTTCGCCACCGACGTTACCGGCAGCCAGGACCTGGCGCTGGTGCCGCGCATGCCAGACGCGCAGATCGTCGACTACCGCCCCGCCGCCGAAATGGAACGCACCTACCCACTGGGCTCGATCCGCCGGATCAGCGGGCAATTGCGTTTCGATGGCCAGGTTACCGCCCGTGGGCAAACCACAGCCGTCACCTACGAACTGCCGCCGGAACATTCCTCCGCCCAGGCCTTTACCTCCGCCCGCGAAGCCTTGCAAAAGCAAGGTGCGCAGTTGCTGTTCTGGTGCCAGGCCCGTGATTGCGGCGCCAGCAGCCTGTGGGCCAACGACGTGTTCGGTAACGCCAAGCTCTACGGTGCCGATGAACAGCAGGCGTACCTGCTGCTGCGCCTGGCTGCCCCCCAAGACAACACCCTGGTGGCGCTTTACGGCATCACCCGGGGCAACCGCCGCGCCTACCTGCATGTCGAACAGTTCGACGCCAGCGCACCGCTGGGCGAGCTGCTGCCCACCTCGGCAACCTTGCTGCGCCAGCTCAAGAGCACCGGCGAGCTGGACTTACCCGCCCTGGGCGGCGAGCCGCAACCGGCCTGGCTGACCCTGCTGTCCCGGGCGTTGAACCTGGACACTACCTCGCGCGTCAGCCTGTCCGGGCCCCAGGCCGAAGCCTGGCGCCAGGCCCTGATCGGCCAGGGTGTGCGCGCGGCGCGCATGGAAGTGGCCAGCAAGGAAACCCGCGGCCTGCACATCGACCTGTTGCGTTAAGCTGCGCCGCGAGGCGAGCGTCCCACTGACGTTCGCCTATTCTCAGTCGCGGGCCCTTCACGAGATTTTCCATGATTAATAATGACCGCCTCTTGGTGCAGATCCTGCTGCTGGTGCTGTTTGGCGCCAGTTTCTGGGTGATGGCGCCGTTCTGGTCGGCGCTGTTCTGGGGCGCGGTGCTGGCGTTCGCCAGTTGGCCGCTGATGCGCCTGCTGACCCGCTGGCTCAATGGCCGCGAATCCCTGGCGGCGGCGTTGCTGACCCTGGGCTGGATGCTGCTGGTGGCGGTGCCGCTGGTATGGTTGGGGTTCAACCTGGCCGACCATGTGCGCGACGCCACGGGGTTCATCAAGGATGTGCAGGTCGATGGCTTGCCCGAAGCCCCCGCGTGGCTAGCGGGCCTGCCGCTGGTGGGCGAGCGCCTCGTGGGTATCTGGAACAGCATCGACGAGCAAGGTGCGGCGCTGATGGTGGCGATCAAACCGTACCTGGGCCAGGTCGGCAACTGGCTACTGGCCCGTAGCGCGCAGATCGGCGGCGGCATCCTGGAGCTGACCCTGAGCATCGTCTTCGTGTTTTTCTTCTACCGCGACGGCCCGCGCCTGGCGATGTTCGTCCATCGCCTGCTTGAACGCCTGATCGGCGACCGCGCCGGCTACTACATCGAACTGGTGGCCGGCACGGTGCAGCGGGTGGTCAACGGCGTGATCGGCACGGCGGCGGCCCAGGCGATCCTGGCCCTGATCGGCTTCCTGATTGCCGGCGTGCCGGGTGCGCTGGTGCTGGGCATCGTTACCTTCCTGCTCAGCCTGATCCCCATGGGCCCGCCGCTGGTATGGATTCCCGCTACCGCATGGCTGGCCTGGAAGGGCGAGTACGGCATGGCGGTGTTCCTCGGCATCTGGGGCACGCTGATAATCAGCGGCGTGGACAACGTGCTCAAGCCGTACCTGATTAGCCGCGGCGGCACTTTGCCGCTGGTGATCGTGCTGTTGGGGGTGTTCGGCGGGTTGATCGCCTTTGGCTTTATCGGCCTGTTCATCGGCCCGACGCTGCTGGCAGTGGCCTATAGCCTGCTCACCGACTGGAGCTCCAGCCAGGCGCGGGTCGAGGAAAAACGCTGAGGCCACGGCCCGCCAATCGGCTGCGGGGTGGATTTAGCCATCTTCGGGCCCCGCAGCCGTTTAGGTTCCGCTACAATGCGCGCCGATTTCGACTTGCCTGAGAGCATACCCATGTCCGCCTGCCAGACTCCCATCATCGTCGCCCTGGATTTCCCCACCCGTGACGCCGCACTGAAACTGGCCGATCAACTGGACCCGACACTGTGCCGGGTCAAAGTCGGCAAGGAACTGTTCACCAGTTGTGCATCGGAGATCGTCGGTACCCTGCGTGACAAGGGTTTCGAGGTGTTCCTGGACCTCAAGTTCCACGACATTCCCAACACCACCGCCATGGCGGTCAAGGCGGCGGCGGAAATGGGCGTGTGGATGGTCAATGTGCATTGCTCGGGTGGCCTGCGCATGATGGCCGCGTGCCGCGAAGTGCTGGACCAGCGCAGCGGCCCGCAGCCGTTGTTGATTGGCGTGACCGTGCTGACCAGCATGGAGCGTGAAGACCTGGCGGGCATCGGCCTGGATATCGAGCCCCAGGAGCAGGTGCTGCGCCTCGCGGCCTTGGCGCAGAAGGCCGGGATGGATGGCCTGGTGTGTTCGGCCATGGAAGCCCAGGCCCTGAAAGCGGCGCACCCGAGCCTGCAACTGGTGACCCCGGGCATTCGCCCGGCCGGCAGCGCCCAGGACGACCAACGCCGTATCCTCACTCCGCGCCAGGCCCTGGACGCCGGTTCCGACTACCTGGTGATCGGTCGCCCGATCAGCCAGGCCGCCGACCCGGCCCAGGCGTTGGCGGCGGTGGTGGCCGAACTCAACTGACCCTGGTTGTAGCAAGCGGGCAAGCCCGCTTGCTACAGGGGGGTTAGTCGACTTTCAGTACCAACTTGCCGAAGTTCTCGCCATTGAACAATTTCATCAGGGTTTCGGGGAAGGTCTCCAGGCCTTCGACGATATCCTCCTTGCTCTTGAGCTTGCCCTGGGCAATCCAGCCCGCCATCTCTTGCCCCGCCGCGGCGAACTGCGCGGCGTAGTCCATCACCACGAAACCTTCCATGCGCGCGCGGTTGACCAGCAGCGACAGGTAGTTGGCCGGGCCCTTGACCGCCTCTTTGTTGTTGTACTGGCTGATGGCGCCGCAGATCACTACCCGCGCCTTGAAGTTCAAGCGGCTGAGCACCGCGTCGAGGATGTCACCGCCGACGTTATCGAAGTACACGTCCACGCCTTTAGGGCATTCGCGCTTGAGCCCGGCGTGGACGTCCTCGCTCTTGTAGTCGATGGCGCCGTCGAAGCCCAATTCCTCGATCAGGAACTTGCATTTGTCCTGGCCACCGGCGATGCCGATGACGCGGCAGCCTTTGATCTTGGCGATCTGCCCGGCAATGCTGCCCACCGCCCCGGCCGCGCCGGACAGCACCACGGTGTCACCGGCCTTGGGTGCGCCGACGTCCAGTAGGGCGAAATAGGCGGTCATGCCGGTCATGCCCAATGCGGATAAGTAACGCGGCAGCGGTGCCAGGTTCGGATCGACCTTGTAGAAACCCCGCGGCTCGCCGACGAAGTAATCCTGCACGCCCAGGGCACCATTGACGTAGTCCCCCACGGCGAAACCCGGGTGGTTGGAGGCCTCGACCTGGCCCACGCCCAGGGCGCGCATGACTTCGCCGATACCCACGGGCGGGATGTAGGATTTGCCCTCGTTCATCCAGCCGCGCATGGCCGGGTCCAGGGACAGGTAGTGGTTCTTGACCCGGATCTGCCCGGCGCCCGGCTCCGCCACGGGCACCTGCTGGAAGCTGAAGGTCTCGCGGGTCGCGGCGCCCACCGGGCGTTTGGCGAGGAGGAACTGGCGGTTGGTCTGGGCAGTCATGGTGCGCACTCAAGTCTGAGGGGAAGCCAGAGTGATAGACCCGGATGGCCGTGGCGGCAAGCTTTGCCGTGATAGCGAATAGGGGTTGATCCAGTTGGGTGATAGTTGGCCTGGGTTATTCATCACTGGAACGCATAAGGGCCCAACTGGCCTTTTGATAGTGCTGCCGCGCGCCAGGGTGCGCTGGCTAGACTGCGGGCATCCAAATGTGGGCATTCATCGAGGGCAGCACAATGAGCATGACGTTTTCCGGGCAAGTGGCGCTGGTCACGGGGGCCGCTGCCGGCATCGGCCGCGCGACGGCTCAGGCTTTTGCCGCCGAAGGCTTGAAAGTGGTGGTGGCGGACCTGGACGTGGCGGGCGGCGAGGGCACGGTGCAGTTGATCCGCGAAGCCGGGGGCGAGGCATTGTTCGTGCGCTGCAACGTGACCCAGGATGCCGATGTACAAAATCTGATGGCACAGGTAGTCAATGCCTACGGTCGCTTGGATTACGCCTTCAACAATGCCGGTATCGAAATCGAGAAGGGCAAATTGGCCGACGGCACCCTGGACGAGTTCGACGCCATCATGTCGGTCAACGTCAAGGGCGTTTGGCTGTGCATGAAGTACCAATTGCCGCTGTTACTGGCCCAGGGCGGCGGGGCGATCGTCAACACCGCGTCGGTGGCGGGCTTGGGCGCGGCGCCGAAAATGAGCATTTACGCGGCCTCCAAGCACGCGGTGATTGGCCTGACCAAATCGGCGGCCATCGAGTACGCGAAGAAGAAAATCCGCGTCAACGCGGTATGCCCGGCGGTGATCGACACCGACATGTTCCGCCGCGCGTATGAGGCGGATCCGCGTAAGGGCGAGTTCGCCGCGGCCATGCACCCGGTGGGGCGCATCGGCACGGTGGAGGAAGTCGCCAGCGCCGTGCTGTACCTGTGCAGCGACGGCGCGGCCTTCACCACCGGCCACGCGTTGGCGGTGGATGGCGGAGCGACGGCGATCTGATAAAAAAAACGGGCACAAAAAAACCGGAACCCCTCAAGGGTTCCGGTTTTTTTGTGCCGGTTACTGGCGTTCGCGCTTGGGCAACACGTCTTTGAGCTTGGCGTGCATGCTGCGCAGGGTGGTTTCGGTGCTGGCCCAGTCGATGCAGGCGTCGGTGATCGACACACCGTACTGCAATTCGGCCAGGTCCTTGGGGATTGCCTGGCAACCCCAGTTCAGGTGGCTTTCGACCATCAGGCCGATGATCGACTGGTTGCCTTCGACGATCTGGTTGGCGACGTTTTCCATCACCAAGGGTTGCAGGGCCGGGTCCTTGTTGGAGTTGGCGTGGCTGCAATCGACCATGATGTTGGGCTTGATCTTGGCCTTGTTCAGCGCCTGTTCGCACAGGGCGACGCTGACCGAGTCGTAGTTGGGCTTGCCGTTGCCGCCGCGCAACACCACGTGGCCGTAGGCGTTGCCCTTGGTGGTGACGATGGATACGCCACCTTCCTGGTTGATGCCCAGGAAGCGGTGTGGGCTGGAAACCGACTGCAGGGCGTTGATCGCCACGGTCAGGCCGCCGTCGGTGCCGTTCTTGAAGCCGACCGCCGAGGACAGGCCGGAGGCCATTTCCCGGTGGGTCTGGGATTCGGTGGTGCGCGCGCCAATGGCCGACCAGCTAATCAGGTCCTGCAGGTATTGCGGCGAGATCGGGTCCAGGGCTTCGGTGGCGGTGGGCAGGCCCATTTCCGCCAGGTCCAGGAGCAATTTACGGCCGATGTGCAGGCCGTCCTGGATCTTGAAGGAGTCGTCCAGGTACGGGTCGTTAATCAGGCCTTTCCAGCCCACCGTGGTGCGCGGCTTCTCGAAGTAGACGCGCATCACCAGGTACAGGGTGTCGGCCACTTCCGCGGCCAGCGCCTTGAGGCGCTCGGCGTATTCGTGGGCGGCCTTGATGTCGTGGATCGAGCAGGGCCCGATGACCACGAACAGGCGATGGTCCGTACCGTCGAGGATATTGCGAATGACTTCGCGGCCCTTGGTCACGGTGCGCAGCGCCACGTCGCTCAAGGGGATATCACGCTTGAGCTGATCGGGGGTAATCAGTGTCTCGTTGGAGGCGACGTTAAGGTCATTGATCGGTAAATCAGCCATCGTGTTACTCGTCAGGTCACGGGTGCCGGCCGCCAGCGATCCCCGCGCGGCGGAGCACAGCAGATTTATTGGGGCGCGTCGGGGTGCCGAACCTTAGCGCGTTAAGCGCCGGTTCGACAATGGGCAGACACCGGTTTAATCCCGCAGGGACGGCATAAACGCCTGGCGCACGCTGTCGTGAGAGAACTCGGCGGCATGCTGGTGCACCCACTCCAGGGCCAGGGCCTCAATGTCGTTGGCCTGGGCGTGTGCGCCGTACTGGCGCCGGTAGCGTTCCATCTGGCAAATCTGCTCGCCCATGCGCGCGCCGAACAGGGTCTGTTCGTCGACAAAAGCGATGCCCACCAGGTAACCGTGCTTGCGCCGCAGGCACCACGCCACGTAGCCCAGGTAGCAGGCACTTTCGCCCAGGCTGGGCATGCGTATTTGCAGCGCCGTGCCGCGCCGCCAGGCGCGGTGGTAATTGCACGCGACGCCCCCGAGGCTGATAGTGTGCAGCCGTTGGCCAGAGATGCATTCGTGTTTTTGCAAGGTCAACTCGACCGGAATTTCCTCTGGGTGAGGTAGGAAACGTCCCATGAACTTGGACTCCAAGTCTCAATTATCTGACAGCGATTTACCCAGTATAGAAGTGCAATGGGAACTGACTGATTTCGACGCCGACCAGCGGCTATTGGCGATGAGTGGTGTCAGCCTGGTGATTTTCACCAGTGTCGGCTGCTCCAGTTGCCGCTGGGCGCGCCAGCAATTGCCGACACTGGCGTTGCCGGTGGCGCGTTTGTGTTGGATCGACGCCGCCGACAACGGCGGCTTGGTGCAGCGTTATGAGGTGTTCCATCTGCCGGCGCTGTTTGTGGTGCGCGATGGGCAGTTTTTCGGCGCGTTGCGTTCGCGCCTCGGCACCGATGAGTTGACGGCGGCGCTGGCGTTGGCCCTGGAACGAGAGCCCGAGGAATTGCCATGATCGGGTGCGGTGCATTGCATATAAGGAGAAGGGCATGAGCGACAAATTGGTGGTGGCTATTTCTTCCCGGGCCCTGTTTGACCTGAGCGACAGCCACAAGGTTTACCTGGCCCAGGGGGTCGAAGCCTATCGCCAGTACCAGATCGAGCACGAAGAAGAGCAGTTGGCGCCGGGGGATGCCTTTCCCCTGGTGCAAAAATTGTTAAGCCTCAACGCCAGCCTGGGGCGCGCGCGGGTGGAGGTGGTGCTGGTGTCGCGCAACAGCGCCGACACCGGGTTGCGGGTGTTCAACTCAATCCAGCATTACGGCCTGGATATTTCCCGCGCGGCCTTTGTCGGTGGGCGCAGCCCTTACCCGTACCTGGCCGCGTTTGGCTGCGACCTGTTCTTGTCGACCCACGCCGACGATGTGCGCAGCGCTCTGGATGCCGGGTTCGCGGCGGCCACCATCCTGTCCGGCGGGGCGCAGCGGGCGGCCAGTGAGGAATTGCGCATTGCCTTTGATGGTGATGCGGTGCTGTTCTCTGACGAGTCTGAGCGGGTTTATCAGACCGGCGGCCTGGAAGCCTTCCAGGCCAGCGAACGGCAGTCGGCCCGCGAGCCGTTGCGCGGTGGCCCGTTCAAGGGCTTCCTGGCGGCGTTGAACCTGTTGCAGCGCGAATTTCCCAGCGAAACCTGCCCGATTCGCACCGCCCTGGTCACCGCCCGCTCGGCCCCGGCCCATGAGCGGGTGATCCGCACCTTGCGCGAGTGGGACATCCGCCTCGATGAGTCGCTGTTTCTTGGCGGGTTGACCAAGTCGGCGTTTCTGGAAGCCTTTGGTGCCGACGTGTTTTTCGACGACCAGGCTGGCCATTGCGAGCTGGCCCGCGAGGTGGTTGCCACCGGCCATGTGCCCCATGGCGTGAGCAACGAACCGCGTCCTTGAACCTGCGGGTGCAGGGCCCGTCGCACTCCCCGAGGCGCTGCTAAGCTGAGTCAATCCGCGCCATGTTGGCATACGAGGAGGCCGTATGATTCGTTCGATGCTGTACGCCACAGACCTCGGTTTGTATGCACCGCTTGTGCTGCAACACGCCTTGGCCCTGGCCCGGACCTTCAAGGCAGACCTGCATGTCGTTCACGCCGTGGAGCCCATGGGCTTGTTCGCTGAGTCTGTACTGCAGAGCTATCTTGACGAGCGGGCCCTGAACGAGTTTCACAGTGAAGGCCTGAGTACGGTGATGGCCAGTATCGAGCAACGGGTGCTCGACAGTTTTCGCGAAGAGTTGGGGGAAGGGCAGCAGGACCTGGCGCTGATCCGCTCGGTCCGGGTGCTGCAAGGGGATCCCTCGCAGGTGATTCTGGAGCAGGTGTCGAAACTTGAAGTCGATTTGTTGATCGTAGGAAGTCACAGCCACGGCGCGGGCGGGGAAACGCCCTTGGGCCGTACGGCGGCGCGGGTGTTGCAGTTGTCCCGGGTGCCGGTTTATTTGGTGCCGTTATTGCAGCGCAGACGCCAGAGCGATGTGTGAAACGCAAATGTGGCTTTGATAAAAAAGTTCTAGATTTATTCTTCAAACCATTCTTATAGTTATATACCGCCGCTGATGCCCGCGGCGTTTATCTGCTTTGAGGGATACATATGAAGCTCCAACAATTGCGCTACATCTGGGAAGTGGCGCACCACGACCTCAACGTCTCCGCCACCGCCCAAAGCCTCTACACCTCGCAACCGGGCATCAGCAAACAGATCCGTTTGCTGGAAGACGAACTGGGTGTCGAAGTTTTCGCCCGCAGCGGCAAGCACCTGACGCGCGTCACCCCCGCCGGCGAGCGGATCATCAATACCGCCGGCGAAATCCTGCGCAAGGTCGAGAGCATCAAGCAGATCGCCCAGGAATTCTCCAACGAGAAGAAGGGCACCCTGTCCATCGCTACCACCCACACCCAGGCGCGTTATGCGCTGCCGCCGGTCATCAGCAACTTCATCAAGCAATACCCGGACGTGGCGCTGCACATGCACCAGGGCTCGCCGATGCAGATCGCCGAAATGGCCGCCGATGGCACTGTGGATTTCGCCATCGCCACCGAAGCCCTGGAGCTGTTCGGTGATTTGGTGATGATGCCGTGCTACCGCTGGAACCGCTGCGTCGTGGTGCCCCAGGGCCATCCGCTGACCAAGCTGCCGAAGCTGACCCTCGAAGCCCTGGCCGAATACCCCATCGTCACCTACGTGTTCGGTTTTACCGGCCGCTCCAAACTCGACGAAGCCTTCAGCCATCGCGGCCTGACCCCCAAAGTGGTGTTCACCGCCGCCGACGCCGACGTCATCAAGACCTACGTGCGCCTGGGCCTGGGCGTAGGCATCGTGGCGAAAATGGCGGTCGACACCAAGCTCGATAATGACCTGGTGGTACTCGACGCCAGCGAGTTGTTCGAGTCCAGCGTGACCAAGATCGGCTTTCGCCGCGGCACCTTCCTGCGGGGCTTTATGTGCGACTTCATCGAGAAGTTCGCCCCACACCTGACCCGCGAAGTGATGGCCAAGGCGATTGCCTGCCATAACAAGCAGGAGCTGGAAGAACTGTTCGACGGCGTCGAGTTGCCGGTGCACTAGAACGCGGTTTATTTCACCTCGGTGACAGTGAACTGTTGCCGAGCGCCCGCCACGCTAATGTCCACCTCATCGCCCTCGAACTTGCCCAACAGGCTTTTGCCCAGGGGCGAGCGCGGGGTGATGACGGTAATCGGTTGCCCCACCAGTTGCACCTTCAGGCCCGCGCCATCGGGGGCAAGAAACAGCCACTGCTGGCGCCCCTGCTCATCCTCCAGCCCCAATAGGGTGCCGACCTGGATGCCGGTGCTCTCGTCATAAGGGCGCAGGGCCATGTTCTGGCACAACGCCAGGGCCTGGCGGATTTCCTCCACGCGCTTGGCCTGGCCGGCCGCCAGGTAAGAGGCCTCTAGGCCCAGGGTGTCGTATTTGTTCTCGGCGATGTTTTCTTCGTGTGTGGCGGTTTCGTAGGCGGTCTGCGCGGCGCGCTGGGCGATGTCGAGATCGGCCTGGAGTTTGTCGAGGATCAGGGCGTGGACGCTGTGCTTATTCATGCTCAATCACAAAATTGCAGGACATTGGCCCGGCTCTTGTCGCTGGGGGCGGTCTGGTCTTGTTGCAGCCAGAACTGGCACTTGGGGTTGGCCAGGTTGCGCGCATCGCTGCGGCTGTTGTCCAGGGCCTGGCGCTGCTCGTTGCGGCGCAGGTTTTCCTGGTATTGCTCGAACATCGGGTTGCTGGCCGGGGCCTGCACCACGGGCGGCTGGGCCAACTGCTCGACGGCGCGGCTGACGGGTGCCAGTTGTGCGCTGAAGACAAAGCGCGAGGCCAGCCAGCAGGTCAGGGCAATGGCTAAAAAGCCCAACCATAGGCCCAGGGCGATGGACAGGCTCAAGCGCAGGTGCGGTACAAGGCGCGAGCGAGAGCGGTAAGGCATGGTGGCCTCCTAATGGCGGCTTGATCGGGCATGGCGGCGATTGTCGCACAGGCCCGGGGCAGATTAATCGGCCACGGCCCTTCTGCGCGGTGGCATTTATGCGGACAATCGAGCTTTTCGCCACAGGGAGCCCGCAATGAAAGCCCGCTGGGATATTTTTTGCAGCGTCGTCGATAACTACGGCGACATCGGCGTGACCTGGCGCCTGGCCCGGCAACTGGTGGCCGAACACCCCTGCGCTGTGCGCCTGTGGGTCGATGACCTGCGCGCTTTCGAGCGCTTGTGCCCGGCCATTGATGTGCAGGCCGAGCAGCAGGTGCAGCAGCGTGTCGAGGTGCGGCACTGGGCCGCCGAGTGGTCGGCCACCGACGCGGCGGACGTGGTGATTGCCGCATTCGCCTGTCAATTGCCGGCGGCCTACATGGACGCCATGGCCGCAAGGCAACCCACACCGTTGTGGCTCAACCTCGACTACTTGAGCGCCGAGCCCTGGGTAATCGGTTGCCACGGTTTGCCATCGGTGAAGTACAAACAGGTACAGAAGTTCTTCTTCTTCCCCGGGTTTCAGGCCGGTACTGGCGGTTTGCTGCGCGAGGCCGGGTTGCTGGAGCGTTGTGCGGCATTTCAGCGCGATGGGCAGGCCCAATCCGAGTTTCTGCAGGGGTTGGGGGTTGTTCCCACGCCGGGTGCCCGCTTGATCTCATTGTTCGCCTATGAAAATACCGGCTTGGCCAGTTGGCTCGACGCCTTGGCCCAAGACCCCGCGCCCACCCATCTGCTGGTGCCCGAAGGGCGGGTACTGGGGGATGTGCAGCGCTGGCTGGGTGTCGAGGCCCTGGCGGTGGGCGCGGTGCAGCAGCGCCAGGCCCTGACGGTGCAGGTGTTGCCATTTGTTCCCCAGGACGATTACGACCGCTTGCTGTGGTGCTGCGATTTCAACGGCGTGCGCGGCGAGGACTCGTTCGTGCGTGCGCAATGGGCGGGCAAGCCGCTGCTGTGGCACATCTACCAGCAGGAAGAAGACATCCACCTGGACAAGCTCGAAGCCTTCCTGGCCCTGTACATCCAAGGCCTTTCGCCCGCCGCCGGGCAGGCCCTGGCCGACCTCTGGCGGGCGTGGAATGGGGGCGTGGACATGGCCGGCCCGTGGCGCGGGGCACAAAAACACTGGCCAGAACTCCAGCAGCATGCCCGCGCCTGGTGTCTGGAACAGGCCTCACGGCCCGATCTTGCTGCGGCGCTGGTGCAGTTTCGGGGAAATTGGATATGATACGCGGCCTTGATTTTTGTAAATCCCATCCAAATTCGGATATTCGTAATGAAAACTGGTAAAGAACTGAAACCCGGTATGGTCATCCGTATCGACAACGACCCTTGGCTGGTTCAGAAAGCTGAGTTCACCAAGTCCGGTCGTAACAGCGCAATCATGAAGACCAAGCTGAAGAACCTGCTGACTGGTTACAAGACCGAAACCGTCTACAGCGCCGACGACAAGCTCGATGACGTGATCCTCGACCGCAAAGAAGCGACCCTGTCCTTCATCAGCGGCGACGCCTACACGTTCATGGACACCACTGACTACACCATGTACGAACTGAACGCCGAAGACATCGAAGCCGTTCTGCCTTTCGTTGAAGAAGGCATGACCGATGTTTGCGAAGCGATCTTCTTCGAAGAGCGTCTGGTTTCCGTAGAGCTGCCGACCACCATCGTGCGTCAGGTTGACTACACCGAAGGTTCCGCTCGCGGCGACACTTCGGGCAAGGTGATGAAGCCTGCCAAACTGAAAAACGGTACCGAGCTCAGCGTTGCAGATTTCGTTGAAATCGGCGACTGGATCGAGATCGACACCCGCGAAGGTGGCTCCTACAAGGGCCGCGCCAAGGTTTAACGCCTGGTTCGTGCGTGATGAAAGCCCGACTTCGCGTCGGGCTTTTTTATGGGCGCCACATAAACACTGGGGCTGTTAAGCTCAACTTTAGGAGCGTTCCTACGCACTTTTAAATGAAGTCGTTCTTCTTTAACTGCATCCGATCAGGTATTGCTGACGTCCTGCCGTTTTGGCCCCTCGCCAGATTTCCAGTGACGAGCCGACCTGATCCCGGAATATGCTCTATGAGACATGAAGCATGAATAAGCGCCCGTTGTATTTCGACTATGCCGCCACCACCCCTGTGGATGAGCGAGTCATTCAAGTCATGGTTGAGTGTCTTGGGTTTGACGCAAATTTTGGTAACCCCGCCTCCAGCTCCCACGCCTATGGCCAGCAGGCCCGGCAAACGGTCGAGCGCGCGCGCCAGCAGGTCGCGGACCTGATCGGCGCCGAGGCCGGGCAGATTGTCTGGACCTCCGGCGCAACCGAATCCAATAACCTCGCCCTCAAGGGCGTGGCCCAGGCTCGCGGTGTTACGGGCGGCCATGTCATCACCAGCCAGATCGAACACAAAGCCATTCTCGATACCGCCCGCCAACTCGAAGAGGCAGGCGTTGCGGTGACTTACCTAGCGCCCGACGCCGAAGGCCTCATCACTGCCCAAGCGGTGCGCGAGGCGCTGCGCGACGACACCTTCCTGGTGTCGCTGATGCTGGTCAACAACGAGTTGGGCACTGTCAACGACATCCCCGCCATCGGCCAGGTCGTGCGCGAGCACGGTGCCTTGCTGCATGTGGACGCGGCCCAGGGTGCGGGTAAAGTTGCCATCGACCTGAAGGAGTGGGCGGTGGACCTGATGTCCTTTTCCGCCCACAAGATTTACGGCCCCAAGGGCATTGGCGCTCTGTATGTCGGGCCACGCGCGCGCCAGGGCCTGCAGGCGCAGATTCATGGGGGCGGGCATGAGGGCGGTTTGCGCTCGGGCACCCTGGCCACGCACCAGATCGCAGGCATGGGCGCGGCGTTTGCTCTGGCCGCCGAGTTTTTCGACGAGGAAGCGGCGAGCATCGCAGCGCTGCACGAACGGCTGATCGGGCCACTGAGGGTACTTGCCGGCGTACGCCTTAACGGCAGCGCCGCGCAGCGTATCCCTCATACCTTGAGCCTGACCTTTAATGAAGGTGAGTTCGATTCGGCGGCGTTGAGTGCGTCCATCGCGTTTTCCGCCACATCGGCGTGCAATTCGGCGAGCAATGCGCCGTCCCACGTGTTGTTGGCCTTGGGCCATGATGCTCGCGCCGCCGGGCGCACTATTCGCTTGAGCCTGGGGCGCTTCACCTGCGAGCAGGACATCGACCAGGCTGTTCTACTGATAAAAGCGGCAATCGCCAGTGCCCCCGCGTTCTGGGCCGTTACCGCGCCTTGAACGGGCAGGCCCACCCATAACAATGATCCGTGACAAGCAGGAGATGTAATGAGCACGCAGCCCTTGATCCCCCAGCGCCTGGCGCGCACCCGTGAACAGATGCGCCGCGAAGGCATTCATGCCTTGCTGGTGCCGTCGGCCGATCCGCATTTGTCGGAGTACCTGCCGGCCTACTGGCAAGGGCGGCAATGGCTATCTGGGTTCCATGGCTCTGTGGGCACACTGATCGTGACCCAGGATTTCGCCGGTGTGTGGGCCGACAGCCGCTATTGGGAGCAGGCCACCAAGGAACTCAAGGACAGCGGTATCGAGTTGGTCAAGCTTTTGCCTGGGCAACCCGGCCCGTTGGACTGGCTGGCGGAACAAACTCCGCAAGGTGCGGTGGTGGCGGTCGATGGCGCGGTGATGGCCGTGGCCGCGGCACGTACTCTGGGCGGCAAACTCACTGCCCGTGGCGCGAGCCTGCGTACCGATATCGACGTGCTGGCATGTGTCTGGGATGATCGCCCTGCTCTGCCCAGCCAGCCGATCTATCAACACCTGCCACCACAAGCCACCGTCAGCCGCGTGGAAAAACTCACCGCGTTGCGCCAGAGCCTCAAGAGCGCCAATGCCGAGTGGCATTTTATCGCCACCCTCGATGACATCGCCTGGCTGTTCAACCTGCGTGGCGCCGACGTGTCGTTCAACCCGGTGTTCGTCTCCTTTGCCTTGATCGGCCAAGAGCAGGCCACGTTGTTCGTGGCCCTGGATAAAGTCGACAGCTCGCTGCGTGCCGTGCTTGAGCGCGATGGTGTGAGCGTTCGTGACTACAGCGAGGTGGCCGTGGCCTTGAGCGCGCTGCCGGCTGGGGCGAGCCTGCACGTGGACCCGGCGCGGGTGACCGTAGGCCTGCTGGATAACCTGGACAGCGCCGTCAAATTGGTCGAAGGCCTGAACCCGACCACCCTGGTCAAATCGCAGAAGAGCCAGGCCGACGCCGAGCATATTCGTCAGGCCATGGAGCAAGACGGCGCGGCCCTGTGCGAATTCTTCGCCTGGCTGGAAGCGGCTTGGGGTCGGCAGCGCATTACCGAGTTGACCATCGACGAACAACTGACCGCCGCCCGGGCGCGGCGTCCGGGCTATGTGTCGCTGAGCTTCAACACCATTGCGGCTTTCAATGCCAATGGTGCGATGCCGCACTACCACGCAACCGAAGAAGAACACGCGGTGATCGAAGGGGACGGTTTGCTGCTGATCGACTCCGGTGGCCAGTACTTGGGCGGTACCACCGATATCACGCGCATGGTGCCGGTTGGCACACCGAGCCAGGAGCAGAAGCGCGATTGCACCCGCGTGCTCAAGGGCGTGATTGCCTTGTCCCGGGCCCGGTTTCCCAAAGGCATCCTGTCGCCGTTGCTCGACGCCATCGCCCGCGCGCCGATCTGGGCCGAAAGCGTGGATTACGGCCACGGTACGGGCCACGGCGTGGGCTACTTCCTCAACGTCCACGAAGGCCCGCAGGTCATCGCCTACCAGGCTGCCCCCGCACCGCACACCGCCATGCAAGTGGGGATGATTACCTCCATCGAACCGGGCACCTATCGCCCTGGCCGCTGGGGCGTGCGCATCGAAAATCTGGCCCTTAACCGCGAAGCTGATACCAGCGAGTTCGGCCAATTCCTAAAGTTCGAAACCTTGACCCTGTGCCCCATCGACACCCGCTGCCTTGAGCCGTCATTGCTGACTCAGGAAGAGCGCGACTGGTTCAACGACTATCACCAACAAGTGCGCCAGCGTTTGCGCCCGTTGGTGGAGGGGGCGGCGTTGGCGTGGTTGATTGAGCGCACCGAGGCCATTTGATATCAAGGGCCGCCGTCACTTGCGTACGGCGGCCACTGGTTCAAGCCAACGCTTCACGCACAAAGTCCAAACGATCCTGGCCGAAGAACAACTGGTCACCGACGAACATGCTCGGTGCACCAAAGACTCCACGCCGGATGGCCTGCTCGGTAGTGTCCTTGAGCAAAGCTTTCACTTCTTCGTCGTTACTCAAGGCCAGGATTTCATCGGTACTGAAATGGCGCTCGGCCAGCGCTGCGCTAAGCGCTACCGGGTCGTTCAGGTCGCGCCCGTCCACCCACAGCGCCTTGAACAGGCAATCGATGAACTCAATAAAGCGCTCGGGCTGACGCAGTTGCACGCCGGTTGCGGCGCGCATCAGTAGCAGTGTGTTGATGGGAAAATTCGGGTTGAAGTTGAGCGCGACTCCATAGCGCTGCGCATAGCGCCCGAGGTCTTGGAGCATGTAGCGGCCCTTGGCTGGAATGGTCACGGGTGAAGCATTGCCGGTGGCCTTGAACACCCCTCCCAGGAGCATCGGGCGGTAAACCAACTCGGCCCCTGCTTGGGCACAGAGTTCGGGGAGTTGAGTGTAGGCCAGGTAAGTGGCGGGGCTGCCGAGGTCGAAGAAGAATTCGAGCGTCTTGCTCATGTTGTTAGCCTCTGATGGTCGTGATGGTCGGGTTACCAGCGCTCGCTCCAGGGCCGCAGGTCGAGTTCGAAGGTCCAGGCATCCCGCGGCTGGCTGTGCAGGAACCAGTAGTTCTCGGCAATGTGCTGTGGATTAAGGATGCCATCTTGGTCCTTGAGGGCGTACGTTTGCGGGAAGTTGTCGCGGATGAAATCGGTGTCGATGGCGCCATCGACTACCACATGGGCGACGTGAATATTCAGCGGCCCCAATTCCCGGGCCATGCTTTGGGCCAGTGCGCGGATCCCGTGTTTGGCCCCGGCAAACGCGGCAAACCCAGCCGCGCCGCGAAGCCCCGCGGTTGCTCCGGTGAACAGGATGGTGCCGCGTTGGCGAGTGACCATACGCTTGGCCACTTCCCGGGCATTGAGAAAGCCTGAAAAACAGGCCATTTCCCAGATCTTGAAGTATTTGCGTGCGGTTTCTTCGAGGATGCTGCACGGCACGTTGGCGCCGATGTTGAAGACCAGCGCCTCGATTGGGCCAATCTGGCTCTCGATGTGCTCGATCAACTCAATGACGTCATCTTCCTTGCGTGCATCGCAGGCAAAGCCGTGGGCCTGGCCGCCGCTTGCGTGGATGGCGTCGATCAAGGGTTGCAGTTTGCCCGCGCTGCGCCGAGTGACGCAGGCAATAAAACCTTCCTGGGCAAATCGCTGGGCGATAGCGCTGCCGGTTGCATCGCCCGCACCTACTACCAGCACCACTTTCTTATTGTTGATCGCCGTGGTCATGGAGCGCCTCTCTCTTTGGTTAACGGTCGTTAGCCAAACGAACGTTATGCTACGATTTCGACTGCGTCAAGATGGACAGCCAGAGGGGAAGCCATGCGTTATTCAGCAAGCCACAAGCAGGAAACCCGGGAACGGTTACTGGCCAGCAGTGCGCTCTCGGCCAAGAAAGAGGGCTTTTCTACCGTGGGCGTCGATGGCTTGATGAAAGCCATCGGCCTTAGCGGTGCGGCGTTCTACAGCCACTTTTCGTCAAAGGACGAATTGTTCGGCGCGATTGTCGAGCGCGAACTGCGGCATAGCCTTGAGCGGTTAAGTGGTGAGGGCGAACAGAGCCTGGAACGGCTGGAGCGTTGCCTGAACCATTACCTGAGCATGGCCCACGTTAAAAAGCCAGAGGTTGGGTGTGCTTTGCCGGCGCTGGGGGCTGAGATTGCCCGGTCTGATGTTGAGGTGCGACTGCGGGCCCAGGAATGGATTTGTCGCTTGCACGAGAACTGGGCTCGTACCCTGGAAAGCGAAAGTTTGGCTTGGGCTGTTCTTTCGCAATGCGTGGGCGCGCTGGTGGTTGCGCGGATGATGGTCGATCCAGCGTTGCAAAACACCGTGTTGACGACCAATCGTCTGCAAATCCGGCGTCAGGTTGCCCGTCAAGCCGACGAGTGAGTGCTTACTTGCAGATCACGATCATGCTTCGGCTGGTGTAGCCCGCCGGATTGAGGCCAAAGAGGTAGTCGCCCGGTTCTTCCACGGAGTCCCCTGACTTGGCGATGACCTTATAGCCTTTTGCCCCGCAGGAGTTGGCGGCGCGGGTGTGGCACTTGTCCCACGAGGAGGACAGGCCAGAGCAGTTGATATGCACGCCTTTCTTGCCGTGTTTGACCGAGGTTTTAGACGTCGCGGCGCAGCCCGCAATCGCCAGTACTGCTAGCAGTATCAAAACGTGTTTCATTCCCTTCCTTATAGCTTGCTTCGCAGCGGGCCCTGAGCCTGGCTTTATCCGCGCTATATGCCAACTGAAGCTATCCCTTGCGAAAAAATCCATGGCTTACACCGGGTTGCGGCTAAACATGGCCTAATTGAGCGGTAAATGCCAGAGCTTCGTCAAATCAGACTCAATCGCGTGCAACAACGACGTGGGGTTCCCTGCGTATAGTCGTCGTTGCCCCTACGCAAGCAAGAATAATGCACAGGATTGCCAGCCATTGCGTCAGGGAAAGGTGTTCATGCAGGAACAGCAGTCCAGATAGCGCGCCGATGGCGGGCTCGATGCTCATAAGGGTACCGAAGGTCCTGGTGGGGATTTTGGTCAAAGCGACCATTTCCAGCGTGTAGGGCAGGGCGGTAGACAGGATAGCGACCGCTAGCGCAACGGGCATCAGGGCGGGTGTCAACAGCGCTGCGCCCGCATGCGCAATGCCGATGGGGCTGACAACCAGTGCGGCGATCATCACCCCCAGGGCTGCGGTTTGAACGCCATTGTCTGCCCCAGCCTTTTGCCCGAACAGAATATAGAGCGCCCAACACACTCCGGCGGCCAATGCGTAGCCTGCGCCGAGCAGGTCAATCCCACCGCGGGTCTCGCCTGTGGGAATGAGCAACAGCAAACCCAGGATCGCCAGGGCTATCCAGAGAAAGTCCAGGACACGGCGTGAGGCGAAGATCGCGACCGCCAACGGCCCGGTGAACTCTAACGCCACCGCGATTCCCAGCGGGACGGTTTGCAGTGACATATAGAAGAGCAGGTTCATCCCTCCCAGTGCGACGCCATACACGATCACTGTGCGCAAGGATGCAAAGGTTAACTTGGCACGCCAAGGGCGCAATAGCAGCAGCATGATGAAACTGGCAAAGATCAAACGCAGCGTCGTGGTGCCTTGTGCGCCGACCACGGGAAACATGCTTTTGGCCAGGGCCGCACCGGACTGGATGGAAGTCATGGCTATTAATAGCAGGCCAACCGGGAACAGGGTGGAGGCGAGGCTGCGTTGAGGGCTGGTCATGATGTCGCGCCATCCTGTAGGGGGGGTAATACGAGGTGTATGATGCTCAAATCTAGAGGAATGAGCAATATAGTGCGCACTTCCCGAGAGCTAAGATTGTTTGCGATGCTTCTGTATTGATAGAAAACCTGAATTAACGGTTGACGGCGATTTATATCTGTCTATAATTCGCCCCACTTCCAGCGCAGTCGAAACGGAAAACTCCTTGGTAAACAAAGAGTTATGCAGGTTTCGACAGCGCGGAGCTTCAGGTCATCGAAGCCCGAAAGGAGTTGAAAAAGAGGTGTTGACAGCAGCGAGTAACGCTGTAGAATTCGCCTCCCGCTAACGAGCGATCGTCAGCGCAAGTGGTTGAAGTTGTTAAAG
>NZ_JCBCUY010000015.1:0-131644 GCF_059862705.1 Pseudomonas sp. MF08817
GGACATCACTGTCCAAGTGCTTGTGGAATCAGTGTCCAAGTGGCCGTGGAATGAGTGTCCAAGTCAGCGTGGAGTCGCTGTCCAAGTGTTCGTGGAATGGGTGTCCAAGTGCGCGTGGAATCCCCAAACGCGCCTTTATCGTCGGTCAGGTTCATCTGCCAGTTGAGGTGGCGGATATCTAACTTGCGCAGGTTCTTTTCCATATCCAGGCGCAAGGAAGTGTTTTCCCCCAGGGCCCAAGGCATGGCTTGTACCTGTTGGGTGATGACCGGGTCGTAGGTGGTGACATCCCGGCAATCGACATCGCGAAAGAACGCCTCGCGGCCAAACTTGCGCCAATAGAGCATCCACGGGGTGATTTCGAGAAACAGCCAGAAGTTACCCTTGAGCAAGTAGTAGTAACTGACCCGAGACATGAGCCTGGCGTCGGCCATGAAATGATCGAATTTACTTTCGGCGAACTCGATGCCGTCTACCACTTGCTTGGCGGCAAATGCGGCGAGGCCGGCCCAGTAAAAGCGGCCCTGATGTTCGGTGCCTTCATCGTCCAGGAACAGTTGGGCATAGTTGCCGGCGGTGCGTTTGGCGCGCCTTAAGGCTTTGGGCACCAAGACGTTGTTTTGCGCCAACAGGGCGATGCTTTGCGCTTGCACCAGGGACCATAGGTCGCAGCAGGTGGCAATCGCGTCTTCGGTGGCGCCTTCTTCCGCGCGGGTGTAGGCCTTTTTCAGGATTCGGCCTTTGACGTAGGTGACGCCTTCTTCGGTGTCGATAATCCAGGGTGTGGTCATGTTTACCTGCTTATAAGGTCGGGTTGGATTGATCGGGACTCCACTGCCAGAAAGTCGTGCCGAAGTTGCTGTCGCCGATGGTGGGGAAAGGAGTGCCTTGTTGGAAGTAACGGCGGGAATTAACTTGGGCGGGGGTGAACCACCACCCGGACTGGGGGCAAAGTTCGCCGGCGGCTTTGCGTAACACCGGCTCCGGTGGCGCGGTTTGGGCTTGTTTTAGGGCTTCGGCTTTTGCCACGCTCTCCATCGAAGGCACGTGCACGCCCGTGACCATGGTGGGGTCTTGATAACTTTCCAGGATGGGTAAGCCCAGGGCTCGTGCTTGTTCTTCTGCCTTGATTCGCAGGAGTAAGGCGCCTGCTAGGGTTGTGGCGTATTTGGCGCGTGTGGCTTCGTTGGGATGGTTGGCGCCGCTTAGGCTGTTAGTTGTTTGGAGGATGACATTCAAATTGTCAAATAGGGGGGTGTCGGAGTTTTCTGTGCGGATGCCAGGGCTATACCTGACCTTAAGTAACATTCCGTCAGCTTGCCAGTACCATATGAATCCATTTTTCAACGACTTCCAATCTTCCCAGGATAATCGGTAATCAGGATCAGCCAAAAATGGCGATACGAGTTTTAAACTCGCAACGCTGGGTTGGTTTAAATGACCCTCTTTAAAGTGATAGGTTGTGCGTCCAGTTAAACGGGGGTCGCTCAGCATAATGAATCGCTTCCAGCCGACGGCTTGGATGCTGGCCTGAAGGGCCATTACTAATTCATATAACTGGCGGTCATAGATTTCTAGTTCTGCATCAGAGATTTTTTTCAAGATGGGCCTCTTGGGAAGGTCAAGGCGCATATTGACTTCATCCACTCCGTAAGTATCGCTAGCATCATCGTAAAAAAGCACGGTGCTGGCGAGAGGGAAGGTCAGCCCGTGCTTAGGATGTTTCAGGCGATATTGCATATTTCGAGCGGTATAAAATAGTGCGCTGCTCACACCTGAACGTTGAATAGAAGAACTTGCGCGTTGGATGATAGTGTCCCCTTTTTCGCCTAATGCGAATTCAAGCACGCGTGAGTTCATGAAAGGGCTCCAGTTACTGGCAGTAGAATAAGCTGTTGGTAGATGGGTAGTTGCGTATTCAATAGTGAGGCCTAGCGCTAATAACAGCCCTACCCCCAATAACCTGGTGCGGGTATGTAGGTGCATAATTAGGCTTCCTTCCAAATTGCGATTGCCTGCATTTGTTCAATCATATATGACCGATATTGTCCCTTGTAATCTCGGCCTCCAATCATTAGTCGGTGGTATTGCTCGAGGATGTCCATAACGTATTCCATCCTTGCCTCTGGCTCGTAGAGACTTCCTTGTGCCAGCCCCATAGTGACCGTCACGTCTTCTGCCGTAAGCCCATAGGGCTGTAACTCCCGAATTTCAATTTCCCGGGTAACCATGGGCGCAGCATTAAATACTAATGTCGGATCCTTCGTTTCCACCAAGTTCCAAAGTCTGCGTCCCAAGTCGTTGCTATCTATAGCCAATTTAAACTCGGGATGGTTATAGATCATTGCTTGCAGGTGAATATTTTGTTCGTGTTGAAGGAAGTAATCTGCGCTCTTGAATGCTAGCTCCTCCCTGAGCTCTTTTGAGCCCGGCTCATTAACGGTTTCATACGCCTCAACATAACGAAACCCCTCTTTCAAAGGCACTGTCGCCCTGCACTGCTTAATTTCCGCCAGCGCGCCTTTATCGTCGGTCAGGTTCATCTGCCAGTTGAGGTGGCGGATATCTAACTTGCGCAGGTTCTTTTCCATATCCAGGCGCAAGGAAGTGTTTTCCCCCAGGGCCCAAGGCATGGCTTGTACCTGTTGGGTGATGACCGGGTCGTAGGTGGTGACATCCCGGCAATCGACATCGCGGAAGAACGCCTCGCGGCCAAACTTGCGCCAATAGAGCATCCACGGGGTGATTTCGAGAAACAGCCAGAAGTTACCCTTGAGCAAGTAGTAGTAACTGACCCGAGACATGAGCCTGGCGTCGGCCATGAAATGATCGAATTTACTTTCGGCGAACTCGATGCCGTCTACCACTTGCTTGGCGGCAAATGCGGCGAGGCCGGCCCAGTAAAAGCGGCCCTGATGTTCGGTGCCTTCATCGTCCAGGAACAGTTGGGCATAGTTGCCAGCGGTGCGTTTGGCGCGCGTTAAGGCTTTGGGCACCAAGACGTTGTTTTGCGCCAACAGGGCGATGCTTTGCGCTTGCACCAGGGACCATAGGTCGCAGCAGGTGACAATCGCGTCTTCTGTGGCGCCTTCTTCCGCGCGGGTGTAGGCCTTTTTCAGGATTCGGCCTTTGATGTAGGTGACGCCTTCTTCGGTGTCGATAATCCAGGGTCGGGTCATCATCTGTCTCCTGGGTGCTGGCTCAGGGTGATTCAGCTTTCCCCTGGGTCTTGGGGTAGGCCATTTGTGCTTGTTGGGGGGCAATCATGTGAGGTGAGGGCTCGGTGAGCGGGCGCTTTTTGAGGTGCGCAGAAGTGCCCGCCGTCAGCGCAGGCGCTGCTAGGCCGGGTGGCTTTTGGGTTGTTGACTGGGAGGCGGGAGTACGCACGGTAGTGCGGGCCGCGTTGGGCCGCTTGGGTTGATTGCCAGCGGCGTGGCTGGCCGCTTAGCAGGGCCAGTTGCAATGGCTGCGAGGGCATCGCGTTTACCTTCTTGGGGTAAGACGCGAGATGGTAGCGATGGTTTTCTGGCCGGAAAATCAGACCGAGGGGACGTGTCGAGTGGGAATCTACTTACGCGAAGCCATGTGCTCTGCTGACATCAGTTAAACAAGTCGAGCCTGGACGAGCGTCCAGGCCCGCAAGGGCCGCCTAACGTCAGTGCTGGCTGAACTGCGACGCCAGTTCGCGCAGCAGGACTTCGGCGTCCAGCACTTTGCTGACCACGTCTTCAGCCTTGTCGCGGCTCAGGCCGACGCGTTCGAGCAGGGCTTCGGGGATTTCTTCGTCGGGGCCGGAGCCGATGCCGCGCCCACGCAGCAGGCGCACGGCCAGGCACACCAGGTTCGGGTACTCGGCGTACTCACCGTCGTAGCTGGGGTCGTGCTGGAAGCGCAGGGCGGTGCACAGTTCCGGCGGCATGTCCCAGTAGCGCATCAGCCAGGCGCCGATCTGTTCGCGGCTGATGCCCAGCAAGTGCTGCTCGATGTAGCTGTGGCACAGGTGCGGGTTGACCTCCAGGTGGCGGCAGATCAGCGAGAAGTGCGGGGGGAAGACGTGGGCCAGCAGCAGGTAGCCGAAGTTGTGCAAAAGGCCGGCGAGGTAGGTCAGGCCGGCTTCGGGGCGCTGCGCGCGTGGCATGGCGCGGGTCAGGCCTTCGATCACGGCAGCGGTGTAGATCGACTGCTGCCAGTACGGCGTGTTGGTCTGCGGCTGGTCTTTGGGCAGGCTCAGGGTTTTGCCCAGGGCCAGGCCCAGCGCCAGGTTTATCACCAGGTCAAACCCAAGCACGCGGACAATGGCGTCTTCGACTGAACGAATTTTACCCGGCGAGGCGTAGTACGGCGACGCTGCCCAGCTCACCACTTGGGCGGCCAGGGCCGGGTCGGTTTCCACCACGCCGGTGATGTCGTCGATGGTGGCGTTGGGGTCCACGCGCAACTTGATGATTTTTTGCGCTGTCTCGGCCAGTGGCGGGATTTCCAGGGTGGCTTCCAGGCGTTGCTGGATGCGCCGCGCCGTGAAGGCCTGCATGGCGAGGGTGATTTCCTCGCTGTCGTCGTGGGGGCGGTCGAGGTTGGGATGAATGGTGTTCAGGGCTTCGCCGAAGTTACCGGCGCTGGCCTTGGTCAGCATGGTCTTGAAGGCTTCGTTGGTGATTTCCAGCAACAGGCCCGGTTCACCCGAGTGGATAAGCAGGGAGGGCTGGTGCAGCAGGCTTTCTTCGTACAGGCAGGGCGAACTGGTCAGCGCCGGTAGGCCCGGCAGCAGGCTCAGGCTGTGTTTGCCGAGCATGCGTTCCAGGCGATCCAGGGGCACGGCGGTGAGGCGCCGGCCTGTCAGCTCGGTGAGGCGGTTGAGATCCAGCAATTGGCTTTGCGGGAACAGCACCATCAGCGCGCCGATGGCATCGTCCAGCAGCACGGCCTGGACTTTGCGCGCCGGGTTCAGCGCCGCGTGGTCCAGCACTTCGGTGTAGGGGATGTCCAGCTTGCCGAGCAGCAGCCGGATAACAGACGGAGCGTGCGGGGTTGCTGGGGAGATGGCAACTTCTGTCATGGTCTGTATCCCTTTTCTTACAATGCCAGGAGTATAACCAGCTTGGTTGCACCCTTGTCTCTTTAACTGGGGTTCGATTCACACCTGGCCGTATTGCTGGCCGTGGCGTAACCAGCGCTCTAGCAACGGGCTGACGTGTTGCGGCCAGCGTTCCAGCAAGGCCTGGGCGGCATCGCGCACCGCTGGCAGCAGGTCGGCGTCGCGCATCAGGTCGGCGACTTTGAATTGCAGCAGGCCGGTCTGCCGGGTGCCGAGCATTTCCCCGGGGCCGCGTAGCTCCAGGTCTTTTTCGGCGATGACGAAACCGTCGTTGGTCTCGCGCATGATGCCCAGGCGCTGGCGGCCGATCTGCGACAGCGGCGGGTGATAGAGCAGCACGCAGTGGCTGGCGGCGCTGCCCCGGCCGACGCGCCCGCGCAACTGGTGCAGTTGCGCCAGGCCCAGGCGTTCGGGGTTTTCGATAATCATCAAGCTGGCGTTGGGCACATCGACACCGACTTCAATCACCGTGGTCGCCACCAGCAGTTGCAGTTCGCCGGCCTTGAACTGGGCCATCACCGCGGCTTTTTCCACAGGCTTCATGCGCCCGTGAATCAGGCCGACGCGCAATTCGCCCAGGGCGCTGGTGAGGTCCTCGAAGGTGGTTTCGGCGGCTTGGCAGGTGAGTTCTTCGGACTCTTCGATCAGCGTGCACACCCAGTACGCCTGGCGGCCCTCGGCGCAAGCGGCGCGCACCCGTTCGATGACTTCGATGCGCCGGGTGTCGGTAATCAGCACCGTGTTCACGGGGGTGCGCCCGGGGGGCAGTTCGTCGAGGACCGAGGTGTCGAGGTCGGCGTAGGCGCTCATGGCCAGGGTCCGCGGGATGGGGGTGGCGGTCATGATGAGCTGGTGCGGGCACATGCGCCCGCCGACGCCTTTCTGGCGCAGGGCCAGGCGCTGCTGCACGCCGAAGCGGTGCTGCTCGTCGATGATGACCAGGGCCAGGTTCTTGAACTGCACTTCGTCCTGGAACAGCGCATGGGTGCCCACCACCATCGGCGTGCCGCTGGCGATCTGCTCCAGGGCGGCGGTGCGGTGCTTGCCCTTGAGCTTGCCGGCCAGCCACGCGGTTTCGATCCCTAGGGGTTCGAGCCAGCGGGTGAAGTTGAGGAAGTGTTGTTCGGCGAGAATCTCGGTGGGCGCCATTAGCGCGACCTGGTAACCCGCCTCCAAAGCTTGCAGGGCCGCGAGGGCGGCGACCACGGTTTTGCCCGCGCCGACATCGCCCTGGATCAGACGCAGCATCGGCTCGCGCTGGTTCAGGTCGTAGGCGATTTCATTGCCCACCCGCTGTTGCGCGCCGGTGGGTGGGAAGCCCAGGTTGGCCAGGTATTTGGCCGGCAACACCTTGGCCTTGGGCAGCACCGGTGCGCGCAAGGAGCGCAGGCTTTCGCGCAGGCGTTGCTGGGATAGCTGATGGGTCAGCAGTTCCTCGAACGCCAGGCGATGCTGGGCCCAGTGATGCCCCAGGGCCAGCTCATCCACATCGGCGTCGGCCGGCGGGTGATGCAGGTAGCGGATCGCGTCGGCCAAGGGCGCCAGTTGGTAGTCGCGGGCCAGTTCGTCCGGCAGCCAGTCGGGCAGGCTGCTGGGGCCGAGTAGGGCCAGGGTCTGCTGGCACAACTGGCGCAGGCGTTGTTGGGTCAGGCCTTCGGTGAGCGGGTAGATCGGCGTCAGGGTCTGGTCCACGGGCGGCGGTTCGTCGCCGCTGATGGCGCGGTACTCGGGGTGGTAGATTTCCAGGCCCGAGGCGCCGGGGCGGGCCTCGCCGTAGCAGCGGATGCGGGTGCCGCGCTTGAGGCCTTCTTTTTGCGCGTTGCTGAAGTGGTAAAAGCGCAGGCTCAGGCCGCCGGTGCCGTCCTGCAAGCGCACCAGCAGGCTGCGGCGCTTGCCCATGACCACGTCGGCGCCGCTGACGGTGCCTTCGATCACCGCGTCCTGGCCCGGGCGCAGGTGGCCGATGGGCACTACGCGGGTGCGGTCCTGGTAGCGCAAGGGCAGGTGGAACAGCACATCCTGGAGGTTTTCCAGGCCGACTTTGGCCAGTTTTTCGGCCATGGCTTCGCCGACACCCTTGAGTGCCGTGACGGGCACGTTCGACAGCTGCGTCATGGCCGCGTCTTAGCTCGCGGCGGGCGGCTTGGCCACCGAGCACAGGCGGATCGAGTCGGCGAGGATTTCGATGGCTTTGGGCCTTGGGAAACTGGCGCGCCAGGCAATCGCCACGGTGCGGAACGGCACCGGCGGGGTCAGTGGGCGTACTTCGATCACGCCGGGGGCGTAGTGATGGCTGTCCACGGCCGAGAGCGGCAGGATCGAAATTCCCAGACCCGAGGCGACCATGTGGCGGATGGTTTCCAGGGAGCTGGATTCCACCGTGGTGTGGCGGTTGCCGTCGTTGCCCTTGGCGGTGGTGGGGCAGGCTTCGAGCACTTGGTCGCGGAAGCAGTGGCCTTCGCCGAGCAGCAGCAGGCTCTTGTCGTTGAGCAGGCTGGCGTCGATGGTGGCTTTCTGGGTCCAGGGGTGCGAGCTGGGCATCAGTACGTAGAAAGGCTCGTCGTAGAGCGGCAGGGTCAGCACGTCCGCCTCGTTGAACGGCAGGGCGATGATGATCGCGTCCAACTCGCCGTTGCGCAGTTTGTCGCGCAGCACGTGGGTGAAATTTTCTTCGATGTACAACGGCATCTGCGGGGCGACCCGGTGCAGTTGCGGGATCAAGTGGGGGAACAGGTAGGGGCCGACGGTGTAGATCGCGCCGACTTTCAACGGCGCGGTCAGCTGGTTTTTCCCGGCTTGGGCCAGTTCGCGGATGCCTTGGGCTTGCTCCAGTACCTTTTGGGCCTGGGCGACGATGCCTTCACCCACAGGGGTCAGGCGCACCGCGCTTTTGCTGCGCTCAAAAATCAGCACACCGAGTTCGTCTTCAAGCTTCTTGACGCCTACCGACAGGGTCGGCTGGCTGACGTGGCAGCGCTCGGCCGCGTGGCCGAAGTGTTGCTCTTGGGCGAGGGTAACGATGTAGCGTAATTCTGTGAGGGTCATAGCGGGCGTCCATGAGGTTGCGGGCCAAGCATAACGGCTGCAATCGATAGACGCACGTTATCAGACTGAGGGCGAAGAGCGACACCGGGCAATCTGTCTTTGTGTTTGCAGATGCGCGAAGGGCACCTTGTCGGTGCCCTTCGGGGTTTGTGGCAGCGGTCAGCGGCGACGTTTTTCGATCGAATAAACGAACGGTGCGACGATCTCGATGGAGCCATTGCTCAGCATGTCGGCCGGCGGCTTGGGCAGCGGTTGGGCGCGGCGGATCATTTCCAGGGTGGCCCGGTCCAGATCGGCGTTGCCCGAACGCCCTACCAACTCGTAGGACAACACTTTGCCTTCGCCATCGACCACGAAGCGCAGACGGTTCAAACCTTCCTTGCCACGGGCCTGGGCACCGGGCGGGTACTTTTTGTACTTGGCCAGGTGCCCCAGCAGGGTGCTCTGCCAACTGGCCTTGGCCGCCAGTTGGGCAGGCGAAGGGCCGGGCGCCGGTTGGGCGGACTTGTCCGTTGGCGCGTTGGTTGGCGGGGCGTCGCTGGGTTTTTCCTCGGAAGGTTTTTCCTTGGGCGGCTCCGGCTGCTTCTCAGGCTTGGGCGGTTGTGGCTTGGGCTTGGGTTTGACCGGTTTGGGCACGGAGATCGTCGGTTTCGGCGCCTCCGCGAGTTTTGGCAACGGCAGTTCCTCTACCGGGGCCGGGGGTTGGGGCGGCGTCACGACCTTGGGCGGTGCGGGCGGAGGTGGGGCCGGAACCGGCGCCAACTCCACCAGCATCGCCATCGGCGGCAGTTCGACCGGCTGTGGCGACGTCCAGTTGAGCGCGAGAACAACCGCGACCGCATGGACGCCCAGCACCAGTGCCAGGCTACCGCTGTAACGCGTCAGCTTTTGGCGCGTTGTCATCATTTCTTGGCTGCCGTCTCAAGTCCGACCAGGCCGACCTTCAAGTACCCGGCCGCCCGCAGGGCATCCATCACACTCATCAGGTCGCCGTAATCCACGCCTTTATCGGCCTGGAAGAAGATCGTCGTGTCCTTTTTGCCTTGGGTGCGGGCATCGAGGGTGGCGCCGAGGCTTTCGGCTTTCACTTCGTCTTCGCCCAGGAACAGTCGCTGATCGGCCTTGACGCTGAGGAACACCGGTTTCTCCGGCCGCGGCGCCGGTTTGGCGGTGGAGGCGGGCAGGTCAACCTTGATGTCCACGGTGGCCAGCGGGGCGGCCACCATAAAGATGATGAGCAGTACCAACATCACGTCGATGAACGGGGTGACGTTGATTTCATGGTTCTCGGCCAGATCGTCGTCTGCGCCTTCTTTCAAATGCAGGCCCATGGCCGATTACCCCACTTTCACCATATGCGGTTGCGAGCCGCGCTCAGGCGGCAGGTGGTCGAGGTCACGGCTGACCAGCAGCAGGACTTCGGCAGAGGCGTCAGAGACTTGGGCCTTGTAGCCGGCGATGGAGCGGGCGAACACGTTGTAGATCACCACGGCGGGGATCGCCGCGACCAAGCCCAGGGCAGTGGCCAGCAGGGCTTCGGCAATGCCGGGGGCGACGACGGCCAGGTTGGTGGTCTGGGTTTTGGCGATGCCGATGAAGCTGTTCATGATGCCCCACACGGTGCCGAACAGGCCGACGAAGGGCGCGGTGGAACCAATGGTGGCCAGCACGCCGGTGCCGCTGCTCATGTTGCGACCGCAGGCAGCGACCAGGCGCTCGAGGCGGAAGCTCACCCGTTCCTTGATGCCTTCTTTCTCGCGGCTATTGGCCGACAGGCGCATTTCTTCCAAGGCGTCGTGCACCAGCAGGTTGGCCAGGGTGCCTTCCTTGGCCGCAGTGGTGCTGGCTTCCTTGAGGGTGGTGGCTTTTTTCAGGGCCAGGATTTCACCGCGCAGGCGACGCTTGGCGCCCAGCAGCTCAAAGCCCTTGGCGATCCAGATGGTCCAGGTGATGATCGAGGCGATGGCCAGGCCGATCATCACGATTTTCACGATGATGTCGGCGTTCTGGTACATGCCCCATGGCGACAGGTCATGGGCCATGCCCAGGGTGTTGTCGGCTTCCAGCACTTCGCCTTCGCCATCGGCGGGCAGGTTGGCGTCTTGCGCCAGGGCCGGGTCGGCGGCAACCGGGGTCACGACTGGCGCAGCGTCGGTGACAGGCGCGGGGCTGTGGTCGGTGCTCTCATGGGTAGCAGCCGGCGCCGCGGCAGCGGCCGGTGCCGCTTGGTCCGCATAGGCCGCAGTCGGTGCCAGCAACAGGCTGAGCAACAGCGCTGTTACCATGCGCCACGTGCGCGAAGGGCTAGAAAGCTTGGTTGGCGAAGCGGGGAGTTGATTGCTTGTCATGCTGGCCGGACCTGAGAGGGAAAAGGGGTAAATGTCCTTCTAGGCCTCGTGGGGCCGAGAACAAATGGGCGGCCATTATTGCAAGTAATTCTTGTTAACAGAAGCAATAGACTGTCTTTTTTTCCTACGAAGCCCGCCGCTCGTCATCTGACGAAGCTAGGCTGGGCCATTATTTGAGGGGTTTTTGATGTCCGTTCCTTCGGTGTTGATCGCCGGTTGTGGCGACGTTGGCGGGCGTTTGGCGACGCAAATGCTGGCGAAAGGATGGCAGGCTTACGGAATGCGTCGCACGACCGCGAGGTTGCCCGCCGGGGCCACGGGTATCGCTGGGGATTTGTTCAGCGCGCAATGCCCGGCCCAGTGGCCGACTGGCGCCGTGGACTACCTGGTGTATTGCGCCACGGCCACCGAACACGACGAGGCAGGTTACCGCGCGGCTTACGTCCAGGGGCTGGAACATGTACTGGGTTGGCTCGAACAGCATGGCCAGGCGCCCAAGCGCCTGCTGTTCGTCTCCAGCACCAGCGTCTATGGCCAGCAAGAGGGCGAGTGGATCGACGAAACCTCGGCCACCGAGGCGCGTGGCTACTCCGGGCGTTTGATGCTTGAGGCCGAGCAGGTCGCCGCGCGCAGTGGCATCCCCGCCAGTGCGGTGCGCCTCACCGGCATTTACGGCCCAGGGCGCAACGCACTGCTGACCCAGGTGCGCCAGGGCTATCGCGTGGCCATCGAGCCGCCGTTGTTTGGCAACCGCATTCACGTCGACGACGCAGCGCGGCTGTTGGCCTTCTTGTTGGAGACTGATCGCCAAGGGGCGGCGCTGGAGGATTGCTATATAGGTGTCGATGACACGCCGGCGCCGCTGGCTGAGGTGGTTGCCTGGTTGCGCGATTACCTGGGTGTCAGCCAGTGGGCCGATGAGGTCAGCGTGCGCCGGGCCAGCAGCAAGCGGTGCTCCAACGCGCGGGCGCGGGCCCTGGGGTGGGCGCCGCTATACCCGAGTTTCCGCGAAGGCTACGCGGCCATCCTCGCGCAGGAGGTGTAGCCGCTGCCGCGGGTTACTGTTTTTCCAGCAGCCACTGGCGTGCGCCGGGGGACAGGGAAGGCATTTCGTCCGCCAGGGCACCGTTGATCGCCTGGAAAATTTCCAGTTGGTCACCCTTGCGGGCGAAGATCCACGAGTTGCCCTGGTTGCCTTGTTGCAGCCAGATGCTGTCGTTGCTACCGCTCATGGATGCGCAATCGCCCGCCAGGCACAGGGCGTAGCGGTCGGCGCCGACCATGCCGTCGATCCGGCCATCCGGCTGGAACTGCACGGTGCCGCCTTCGCCAGGGCCACTCAGGACCTTCCAGTTGCCCCCCATGTAGGTGGCGTAGAGTGCGCGCTCGAAACTGGCGCCCAGCGGCGCGCCGGCAGGCACGGTGGTGTCCTGGGCGCGCTCGAAGGTTTGTGCAGGGTCCGTGTCGGCCGCCGCTTGCAGCAATTGCTTGCCGTCGCGCTTGAGCTCGACGGACGAGCCGCCGTAGAAGTCGACTTTCCAGGCCCCGGACTGTTCGCCGGCCAGTTTGCCTTCGACATTTTCGAAGCCGTTGGTGAAGCGCGCCTGAGCGGCTTTGGTGTTGATGTCCCATTCCAGGTTTGGGCCGTTGGCCTGGAGGGTTTCGCGCAATGACTCGCCTTTGGCGGCGGCATCGATTGCCACCTGGTTGATCCAGGTGCCACTGATATCACGGTCGGCGGGATCGCTGGCGCAGCCGCCGAGGAACACGGCGAGCAATGAGAGAGCAAGCGCTTGGCGCATGATGGAATCCTTTCAAAACGAAAATGGCGCAGCACGAGGGCTGCGCCAATACCTGCGGACGCCGCTTACTCGATGACGAGAATGGCGTCCATTTCAACCTGCGAACCCTTGGGCAGCGCAGCGACACCGATGGCGGCGCGTGCCGGGTAGGGCTGGTCGAAGTATTTGCCCATGATCTCGTTGACCTTGGCGAAGTGGCTCAGGTCGGTGAGGAAAATGTTGAGTTTGACGATGTCCTTGAACGAACCGCCCGCCGCTTCGGCCACAGCCTTGAGGTTCTCGAACACCTGGACGGTCTGGGCTTCGAAGCCTTCGACCAGCTCCATGGTTTTTGGGTCCAGGGGAATCTGGCCGGACATGTAGACAGTGTTGCCAGCCTTGATCGCCTGGGAGTAAGTGCCGATGGCTGCCGGGGCTTTGTCGCTGGTGATAACGGTCTTGGTCATGTTGGGTTCCTTGTTATGAAGGGCTTACGCACGCATGCGGGTGATGCGGGTGACGCCGGTGAGGGCGCGCAGTTTCTTGATGACTCGGGCCAGGTGCACGCGGTCATGCACGCTGACGACCAGTTGGACCACGCTGATGCGGCCATCGCGCTCATCCATGCTGATTTTCTCGATATTGCCGTCGGCTGCGTTGACGCTACTGGCCAGCAGGGCGATCAGGCCGCGTTGGTGCTCCAGCTCGACGCGCAGCTCGACGTTGAATTCGCCGGTGACGTCCTTGGCCCAGGAGAGCTGGATGCATTTTTCCGGGTTGTGGCGGATTTCGCTGATGTTGCGGCAGTTATCCAGGTGCACGACCATGCCTTTGCCCGCGGACAGGTGGCCGACAATCGGATCGCCGGGGATCGGTGTGCAGCACTTGGCGTAGCTGAGCACCAGGCCTTCGGTGCCGCGGATCGCCAGTGGGCCTTCGGGGCTGGGCAGTTGTTCGCCTTCACCCAGCAGGCGGCGGGCGACCACGTAGGCCATGCGGTTGCCCAGGCCGATGTCTTCGAGCAGGTCTTCGATCAGTTCCAGGCGGTACTCGTGGAGCATGGCCTGGATGCGCTCGGCCGGGATCTTGTCCAGGGCGCTGTCGAAGCCGTTGAGGACCTTGTTCAGCAGGCGCTCGCCGAGGCTGATGGACTCGGAGCGGCGTTGCAGCTTGAGGGCGTGGCGGATGTGCGTGCGGGCCTTGCCGGTGACCACGAAGTTGAGCCACGCCGGGTTGGGCCGCGCGCCGGGGGCGCTGACGATTTCGACGGTGGAACCGCTCTGCAGGGGTTCGGACAGCGGCGCGAGGCGACGATTGATCCGACAGGCGATGCAGCTGTTGCCCACATCGGTGTGCACCGCGTAGGCGAAATCCACCGCCGTAGAGCCTTTGGGCAGCTCCATGATCCGGCCCTTGGGGGTGAAGACGTAGACTTCGTCCGGGAACAGGTCGATTTTTACGCTTTCGATGAATTCCAGGGAGTTGCCGGCACGTTGCTGCATTTCCAGCACGCCTTTGACCCATTGGCGGGCGCGGGCGTGAGTGCCCTTGGGCTGCTCGTCGCCGGTGGATTTGTACAGCCAGTGGGCGGCGATGCCGTTGTTGGCCATTTCTTCCATTTCGCGGGTGCGGATCTGGATTTCGATCGGCACGCCGTGCATGCCGAACAGCGTGGTATGCAGGGACTGATAGCCGTTGGCCTTGGGGATGGCGATGTAGTCCTTGAAGCGCCCCGGCAGCGGTTTGTACAAATTATGTACAGCCCCGAGCACCCGGTAGCAGGTGTCGACCTTGTCAACGATGATGCGGAACGCGTAGACGTCCATGATCTCGTTGAAGGCCCGGCGCTTGCCGCGCATCTTTTTGTAGATGCCGTAGATGTGCTTCTGGCGCCCGCTGACCTCGCCCTGGATGCCGTCGATGGCGAGGCAGTGGCTGAGGGATTCCTCGATTTTGTTGACGATTTCCTTGCGATTGCCTCGGGCGCGCTTGACGGCTTGGTAGATGCGCGCCGAGCGCATGGGGTGCATGGCCTTGAAACCCAGGTCCTCGAACTCGATGCGGATACTGTGCATGCCCAGGCGATTGGCGATGGGCGCATAGATTTCCAGGGTTTCTTTGGCGATGCGCCGGCGTTTTTCGCCGGACAGCACTTCCAGCGTGCGCATGTTATGCAGGCGATCAGCCAGCTTGACCAGGATCACGCGGATATCGCGGGCCATGGCCATGGCCATTTTCTGGAAGTTCTCGGCCTGGGCCTCGGCCTTGGTCTCGAAATTCATCTGGGTCAGTTTGCTGACCCCGTCGACCAATTCGGCCACGGTTTCACCGAACTGCGCTTGCAGCGCCTCTTTGGCAATACCGGTGTCTTCGATCACGTCATGGAGCATGGCGGCCATCAGGCTCTGATGGTCCATGTGCATGTCGGCAAGAATGTTCGCCACGGCAAGAGGGTGCGTGACGTATGCCTCGCCGCTACGGCGGCGTTGGCCGTCGTGGGCTTGTTCGGCGTAGAAATACGCTCGGCGGACCAGATTGACCTGGTCCGTGCCGAGATAGGTCGATAAGCGATCGGCGAGGGCGTCTATGCTCGGCATGATGACTCCTGCCGTAGGCTGTGACCCTGCGCCGTGCTACGTCGACCGGGCATAGGCTTAGACGGCCTCGTTGGACTCGTCCTCGAACGCTGCGAACAGCGGTTCGTCTTCGACGATTTCGGCCTCGGCGATCACGGCGTAGCTCATCAGGCCAGCGGCGATTTCGCGCAGTGCCATTACGGTCGGCTTGTCATTTTCCCAAGCCAGCTTTGGCTCTTTGCCACCGGTTGCCAATTGACGAGCACGCTTGGTAGAGAGCATGACCAGCTCAAAGCGGTTATCCACGTGTTCTAGGCAGTCTTCAACGGTTACGCGGGCCATGGTATTCCTCGTAGCAAATGCAATATGCGCGCAGCCCGAATGGGCGAGCGGACTCAACAGTTTAAAAAATCACCAGCAATTAGGGAAGCGCTGATTTGTCGCTCGCCATGGCAAAGCGCTACAAGTGCCAATGTAAGGCCCTTGCAGCCGTTTTGGAAAGTGCTGTTTAACCCAGCAGTTCGGCGAGCAACTTGCCAAAACGCTGCTGTTGGCGCTTTTGCTGGAGCTGATTGGCACGGAAAATCGCTTTCAGATCGTCCAGCGCATGGGTGAACTCGTCGTTGATGATGAGGTAGTCATAGTCCACGTAGTGGCTCATTTCGCTGACGGCTTCACGCATGCGCCCGTCGATAATCTCGTCGCTGTCCTGGCCGCGGTTGGTCAGGCGCTGATGCAGCGCTTGCAGCGAGGGCGGCAGGATGAAAATCGAGCGGGCCTGGGGCATCAACTTGCGCACTTGTTCGGCGCCTTGCCAGTCGATTTCCAGTATCAGGTCGTGGCCTTCGTCGAGGGTCTGCTGCAAGTGGCTCTGCGAGGTGCCGTAGAGGTTGCCGAACACCTCGGCGCGCTCCAGGAAGTCGCCGTGTTCGATCATTTTCACGAACTCGCTGCGTTCGACGAAGTGGTAGTTCACGCCATTCACTTCACCGGGGCGCATGGCCCGGGTGGTGTGGGAGACCGAGACGCGGATTTCCGGGTTGGCGTCGGTGAGGGCCTTGACCAGGCTGCTTTTGCCCGCGCCCGAAGGGGCGGAAATGATGTAAAGGGTGCCGGTGCTGTGGGTCATGGAGGGTGCCTTACTCAATATTCTGTACTTGTTCGCGCATTTGCTCGATCAACACTTTGAGGTTGACCGCCGCTTGGGTGCTGCGCGGGTCGAAGGCTTTGGAGCCCAGTGTATTGGCTTCGCGGTTGAGTTCCTGCATCAGGAAATCCAGGCGCCGACCGGCGGCGCCGCCGGCCTTGAGGACGCGGCGCACTTCGAGGATGTGGGTGCTTAGGCGGTCGAGTTCCTCGGCCACGTCGCTTTTCTGCGCGAGCAAGACCATTTCCTGCTCCAGGCGCTGCGGGTCGAGGTCGGCCTTCATGTCGGCGAAGCGGTCGAGCACCTTCTGGCGCTGGGTGGCGAGCATGTGTGGCACCTGCACGCGCAGGGTCGCCACGTCTTCTTCTATGGCGTCCAGGCGTTCGTGAATCAGGCGTGCCAGCTCCGCGCCTTCGCGCTGGCGGCCGGCCTTGAGTTCTTTGAGGCCTTGGTTGAACAAGGCCAGTGCCTGGGCGTTGAGGGCCTGCGGGTCGGTGGCGTCGGCTACCAGCACGCCGGGCCAGGCCAGCACTTCCAGCGGGTTGAGGGCGGCCGGTTGTTTTATCAGGCTGGCCACAGTTTCGGCGGCGGCGACCAGTTGGGCGGCGCGCTCGCGGTCAACTTGCAGGGGTTTGCCGGTGCTTTCCTCGGTAAAGCGCAGGGTGCATTCGAGCTTGCCCCGCGATACGCCCTGGCGCAGCGCCTCGCGCACGGCGCCTTCGAGGTCGCGAAAGGATTCGGGCAGGCGTAGGTGAGGTTCCAGATAGCGGCTGTTGACCGAGCGCAACTCCCAGCTCAGGGTGCCCTGGGTGCCGGCGTTCTCGACGCGGGCGAAGGCGGTCATGCTGTGCACCATGGCAGGTACCTCGCGATTCGGAACCGCCGCTGGACGGGGCCGATGGATAAATGATGGCCAACAGGCATTGAAGGGGCCGGATTGTAGCGCAGAGCGGCGGATGCTCCCAAGCCGGGCGTGGCCCACCGGTCACAGCACGGTTTTTTAGGCGTGCCCCGTGGGCGTGGTCGGCACTATAATGCTCGGCAGTTTTCCGTCCCCGTACAGGTGTTCCCCTATGAAACGTCCAAGTGGTCGCGTTGCCGATCAGCTTCGCTCGATCCGCATTACCCGCAACTACACCAAACACGCCGAGGGCTCTGTACTGGTCGAATTTGGTGATACCAAAGTGATTTGTACGGTCAGCGTCGAGAACGGCGTGCCGCGTTTCCTCAAAGGCCAGGGCCAAGGCTGGCTGACCGCCGAGTACGGCATGCTGCCGCGCGCTACTGGCGAGCGTAACCAGCGCGAAGCCAGCCGTGGCAAGCAGGGTGGCCGCACCCTGGAAATCCAGCGTCTGATCGGTCGTTCCCTGCGCGCCGCGCTGGACATGTCCAAGCTTGGCGATGTGACTCTGTACGTCGATTGCGATGTGATCCAGGCCGACGGCGGTACCCGCACCGCATCCATCACGGGCGCCATGGTGGCCTTGATCGACGCGCTGAAAGTCATCAAGAAGCGTGGTGGCCTCAAGGCTGGCGACCCGCTCAAGCAGATGATCGCGGCGGTGTCCGTGGGCATGTACCAAGGCGAGCCGGTGCTGGACCTGGACTACCTCGAAGACTCCGCAGCCGAGACCGACCTTAATGTGGTCATGACCGGTACCGGCGGTTTCATCGAAGTGCAAGGCACTGCTGAAGGCGCGCCATTCCAGCCTGAAGACCTGACCGCCATGCTGGAGTTGGCGAAAAAAGGCATGGCTGAAATCTTTGAATTGCAAAAAGCGGCCTTGGCCGACTGATTGCGCCTCACCCTTAAGGAGCGTGTGATGAGCGATGAACTGCAACCCGTGCCGACTTTAAGCCGCGAGGTCCGTCAGTGGGCGATGTTCTGTCACTTTTCCGCTTTCCTGGGGATGTGGTTCCCGTTCGGCAGCCTGATCGGGCCGTTGATCCTGTGGCAGGTCAAGCGTGAGGTGGACCCGTTCATCGACGCCCAGGGCAAGGAAGCGCTGAACTTTCAGATCACCGTGGCCATCGCCTCGGCCATCTGTTATTTGCTGATGTTCGTGCTGATCGGCTTTGCCCTGCTGGCGTTGGTGCTGATTGGCGCACTCGTGCTGACCATCATTGCCGGGATCAAGGCCAACGAAGGTGTGGCTTATCGCTACCCTTTCACTTGGCGCCTTATCAAGTAGGCTGCGGCAGGATTCACGGCCACAAAAAAACCGACAGCGATGTCGGTTTTTTTGTGGCTGCGAAAAGATGCTTAGATGGTCAGCGTCCAGTCGTAGTCCACGATCAGCGGCGCATGCTGCGAGAACCGTGGCTGGCGCGGCAGGCGCGCGCTACGCACGAAGCGACGCAGGCCGGGGGTCAGTAACTGGTAGTCGAAACGCCAACCCAGGTTGAGCATCTCGGCTTGTTCGTTGTCCGGCCACCAGCTGTATTGGTCGCCTTCGCGGCTGACTTCGCGCAGTGCATCCACGTAGCCCATGTTGCCAACGATCTCGTCCATCCAGGCCCGTTCCGGTGCCAGGAAGCCGGGGGATTGCTGGCTGTCGCGCCAGTTTTTTATGTCCAGCTTCTGTTGCGCCACATACAGCGAGCCACAGTAGATGTACTCGCGGCGTTTGCGACGCTGTTTGTCCAGATAACGGGCGAAATCGTCCATTAGCTTGAACTTTTGGTTCAGCTCTTCATCGCCGTTCTGCCCTGATGGAAGCAGCAAGGTCGCGATGCTGACCTTGTCGAAATCGGCTTGCAGGTAGCGCCCGTAGCGGTCGGCTGTCTCGAAGCCGAGGCCGCTGATGACCGCCTTGGGTTGCAACCGCGAATACAAAGCCACGCCACCTTGGGTGGGAACTTCGGCATCACAGGCATAAAGGAAGTAGCCATCCAGTTGGAAGGCTGGGTCGTCCAGTTCAAAGGCGGAGGCGCGGGTGTCCTGCAGGCAGATGACGTCGGCATTCTGAGCTTGCAGCCAACTGAGCAAACCACGCTCGACTGCAGCCTGAATACCATTGACGTTCACACTGATGATCCGCATAAATGGCCCCAAAAATCGCGTGCGTGTATGATACCCGAGCTCTACCTAATTAGCTAAAGCCGTGGTATCTGGGGTTTTTTCATGCAGGCGTATCAGCGCGATTTCATTCGTTTTGCCATCGATCGCGGGGTTTTGCGCTTCGGTGAGTTCACCCTCAAGTCCGGGCGTACCAGCCCATATTTCTTCAACGCAGGTCTTTTCAACTCGGGTTCGGCACTGGCCCAGTTGGGGCGTTTCTACGCGGCCGCCATCGTTGAAAGCGGTATTGGCTTCGATGTGCTCTTTGGCCCGGCCTACAAAGGCATTCCCTTGGCGGCAACCACGGCCGTGGCTTTGGCCGAACACCACGGGCGCGACCTGCCTTGGTGCTTCAATCGCAAGGAAGCCAAGGCCCACGGTGAGGGCGGCAGCCTGGTGGGCGCGCCGTTGACCGGCGAGGTGCTGATTATCGATGACGTGATAACCGCCGGCACCGCGATCCGCGAGGTGATGCAGATCATTGCTTCTCAGGACGGCGCCAAGGCCGCCGGCGTGCTGATCGCTCTCAACCGCCAGGAGCGCGGCAACGGTGAGTTGTCGGCTATCCAGGAAGTGGAGCGCGATTTCGGTATCCCGGTCATCAGCATCGTGTCGCTGAACCAGGTGCTGGAGTTCTTGGCCGATGACCCCGAGCTCAAGCAGCACTTGCCTGCCGTACAGGCCTATCGCGAGCAGTTCGGCGTCTGATTGGCGCCGTTAAAAAAAGACCCCGCTCAGCCAGGCTGAGCGGGGTCTTTTTGCATGCGCCGCGGCTTAAGGGCGCTTGCGATTGCTGATAAGGGTGCCCACACCGGTGTCGGTGAAGATTTCCAGCAGAATCGCATTGGGCACGCGGCCGTCAATAATCAGCGAACTGCCGACGCCACCTTGTACCGCCTCCAGCGCGCAGCGGATCTTGGGCAGCATGCCGCCGTAGATGGTGCCGTCGGCGATCAGGTCGTCGACTTGCTGGGTGGTCAGGCCCGTCAGGACTTGCCCGGACTTGTCCATCAGGCCGGCGATGTTGGTCAGCAGCATCAGCTTCTCGGCTTTGAGGGCCTCGGCTACCTTGCCCGCCACCAGGTCGGCGTTGATGTTGTACGACTCGCCGTTGGCGCCCACGCCGATCGGCGCGATCACGGGGATGAAATCACCCTTGACCAACAGGTTCAGCAGGTCGGTGTTGATGCCGACCACTTCGCCGACGTGGCCGATATCGATGATTTCCGGCGTGGTCATTTCCGGGGTCTTGCGGGTGACGGTGAGTTTTTTCGCGCGGATCAGTTCGGCGTCCTTGCCCGTCAGGCCGATGGCGCTGCCGCCGTGGCGGTTAATCAGGTTGACGATGTCCTTGTTGACCTGCCCGCCGAGGACCATTTCCACCACGTCCATGGTTTGCGCGTCGGTCACGCGCATGCCATCAACGAAATGGCTCTCGATGGACAGGCGCTTGAGCAAGTCACCGATCTGCGGGCCGCCGCCGTGCACGACCACCGGGTTGATGCCCACGGCCTTCATCAGCACGATGTCGCGGGCGAAGCCGGTCTTGAGCTCTTCGCTCTCCATTGCGTTGCCGCCGTATTTGATGACCAGCGTCTTACCGACGTAGCGTCGAATATAGGGCAGCGCTTCGGATAGAACCTTGGCGGTGTTGGCAGCGGCGTCGCGTTCGAGGGTCATTAAGGGCTCCGGCAAAACGAGGGATTAGTCGATCAGAACGGCAGTTGAAGGTTGGGGGCTACACGTTTCAATTGGGCGTGGAACACGTCCTTGATGCGTTGCAATTCGGCGTCGTTGTCGGCCTCGAAACGCAGCACCAGCACCGGTGTGGTGTTGGAGGCGCGAACCAGGCCCCAGCCCTGTGCATAGTCGACCCGAACACCGTCGATGGTGGTCAGGTTGGCGCCGGCGCCCCATTGTGCGTCGTGCAGCGCGTCAATGATGCTGAATTTGCTCTCTTCGGTCACATGGATATTGATTTCCGGCGTGGAAATATCGTTCGGGAAGGTCTGGAACAGGTCTTCGCAGCTCGCCGTTTCCTTGCTGAGGATTTCCAGCAGGCGCGCGGCGCTGTAGATGCCGTCGTCAAAGCCGAACCAGCGTTCCTTGAAGAACACGTGGCCGCTCATCTCGCCTGCGAGCAGGGCGCCGGTTTCTTTCATCTTCTTCTTGATGAGGGAGTGGCCGGTTTTCCACATCAGCGGGCGGCCGCCGTATTCCTGGATAAGGGGCGTGAGGCGGCGGGTGCATTTGACGTCGAAGATGATTTGCGCGCCCGGGTTGCGGGCTACCACGTCCCGCGCGAACAGCATCAACAGGCGATCCGGGAAGACGATGCTGCCGGTATTGGTCACCACGCCGACGCGGTCGCCATCGCCGTCGAAGGCCAGGCCCAGGTCGGCGTTGGTTTCCTTGACCTTGGCGATCAGGTCCACGAGGTTTTCCGGCTTGCCCGGGTCCGGGTGATGGTTGGGGAAATTGCCGTCTACCTCGCAGAACAGCGGGATGACTTCGCAGTTCAGCGCTTCAAGCAATTGCGGGGCGATCACGCCAGCGGCGCCGTTGCCGCAATCGACCACCACTTTGAGGCGGCGCGCGAGTTTGACGTCGTCGACGATGTGCGCGGCGTAGCGTTCAAGGATTTGCACCCGGGTCACGCTGCCTTCGCCACGGGTCAGGTCGTTGGTCTTGAGGCGGGTGTGCAGGGCCTGGATCTGTTCGTTGGCCAGGGTGTCGCCGGCGATGACGATCTTGAAGCCGTTGTAGTCCGACGGGTTGTGGCTGCCGGTGAGCATGACCCCGGATTTACCCGCCAGCACGTTGGCCGCGTAGTAGAGGGCGGGGGTGGGCACCAGGCCCACGTCGCTGACGTGGCAACCGCTGTCGCATAGGCCCTGGATCAGTTGCGCGACCAGTTCCGGGCCGGACAGGCGACCGTCGCGGCCGACCGAGATGTGCGGTTCGCCCTGGGCCAGGGTCTGGGCGCCGATGGCCCGGCCGATCCAGTAGGCGGTTTCGCCGGTCAGGGTTTTGGGCACCACGCCACGGATGTCGTAGGCGCGAAAGATGCTGTCGGGAAACGCAGGTGCTACGGGGGCTGCATGGCTCATCGCTGAGGTTGCTCCAACTCAAAGGTTGCTGGACGGGACGACGAACGGCTCGCCGGCGGGTTCAAACTGAAGGGTATGACGGCGTTTTCGCCACAGAGTTCGTGGTGTGAAATGGCCACCCCGGCGGTTGGGGTGGCCTGGTCGGGGCCACTCAGTGGCTGCCGGAGTGACCGAAACCACCAGCGCCGCGCTGGGATTCATCGAAGGTTTCGACCAACTCGAAGTGCGCCTGCACCACGGGCACCAGGACCAGTTGGGCGATGCGCTCGCCCACGGCGATGTTGAATGCGGTCTGGCCACGGTTCCAACAGGAGACCATCAACTCGCCCTGGTAGTCGGAGTCGATCAGCCCCACCAGGTTGCCGAGCACGATGCCGTGCTTGTGGCCCAGGCCCGAGCGCGGCAGCACCAGTGCGGCCAGGCCTGGGTCGCCGATGTACACCGACAGGCCGGTGGGGATCAGCAGGGTCTGGCCCGGCTCAAGGACGGTGTCTTGCTGGAGCATCGCGCGCAGGTCGAGGCCGGCGGAGCCGGGCGTGGCGTACTGGGGCAGGGGGAATTCGCTGCCGATGCGGGGGTCGAGGATCTTGGCTTGCAAAGCGTGCATGGTGTTAAACCTGGTTCAGTCGGTCGGCGATAAAAGCAATCAGTTGGCGGGCAATCTTGCCCTTGCTGGTCTGGGCGAAAAGGGTGGCGTGCAGTTCGCGGTCGATCACGCTGCAGGCGTTTTCCTCGCTGTTGAAGCCAATGCTGGGGTTGGCCACGTCGTTGGCGACGATCAGGTCGAGGTTCTTGTCTTTGAGCTTGCGCGCGGCGTAGTCCAGCAGGTGTTCGGTCTCGGCGGCGAAGCCGACGCTGAAGGGGCGGTCCGGACGGGTTGAGATGCTGGCCAGGATGTCCGGGTTGCGCACCATTTGTAGTAACAGGCCGTCGCCGTTTGTAGGGTCTTTCTTGAGTTTTTGCGGGGCAACCACTTCTGGGCGGTAGTCCGCGACTGCTGCCGAGGCGATGAATAGGTCGCACGGCATCGCAGCTTCACAGGCGGCGAGCATGTCCCGGGCGCTGACCACGTCGATGCGGGTGACGCGGTCCGGGGTCGGCAAGTGCACGGGGCCGGTAATCAGCGTGACGCGGGCGCCTGCTTCCACCGCGGCTTCGGCCAGGGCGAAGCCCATTTTCCCGGAGCTGTGGTTGGTGATGTAGCGCACCGGGTCGATGTTTTCCTGGGTCGGCCCGGCGGTGATGAGCACGTGCTTGCCGGTCAGCGCCTGGCGCTGGAAGCAATTGGCAGCGCAGTCCACCAGGTCGTTGGCTTCGAGCATGCGGCCCATGCCGACGTCGCCGCAGGCCTGGCTCCCGGAGCCCGGGCCGAACACACGCACGCCACGGCTTTCCAGCAACTGGGTGTTGGCCAGGGTGGCCGGGTCGCGCCACATGGCTTGGTTCATCGCGGGGGCGATGGCGATGGTGGCGTCGGTGGCCAGCACCAGGGTGGTCAGCAAATCGTTGGCGATGCCTTGGGCCAGGCGCGCAATCAGGTCTGCGGTGGCGGGCGCGATCAGCACCAGGTCGGCCCAGCGGGCCAGTTCGATATGACCCATTGCCGCTTCGGCGGCCGGGTCGAGCAAGTCCAGGTGAACCGGGTGCCCGGACAACGCTTGCATGGTCAGCGGGGTGATGAACTCACTGCCACCGCGGGTCATGACCACACGCACTTGCGCACCCTGGTCGATGAGCCGGCGAACCAGCTCGGCGCTCTTGTAGGCAGCAATGCCGCCGCCAACGCCCAGAACAATGCGTTTCCGATACAGCCGCTGCATAGGCCTGCCTTTGAGTTCAGTGATGACTGCGCGCGATGTCCCTCCCCAGGCCAAATCACGCGCAAAAAAGATGGGCTACGATAACACAGCGACCGCTATGGAACAGCGGCGCCCATCCACAAGGAGGTGCTATGAGCATCCGCAATTGGCCTGCCGCGGAGCGTCCGCGAGAGAAGCTTTTGGAGTCCGGCGCGGCGACGCTTTCTGATGCTGAACTGCTGGCGATTTTTCTGCGTACCGGGGTAACGGGCAAGAGCGCCGTCGATCTGGCGCGCCACCTGCTCCTGCAATTCGGCAGCCTGCGGGCGCTGTTGGAGGCGGATCTGCCGGCGTTCAGTCGACAGCTGGGGCTTGGGCCGGCTAAGTTCGCCCAATTGCAGGCTGTGCTGGAAATGGCGCGCCGGCACCTGGCAGAAAAGCTCCAGCGCGAATCGGTACTGGAGAGCCCGGAGGCAGTGCGCGACTACCTCAAGGCGTTACTGCGCCATGAACCCCATGAGGTGTTTGGTTGCTTGTTCCTGGACGCCAAGCACCGGGTGCTGGCGTTTGAGTCGCTGTTTCGCGGCACCATCGACAGCGCCAGCGTCTACCCCCGGCAAGTGGTCAAACGGGCGCTGGCGCACAACGCCGCGGCGTTGATCCTGGCCCACAACCACCCTTCGGGTGTCGCCGACCCCAGCCCTGCGGACCGGGTGCTGACCAAGCGCCTGCAAGAGGCGCTGGAGTTAGTTGACGTGCAGGTGCTGGACCACATCATCGTCGGGGGCGAAGACCCGATATCCATGGTGGAGTACGGCTGGATGTGACGATGCGGCGCCCATCATTTGACGCTGACTTTCGAAAAGTCCTGACGGCCGAATGGGCTGACCGAATAGCCTTCGATATTTTTGCGGGTCAGGGCAAACGCAGTGGGGTGCGCCAGGGGTACCCACAGCGCCTGTTGCTGGATTTGCGTCTGCGCCTGTTCGTACAACTTGCTGCGTACACCTTGCTCGCTGGTGGTCTTGCCAGCGCTGATGAGCTTGTCCAGGCCTGGGTCGCAGTAACGGGCGAAGTTGGTGCCCGATTGCACGGCCGCGCAGGAAAACTGCGGGGTCAGGAAGTTGTCCGGGTCGCCGTTGTCGCCGGCCCAGCCCATGAACAGCAGGTCATGTTCCCCGGCCTTGGCCCGACGAATTAGTTCGCCCCACTCGATCACGCGGATTTCCGCTTGGATGCCGACCTCTGCCAGGTCCGCCTGGAGCAATTGCGCGCCAAGGCTGGGGTTGGGGTTGAGCAGGCTGCCGGAGGGGCGCGTCCAGAGAGTGGTTTTGAAACCGTCCTTGAGGCCGGCCTTGGCCAGTAACTCCCGAGCCTTGGCAGCGTCGTGGCCATAGCCCGGCAACTCCTTGGCGTAGCTCCAGGTATTGGGTGGGTAAGGGCCGTTGGCGGCTTCGGCGGTGTCCTCGAACACGGCTTTGAGGTAGCTGGTTTTGTCGAACGCCAGGTTGATCGCCTGGCGCACTTGCGGTTTGTCCAGTGGCGGATGCTGGCTATTGATGGCGATGAATGCGGTCATGAATGCGGGCGTGTGCTCGACCTTGAGCGTCGGGTCCTGCCGGGCGGTGTTCACGTCCAATGGTTTGGGCGAGAGGGCGATCTGGCATTCATTGCGTCGCAGCTTTTGCAGCCGAACGTTGGCATCGGGGGTGATGGCGAAAATCAGGTTGTCGACCGCAGGCTTACCGGCGAAGTAGTCGCGGTTGGCCTTGTAGCGGATCACTGCGTCTTTTTGAAAGCGCGTGAAAATAAACGGGCCACTACCGATTGGCTGATTGTTGAGCTTCTCGGGCGTGCCGGCCTTGAGCAATTGGTCGGCATACTCGGCGCTATAAATAGAGGCGAAACCCATGCTCAGGGTGGCCAGAAAGGTGGAGTCCGGGTGGTCGAGGGTAAAGCGCACAGTGAGAGGGTCGAGGGCGTCGATCTTTTTAATCAGCGCGGGCAACTGCATCGATTGCGCATGTGGGAAGCCGCTTTGTGCGATTTTGTGCCATGGGTTTGCAGGATCAAGCATGCGGTCGAAGCTGAACTTCACGTCTTCGGCGGTCAGCTCGCGGCTGGGGTTAAAGTAGTCCGTTTTATGGAACTTCACCTGCGGATGCAGCTTGAACACATAGCTGAGGCCATCCGGGGAAATTTCCCAGCTGTCGGCCAGGCTGGGGACTACCTTGCCACTGGCGGTATCGAAGTCCACGAGGCGGTTCATCAATACATCGGCCGAGGCGTTGGTGGTGGTCAGCGAGTTGTACTGCACCACGTCGAACCCTTCCGGGCTGGCTTCCGTGCACACGCTCAGGGCGGCGGCATGGGCCAGCGGGCTTAGGAACGGAGCCAGCAGCAGGGGCAGGGCGGCGAGACGCATATTCGGTGTCCTTTGCAGATCGAGGGCCCATCTGCGCGCGCAGTCTGGAAAAGTCCTACCCTAGTGGCGTCTTTTGGAAATGACTATCCTATTTTTCATTTTGTTTCGGGCAGTGCATTTACGTCATCGACCGCGGGTCATTGGTCGGTTTTTTGTTTTTGTTGAATCGCTCCCGCACGGCGCCTGCGATGGTTGTGGGGCCCCAGCTGCTGGAGGGCGTTTACTCCGGTGATGGCGGTCGGGCCTTGGCGGGCGGGCGCAAGACCGCCTCGGGCGATGAGCGGCGCAGCGTATTTCGGTTGTTTGGCGGGCGCTCTAGCGCCGATAAAGCAGCCGTCGTGCAAAAGCAAAATCACATGGGCTGTTGTTGCTCTGAGGTCTTTCTGGTATAAAGCAGCGCTCTTTTCTAGGGGCCCGGTTCCTTCGCTTGTAGGTGTAGCCGGTAAGACCCTTAAAGAAACGCGGCGCCTGGCGCCAAATGACTGAGAGATTAAGCGGCCAACCCATGCCGGGTTGGGCATGTGGTTTTAGAGGGCTGAGGCATGTCGAGAGTCTGTCAAGTTACCGGTAAGGGTCCGGTGACTGGGAATAACATTTCCCACGCAAACAACAAAACCCGTCGTCGTTTCCTGCCAAACCTGCAGCATCACCGCTTCTGGGTTGAAGAAGAGAAACGTTTCGTGCGTCTGCGCGTATCTGCCAAAGGCATGCGTATTATCGACAAGCGTGGCATCACTGTCGTGCTGGCCGAAATCCGCCGTGCTGGCAAGATCTAAGGGAGCTAAATCATGCGTGAATTGATTCGTTTGATCTCGAGCGCCGGTACTGGTCACTTCTACACTACCGACAAGAACAAGCGCACGACTCCGGACAAAATCGAGATCAAGAAATATGATCCGGTTGTTCGTAAGCACGTGATCTACAAAGAAGGCAAAATCAAGTAATTGATTTGGCCTCCTTTAAGAAAAAGGCCCGTATCGCGAGATACGGGCCTTTTTCTTTGCCTGTTTTTACTCAGCCGCAGTTGATGCTACGGATAATCTTGTCGGCATCGGTTTGCAGGTTTATGCGGGTTGGGCGTCGATCCCAGGTGGATGGGAATCGTGGGCCGGTGAACCTTACCTGTGCTCCATTGGCCTTTTGACGAACCTCGGCGAGCAGCTCTTCGGTGGCGAGCATACCGATGGCGTATTGAGCGATAGAAATATCGCATGTGTTATCGGGCATTTTTTGCTTCCTTGCGTGACTGTTCATGGGGAAGCGCCCTATCGATCAACCGGCGAATACCGCTTCCTGCGATATTCGGTAGCGATTGGATTTTCAGAGCGCTGAAAACAGTGTGGTCGCCAAGTCATGAATTGCCTGGCCTGGGTTCTGCATAAGTGTTTCCAGATGCTGCCTGGTGAAGGCGCCGTCAGGCTTTTTGCTCGAACACCACGTAGATTTTCCGACAGGGTTGTAACACTTCCCAGGTGCCTCGGAACCCGGCCGGAATCACAAATCGGTCCCCCGCCCGCAGGGTCTTTGCATTGCCGTCGTCGTCACGCAGGACGGAGACGCCCTGGATGATCTCGCAGTATTCATGTTCGGTGTAATTGACCCGCCATTGCCCGGCATCGCCCTCCCATACGCCCGCGTTCATCTGGCCGCAGGGGCTGTTGTAGTGGTTGTAGAGGGTTTGCTGTGGGTCGCCCTTGAGGATTTTTTCCTCGGTGGGGCGATAGCGTTCCGCTGGGGTATTGGCTTGGCTGAAGTCGACAATCTCTTGGATACCCATTGCTGTTTTCTCCCGTGATTGCGGCGCGGATGGCTGAAAAGTCCGAAGTCTATGTTTATTAAAATGAACATCGCAAGGCGCTGCAGGGGCCTTGTGTCAAATATATTGAAACTTTGGCGGCCGCTGGTTTAGGGTGGCGGTTGCCTTGGGCCGATGTGAAGGCTGGCCGGGCAGAATTCCTGAAGGTGCCTGCATAGAACGCACAGCGCCTGTATTCAACAAGAGGAGGACACACGTATGACCACCCTGACTCGTGCCGACTGGGAACAACGTGCTCGTGATCTGAAGATCGAAGGCCGTGCCTATATCAATGGCGAATACACTGCTTCGGTTTCCGGCGATACCTTTGAATGTATCAGCCCGGTTGATGGCCGGCTGCTGGGCAGCATCGCCAGTTGTGACGTCGCCGATGCGCAGCGCGCTGTGGAAAACGCTCGTGCCACCTTCAATTCTGGCGTGTGGTCGCGCCTGGCGCCGAGCAAGCGCAAAGCCACCATGATCCGCTTTGCCGCCCTGCTCAAGGACAACGCCCAAGAGTTGGCCCTGCTTGAAACCCTCGACATGGGCAAGCCCATCAGTGACTCCCTGGGCATCGACGTGCCCGGTGCTGCCCAGGCCTTGAGCTGGAGCGGCGAGGCGATCGACAAGATCTACGATGAAGTGGCTGCCACGCCCCATGACCAATTGGGCTTGGTTACCCGTGAGCCTGTGGGCGTGGTTGCGGCCATTGTGCCGTGGAACTTCCCACTGATGATGGCCTGCTGGAAACTCGGCCCGGCGCTGTCCACCGGTAACTCGGTGGTGCTCAAGCCCTCTGAAAAGTCACCGCTGACGGCCATCCGTATCGCTGCATTGGCGGTTGAAGCGGGTATTCCCAAGGGCGTGCTCAACGTGTTGCCGGGTTACGGCCACACCGTGGGCAAGGCCCTGGCCCTGCATAACGATGTCGATACCCTGGTGTTCACCGGCTCCACCAAAATCGCCAAGCAACTGCTGATCTACTCCGGCGAATCCAACATGAAGCGGGTGTGGTTGGAGGCGGGCGGCAAGAGCCCGAACATCGTATTTGCCGATGCCCCGGACCTACAGGCCGCGGCCGAGTCTGCCGCCGGCGCTATTGCCTTCAACCAGGGCGAAGTCTGCACCGCTGGCTCGCGCCTGCTGGTGGAGCGCTCGATCAAGGATAAATTCCTGCCGCTGGTGATCGAGGCGCTCAAGGGCTGGAAGCCCGGCAACCCGCTGGACCCGGCCACCAATGTCGGCGCGCTGGTCGATACCCAGCAGATGAACACCGTGCTGTCCTACATCGAGTCCGGCCATAGCGATGGCGCCAAACTGGTGGTGGGTGGCAAGCGCATTCTCCAGGAAACCGGTGGCACCTATGTTGAGCCAACGATTTTCGACGGCGTCAGCAATGCGATGAAAATTGCCCAGGAAGAGATCTTTGGCCCGGTGCTATCGGTGATTGCCTTCGACTCGGTCGAGGAAGCCATCGAGATTGCCAACGACACGCCTTATGGGCTGGCGGCGGCGGTGTGGACGTCCAATATCTCCAAGGCGCACCTGACAGCCAAGGCGTTGCGTGCGGGCAGTGTGTGGGTCAACCAGTACGATGGCGGCGATATGACCGCACCGTTCGGTGGCTTCAAGCAGTCCGGTAATGGCCGTGACAAGTCGCTGCACGCCTTTGACAAGTACACCGAACTGAAGGCGACCTGGATCAAGTTGTAACCCGGCAACCCCGCCCAGAAACAGGCTGCGACCCATGTCGCGGCCTGTTGTGCTTCTGGTGAGGCATTTCGCCATCAAGCTCACTTCCTCTCTTACTTCGAGCGCGAGGCTACGGTGCGGTCAGAATTTTCTGCTGTAATTAGCGGAATGTGCGGCATTGCCCTATACCCAAAGCCATGAATTGCCATAGTGATAGTCAATCATCTGCGGCTTCCTGAACGGGGGAAGGGCGGCTATGATGGGCCACGTTTTTTTGCTTACAACCTGGAGACTTCCATGAGCAGCGATCTTATCAAACACGTTAGCGACGCTAGCTTCGAGGCTGACGTACTCAAGGCCGAAGGCGCTGTATTGGTCGATTACTGGGCTGAGTGGTGTGGCCCTTGCAAAATGATCGCGCCAGTCCTGGACGAGATTGCTGAAACCTACAAAGGCAAACTGACCGTTGCCAAGCTGAACATCGACGAAAACCAGGAAACGCCAGCCAAGCATGGCGTGCGTGGTATCCCGACGCTGATGTTGTTCAAGAACGGCAATGTCGAAGCCACCAAGGTCGGTGCGCTGTCTAAGTCGCAGTTAGCAGCCTTCCTCGACGCCAACATCTAAGCCTGATGAAAAGCCCCGCAAATTGCGGGGCTTTTCATTGTTCAGGGCTAGACGCTCCTAAATTCAGGTGTTACATTCGGCCCCGCACTGGTTTCTCCATTGCCCCCTGCAAGCCGTCGCCGACGCTCTCCTTTCGATTAGTACGCGATCCTGTCGCCTTCTCCGCGGCGCGGCCTCATTAAGCCAAAAGCTTAATTTCCCCCCCCTCCATAAATGATTACGTCATTCCTATATGAATCTGACTGAACTCAAGCAAAAGCCGATTACCGAACTGCTCGAATTGGCCGAACAGATGGGCATAGAAAATATGGCCCGTTCGCGCAAGCAGGACGTGATTTTCTCTCTGCTCAAAAAGCACGCGAAAAGCGGCGAGGAAATCTCCGGTGATGGCGTGCTGGAGATTCTCCAGGACGGCTTCGGCTTCCTGCGCTCCGCTGACGCCTCCTATCTGGCGGGCCCCGACGACATCTACGTCTCGCCGAGCCAGATCCGCCGTTTCAACTTGCGCACCGGTGACACCATCGTTGGCAAGATCCGCCCTCCCAAGGAAGGCGAGCGTTATTTCGCACTGCTCAAGGTCGATACGATCAACTTTGATCGTCCCGAGAACGCGAAGAACAAGATTCTCTTCGAGAACCTGACCCCGCTGTTCCCGACCGTGCGCATGAAAATGGAAGCCGGCAACGGTTCCACCGAAGACCTGACTGGTCGCGTGATCGACCTGTGTGCGCCCATCGGCAAGGGCCAGCGCGGCCTGATTGTGGCTCCGCCGAAAGCGGGCAAGACGATCATGCTGCAGAATATCGCCGCCAATATTGCGCGCAACAACCCGGAAGTTCATCTGATCGTGCTGTTGATCGACGAGCGCCCGGAAGAAGTGACCGAAATGCAGCGCACCGTGCGCGGCGAAGTGGTTGCCTCGACGTTCGACGAGCCGCCAACCCGCCACGTGCAGGTTGCCGAAATGGTGATCGAGAAGGCCAAGCGCCTGGTCGAGCACAAAAAGGACGTGGTGATCCTGCTCGATTCCATCACCCGTCTGGCCCGTGCCTACAACACCGTGATCCCGAGCTCCGGCAAGGTCCTCACCGGTGGTGTCGATGCCCACGCCCTGGAAAAACCGAAGCGTTTCTTCGGCGCTGCGCGCAACATCGAAGAAGGCGGTTCGCTGACCATCATCGCCACCGCGCTGGTTGAAACCGGCTCGAAGATGGACGAAGTGATCTACGAGGAGTTCAAGGGCACCGGCAACATGGAGCTGCCTCTGGATCGCAAGATCGCGGAAAAACGCGTCTTCCCGGCCATCAACATCAACCGTTCCGGCACCCGCCGCGAAGAGTTGCTGACCGCCGACGACGAGTTGCAGCGCATGTGGATCCTGCGCAAGCTGCTGCACCCGATGGACGAAGTCGCGGCTATCGAGTTCTTGATCGACAAGCTGAAACAGACCAAGACCAACGATGAGTTCTTCCTGTCGATGAAACGCAAGTAATTCGAGCGGGACCGCAAAAGGCCGGGGAAACCCGGCTTTTTGCTGTCTGACCCTTTATCATCGGGCAGCTCACTATTCGTAACAGTTGGCTTCGGCGCTAAACTCGTGCCCCGAACGCCACGGCCAAAACGAGGCTCAAGCATGCAGTATCGCGACTTGCGCGACTTTATCAGCGGTCTGGAAACGCGCGGCGAACTCAAGCGCATCCAGGTTCCGGTGTCTCCTGTGCTGGAAATGACCGAGGTCTGCGACCGCACCTTGCGTGCCAAAGGCCCGGCCCTGCTCTTTGAAAACCCCACCGGCTACGACATCCCGGTGCTCGGCAACCTGTTCGGCACTCCCGAGCGCGTGGCCCTGGGCATGGGCGCCGAAGCGGTCAGCGAGCTGCGCGAAATCGGCAAATTACTGGCCTTTCTCAAGGAGCCGGAGCCGCCCAAGGGCCTGAAAGACGCTTGGTCCAAGCTGCCGATCTTCCGCAAGATCATCGCCATGGCCCCCAAAGTGGTCAAAGACGCGGTGTGCCAGGAAGTGGTCATCGAAGGTGACGACGTCGACCTGGCGATGCTGCCCGTGCAGACCTGCTGGCCTGGCGATGTCGGCCCGCTGATTACCTGGGGCCTGACCGTCACCAAAGGCCCGAACAAGGACCGCCAGAACCTGGGCATCTACCGCCAGCAGGTGATTGGCCGCAACAAGGTCATCATGCGCTGGCTGAGCCATCGCGGCGGTGCGTTGGATTACCGCGAATGGTGTGAAAAACATCCGGGCCAGCCGTTCCCTGTTTCCGTGGCGCTGGGGGCGGACCCGGCCACCATCCTGGGTGCCGTCACCCCGGTGCCCGACAGCCTTTCCGAATACGCCTTCGCCGGGTTGTTGCGTGGCAACCGCACCGAGCTGGTGAAATGCCGCGGCAACGACCTGCAAGTGCCGGCCACCGCCGAGATCATCCTCGAAGGCGTGATCCACCCTGGTGAAATGGCCGACGAAGGCCCTTACGGCGACCACACCGGCTACTACAACGAAGTCGACAGCTTCCCGGTGTTTACCGTCGAGCGCATCACCCACCGTATCAAGCCGATCTACCACAGCACCTACACTGGCCGCCCGCCCGATGAGCCGGCGATCCTCGGCGTGGCGCTGAACGAAGTGTTCGTGCCGATCCTGCAAAAGCAGTTCCCGGAAATCACCGACTTCTACCTGCCGCCCGAAGGCTGTTCATACCGCATGGCGGTGGTGACCATAAAGAAGCAGTACCCGGGGCACGCCAAGCGCGTGATGCTGGGGGTCTGGTCGTTTTTGCGGCAGTTCATGTACACCAAGTTCGTTATCGTCACCGACGACGACATCAATGCCCGGGACTGGAACGACGTGATCTGGGCCATCACCACGCGCATGGACCCCAAGCGCGACACGGTGATGATCGACAACACGCCGATCGACTACCTGGACTTCGCCTCGCCGGTGTCCGGCCTGGGCTCGAAAATGGGCCTGGATGCCACCCACAAATGGCCCGGTGAAACCACCCGCGAGTGGGGGCGGGTTATCGTCAAGGACGAGGCGGTCACCCGCCGGATCGATGCCATCTGGAATCAGTTAGGAATAGATTGATGCGTGTAACCTTGCAGCCCTCCGGAGCAGTGCTTGAGATATTGCCCGGCGAGCGGATCCTCGATGGCGCACGGCGCCTGGGCTACGAATGCCCGCAAAGCTGCCGCAATGGCAATTGTCACGTGTGCGCCGCGCTGCTGGTTGAAGGCCGCGTGCAACAGGCCGGCGCGGTGCGCGACCACGGCGAGTTCTACACTTGCATTGCCGAGCCGCTGGAAGACTGCATCGTGCTGTGGGATGGCGTGCTTGCGCTGGGAGAACTGCCGGTGCGCAGCCTGTCGTGTCAGGTCAGTGAGTGCGTGGAGGTGGGCGGCGATGTCTGGCGTGTGCGCTTGCGCACCCCGGCCGGCAAAGCGCCGCGTTACCACGCCGGGCAGTACCTGATGCTGGAGCGCGAGAATGGCGAGAAATCGGCCTTCTCCCTGGCCTCCGCCCCCCACGCCGGGCGGGATCTGGAACTCCATGTACTGGTGCGTGAAGCCAGTGCGCAAACCCTCATCGAGCAACTGCAACGCAACCCATTGGTGCGAGTGGAAATGCCGTTTGGCGACACTCACTTGTCGCAACTGCCGGACGGCCCCCTGGTGCTGATCGCGGCCGGCACAGGCATGGCGCAGATGCACAGCCTGATCGAGCACTGCCGCGCCAAGGGCTTCAAGCATCCGGTGCATCTGTACTGGGGCGTGCGCCGCCCGCAAGATTTCTACGCCATCGAACACTGGGACCAATGGCAGCAACTGCCCAACCTCTACCTGCACAAAGTGGTCAGTGACCTGTGTGGCTGGGACGGGCGCTGCGGCATGCTGCATGAGGCGGTGTGCGAAGACATCCAGGACCTGTCCTCGGTTTACGTCTATGGCAGCGGCTCGCCGGCAATGATCTACGCCACCCTCGATGCCCTGGTGGACGCCGGCATGGACCCCCACCAAATGCGTGCGGATGTATTTGCCTACGCTCCTCGCGACTGAATCCTGGCGCGTTATAACTCCCTATATAGCTGATCGGTATTTATTCAAATGGATAGATATCGTTAGGCTATATAAAACAAAGGTTGAATTTAAAAACTGTGCCATGGCACTTAATTTGCCTTAAAACTTATGTGCCTTATTGTTACAGCGGTGCGTTCTATTAAGTAATTCTTCACTGCGGGGAGCTCAACGCTATTCGCCATGAGTGCCATTGAATCTGCTCTTGTGAATCCGGTTTATCCGCCGCGGCTCGATCTGGGGTCGCCCCTCACCCACGAACAACTGATGAGCTCGATGCAGGCCACCCTGGCCCGCCATCGCGGTGGCCCGGTGTGGCTGTTTGCCTACGGCTCGTTGATCTGGCGCCCCGAATGCTCGGCGGTGGAACGGGTGCGCGGCCGGGTCCATGGCTATCATCGCGGCCTTTACCTGTGGTCCCACGAACACCGTGGCACACCGGAACGCCCCGGCCTGGTCTTCGGCCTGGATCGCGGCGGCTCGTGCAGCGGCTTCGCCTACCGACTCCCGCAAGAGCAATTGCAAGATTCCCTCTACGCCCTCTGGCAGCGCGAAATGCCCGTGCCGTCCTACCGACCCCACTGGCTCAACTGCCGTCTTGAAGACGGTACGCGCGTGCAGGCCCTGGGGTTCGTACTGGAGCGCCACCTGCCCAGCTACGCCGGCAACCTGCCCGACAGCGTGCTGAGCCAAGTCTTCGAAAGTGCCTGCGGCCGTTATGGCACCACCCGTGACTACGTCGAGCAAACCGTCAATGCCCTACGCAGCCACGCCATGCCTGACCGTAACCTGGAAGCCCGCCTCAAGCGCTGCCGCGACGTGGCACAACAGACGCTGGCGGCCAGTATCTGACGGCTAACTCCTCCTTTCTGGGCGTTGACGGGTGCTTTGCCAGATAGCGCGTTAGAGCCCACTCGAAAACATATGTTTGATGAGCGGGCGCGCCATTGCAGAGAGGCTAGAGCAGTGTGAAAAACCGGGGGAGGGATGTGGGTTAGTTGTCCTGGCGGACAAGCGATGGCTTGTAAGAGGGGAGCCCGAGCCACCCCTACGGCAGCCCGGGCCCTCCAACCACCGATCAACGCACCTGCACCACTACTTTACCCACGGCTTTGCGTTGGCCGAGGTCGTTGATGGCTTGGGCGGCGTTGCTCAGAGGGTAGAGCTGCGAGACCAGGGGTTTGAGCTTGCCTTCGGCGAACCAGCCGAACAGTTGCTGGAAGTTGGCGGCGTTGTCCTGGGGCTGGCGTTGGGCGAAGGAGCCCCAGAACACGCCGACCACCGCCGCGCCTTTGAGCAGGGCGAGGTTGACCGGCAGTTCGGGGATACGCCCGCTGGCGAAGCCCACCACCAGCAGGCGGCCGTTCCAGGCGATGGCGCGGATAGCCTGGTCGAAGAGGTCGCCGCCCACCGGGTCGTAGATCACGTCGGCGCCGTTGCCGTCGGTGAGGCGTTTGATTTCGTCCTTGAGGTTAGTGGTGGTGTAGTTGATGAGTTCATCGGCGCCGGCGGCTTTGGCCACGGCGAGTTTTTCTTCGCTGCTGGCGGCGGCGATCACGCGTGCGCCCATGGCTTTGCCGATTTCCACGGCGGCCAGGCCCACGCCACCAGAGGCGCCGAGCACCAGCAGGGTTTCGCCCGGTTGCAGGTGGGCGCGCTGCTTGAGGGCGTGCATGGAGGTGCCGTAGGTCATGCTGAAGGCGGCGGCGGTGTTGAAGTCCATGGCGGCGGGGATCGGCAGGACGTTGTAGCCCGGCACCGCGACTTGTTCGGCGAAGCTGCCCCACCCGGTCAGGGCCATGACCCGGTCACCAACCTTGAGGTGGCTGACCTTCTCGCCCACGGCGCTGACCACGCCCGCGGCCTCGCCGCCCGGGGAAAACGGGAAGGGCGGTTTGAACTGGTACTTGCCCTCGATGATAAGGGTGTCCGGGAAGTTGACCCCGGCGGCATGTACCTCGAGCAGGATTTCGTTCTTCTTGGGCTCGGGACTTGCGACGTCTTCCAGCACCAGCGTTTCGGCGGGGCCGAAGGCTTTGCACAGCACGGCTTTCATCAGGGCTATTCCTTTGGGAGTGATGGCCGATAAGTGTAGGTGTGGGTGTCGGGCGGTCAACGAGCATGCCCGGCCCTGATAGCTGGCCATAAGCTTGTACTTAAGTGGCGGATCGCTATCCTAGTGGCCAGTGTGGCCATAGGCCTCAAACCGGATAAGGAGTGAATTGTGAAAGCGTGGATCCTGTTGCTGCTGGCCCTGTCTCTGCCCACGGCCGCGATGGCCGAGGAAGCAGCCAAAGAAGGCGCGGCGCCGAAAGTCAGCTATATCAGCCTGACCCCGCCCTTCGTCGGCAACTATGGCCTGGACGGCAGCCCCAAGCTCAAGGTGTTCAAGGCTGACGTGGCCCTGCGCGTGACGGGCGAGGAGGCGGCCAAAGCGGTCAAGGCCAACGAGCCGTTGATCCGCAATCAACTGGTGGCGCTGTTTTCCCAGCAAACCACCGAAACCATGAGCAACGTCGAGGCCAAGGAAAAGCTGCGCCAGGAAGCGCTCAAGCAAACCCAGCAAGTGATGAACGACGAAACTGGCAAGCCCATGGTCGATGACCTGCTGTTCAACAACCTCATCATCCAATAACCCGCCGTGTAGCAAGCGGGCTCGCCCGCGCTGAAGCGCACCGCGCGCCTAGTGCCCGTTGCTCACCTTCAAGACGCCAGGCTCTTGCGAAACCGCGCCAGGGCAATGGCGAAGAACAGCAGCCCGATCCCCGCCAATGCCAGCAAGTCCGGCCACACCACGCTCACCCCCGCGTCGCGGAACAGAATCGCCGCGCTGAGGCTGACGAAGTGGGTCGAGGGCGAGCCCTGCATCACCCATTGCAGCCATTGCGGCATGCTGTCCAGCGGCGTGCTGCCGCCCGACAGCAGCAGCATCGGGATGATGACCGGGATCGCCAGCAAGCCGAATTGCGGGGTCGAGCGCGCCAGGGTGGCGAGGAATATCCCTAATGCGGTGCTGGCGAACAGATACAGCGCCGTGACCAGCAGAAACAGGGTCAACGAGCCCGCCAACGGCACGCCGAGGGCGCCCTTGACGATCACTTCCAGCGACACCCAGGTGCACAGCACTACCACCAGCATGTTGCTCCAGATTTTCGCCAGCATGATTTCCAGCGCGGTCAGCGGCAGCACCAGCAAGTGGTCGAGGGTGCCGTGTTCGCGTTCGCGCAGCAGCGCGGTGCCGGTGAGCACGATGGCCAGGATGGTGATGTTGTTGACGATCTGGATCACCGCCAAGAACCAGCCGCCCTCCAGGTTGGGGTTGAACAGTGCACGGGCGGTCAGCAGTGCCGGGGCTTTGTTGGCTGATTCGCTGGGGCTGGCGTAGTTGAGCAGTTCGCGCTGGAAGATCCGGCCGATATAGCCGGCGCCCATGAACGCCTGGCTCATGGCCGTGGCATCAACGTTGACCTGCACCGCCGGGGCGCGCCCGGCCAGCAGGTCGGCCTGGAAATTGGCCGGCACGTTGATGACAAAGGTGTATTGGCCGCTGTCCATGACCTTGTCCAACTGATCGTAGGGCAGCAGCACGGCGCTCTGGAATTCCGGCGGTTGCAGGGATTCGGCGAGCAGGCGCGAGAGGTGGCTGTGGTCTTCATCCACCAGGGCCACGCTGGCGTTGTGCACGCCAATCACCGAGCCGGCGGCGGGCATGTAGATGGCCACGGTGAAGGCGTACATCAAGAACAGCAGCAGAACGCTGTCGTGGCGCAGGCTGGTGAGCTCTTTGAGCCCCAAGCGCAGGATGTGGGCGAACGCGTGCATCAGGCCTCCTGCTTTTTCAGCATGACCAGGCTCAGCCCGGTGAACCCGAGGAAGAACCCGACCAACGCTAGGCATTGCGGCCACAACTGGCGCACGTCCAGGGCCTTGGTGAAGGTGCCGACGGCGATGTCGAGGAAGTAGCCGGCCGGGAACAGCATGCCCATGGCCGCCGCCGCGCCTTCCAGGGACGAGCGCGGCACGATCAGCCCGGAGAACTGAATGGTCGGCAGGCTGGTGATAATCATGGTGCCCAGGATCGCCGCGATCTGGGTGCGGGTGAACGCCGAGATCAGCAGGCCCATGCTGGTGGTCGCCAGCACGTACAAGGTGCCGCCCAGGGCCAGGGTCAGGCCGCTGCCCTTGAATGGCACACCGAATAGCCAGCGGTTCATCGCCGCCAGCAGCGCCAGGTTAATCAGGCTCACGGCCAGGTACGGCGCCTGTTTGCCCAAGAGAAACTCCAGGCGCGTGAGTGGCGTGGCATAGAAGTTGGTGATCGAACCCAACTCCTTCTCGCGCACGATGCCCAGGGCGGTGAGCATGGCCGGGATAAACGCCAGGATCAGCGCCATCACGCCGGGGCCGATGGCGTTGACGCTGACCACATCCTGGTTGTAGCGAAAGCGGGTTTCCAGTTTGGCCGCAGGCATCGCTGCCAGCGCCGGGCTGCTCTGCTCGGCCAGTTGCACGAGGTTGGCCTGGTGCACTGCTTCTACGTAGTTGCGGCTGGTTTCGGCGCGAAACGGCATGCCGCCGTCGAGCCACGCCGCCACCGCCGGTTGCCGCCCGGCGTAGAGGTCGCGGCCGAAACCGGGCGGGATCTCCAGCGCCAGTTTGATTTCCGAGCGCTGCAAGCGTTGGTGCAGCTCCTTGGCATCCTGGATCGGCGCCTGCTCGGCAAAGTAGCGCGAGCTGCGGAACGCCTCCAGGTAGGTGCGGCTTTGCGGGGTCTGGTCCTGGTCGTAGACGGCGAAGGCGAGTTTCTCCACGTCCAGGGAAATGCCGTAGCCGAAAATCACCATCATGAAAATCGCCCCCAGCAGAGCGAACGCCAGGCGCACCTTGTCGCGCATCAGCTCCTTGCCTTCGCGGCTGGCCACCGCGATCAGGCGCGCCAGGCTGAAGCCGCGCTTACCCACGGGGAGCGGCTCGCTCTTGTGGGCGCCAGGCGTGCCAGTGCTGGCGTTCGCGGGAGGGCTGCTGGCCGGTGCCTCGGGTTGCTTCTGCGCGTCTTCCAGGCAGCGCACGAAGGCGGCCTCCAAGGTATCGCCGTGGAACTGGCGCTGCAGCGCCTCGGGCGTATCGCAGGCCAGCACCCGGCCGGCGTGCATCAGGGAGATGCGGTCGCAGCGCTGGGCTTCGTTCATAAAGTGGGTGGAAAGGAAAATCGTCACCCCTTGCTCGCGGGACAACTCGATCAGCAGGCGCCAGAAGTCGTCGCGGGCCGCCGGGTCGACGCCGGAAGTGGGTTCGTCGAGGATCAGCACTTCCGGGCGATGCAGCACCGCCACCGCCAACGACAGGCGCTGGCGCACGCCCAGGGGCAGGGCGCCGGACTGTTGCTCGGCCATGTCGCCCAGGCCAAAGCGTTGGATCAACTCCTCGATACGCGGGCCGCTTTCGGCCTTGGGCAGGTCGAACAACTGGGCATGCAGCACCAGGTTCTGGCGCACGCTGAGTTCACCGTACAGGGAGAAGCTCTGGGACATGAAACCCACGCGCTTGCGGGTCGCCAGGTCCTTGGCGTTGACCGGGTTGCCCAGTAGCGTGGCGCTGCCTTCGGTGGCGGGCATCAGGCCGGTCAGCACCTTCATGGTGGTGGTCTTGCCGCAGCCGTTGGAGCCGAGGAAACCGAAAATCTCGCCGCGGCCGATGGCGAAGCTGACCTTGTTCACTGCGGTGAAATCACCGAAGCGCAGCGTCAGGTCGTGGGCCTCGATGGCGATTTCGGCGTTGTCGCTGACCCGTGGCGGGATCACCAACGGCTTGCTGTTGTGGGCGCTGTCGCCCTGGAAGTAGGTGAAGGCTTCGTCGAGCTTGCCGCTGGGGGTGACCGAGGCCAGTTCGGCGCTCAGCCCGTCGGCGATCAATTTGCCGCGGTCGAGCATCAGGCAGTGTTCGAACTGCTCGGCCTCTTCCATGTAGGCGGTGGCCACCAGCAGGGTCAGTTGCGGGCGCTGGCGGCGCACGTCGTCCACCAACTCCCAGAAACGCCGGCGTGACAGCGGGTCGACGCCCGTGGTGGGTTCGTCGAGGATCAGCAGGTCTGGCTCGTGGATCAACGCGCAGCACAGGCCCAGCTTCTGCTTCATGCCGCCCGAGAGCTTGCCCGCCGGGCGCTCGGCGAAACTGGCCAGGTCCGTGGCCAGCAGCAGGCTGTGCATGCGTTCGTCGCATTCGGCCTTCGACAAGCCGAACAGGGTGGCGAAAAAGCGGATGTTTTCGCTGATCGACAGTTCCGGGTAGAGGTTGCCGCCCAGGCCCTGGGGCATGAAGGCGATGCGCGGGTAGAGGCTGTTGCGGTGGCGGCGCTGGGTGATGGCGCCGCCGAGGACGTCGAGTTGGCCCTGTTGGAGTTTCTTTACCCCGGCGATCAGCCCCAACAGGCTGGACTTGCCCGCGCCGTCCGGGCCGATGAGCCCGCAGCGCGTGCCGCTGGGCAGGCTGAAGGCGATGTCGATCAGGGCTTGCTGTTTGCCGTAGCGGTGGTTGAGGCCGACGGCTTGCAGGGCCAGGGCGCTCATTGCAGGTTAGCCGGCCAGTCCACGGTCGCCGTGCGTACATAGCCGGCGCCGGGCATGCCCGGTTTCGCCTGGGGCACGGCACTGGGTTGGGTCAGTTTCAGCTTGACGCGAAACACCAGTTTTTGCCGCTCGTCGCGGGTTTCCACCTCTTTGGGGGTGAACTGCGATTTGGCGGCGACGAAGCTGATGCGCGCGGGTAGCGGTTGGTTGGGCAGGGCGTCGAGCACGATGCGGCCTTCGTCGCCCACGGTCAGGCGCCCGGTGACCGAGGCGGGCAGGTAGAGGTTCATGTATTGGTCGTTGGGGTCGATCAACAGCAACACCCGCCCGCCGGCGCCGAGCACTTCGCCCGGTTCGGCCAGGCGCAATTGAATGATGCCGTCGATGGGCGCGCGCAGGCTGCTGTCATCGATTTCGCTGGTCAGTTGCGCCACCTGCGCCTCGCTGGCGGTGATGGCGGCCTTGACCGCCGCGACCTGGGCTTGTGCCGCGAGCACGGCGGCATTGCCGGTGTTGAGGCGGGCCTGTTGCTGGTCGATGATCTGGCGGCTGGCGAAGCCACGCTTGAACAGCTCCTGGGAGCGGCCCAGTTCCTGATGGGCCAGCAGTTGTTCGCTCTGGCGCAACAGTACGTTGGCTTGGGCCGCGGAGAAGTTTTCCTGGGCGCGTATCACTTCGGCTTCGGCCTGGTTGCGCTGGGCTTCGAGGGTGCGGGTGTCCATGCGTGCCAGCAGTTGGCCCTTGAGCACCTTGTCGCCTTCATCGACACGCACTTCGGCCAGCCGCCCGGGGATCTTGCTGGCGATCTGCACTTCGGTGGCTTCCAGTCGGCCATTGCCCATGCTCAAGCCTTCGGGCAGGCGATCCTGGGAGGATTTCCAGTAGCCAAAGGCACCGGCGCCCACCAGTAGAACCAGGAGCGAACAGGCGAAGAGACGAGATGAGCGATGGTTTGTCGACATAGGGGAAGGCATCCTGCAGCGGTAGCGTCCAAGTTTGGCTGGTTCGCACTTCTGGCGAGTTGATATCAGTCAAATGAGGGGCAAGCCTACCCCGATTGTGCGCAGGATGCATGGGCCTTGGATGTGACTGGCGAGTTCTCGCCCGTTCAGCGCAGGGCTAGCACTGCCGCCCACTGCGCGGCGGTCACCGGCATCACCGAGAGGCGGCTGCCTTTTTGCACCAGGGGCATTTCGGCCAGTTCGGCCTGTTGCTTGAGGTAGCCCAGGCCCAAAACCTTGGGGAACGTCTCGACGTGGGCCACGTCCAGTGCGCTCCAGGGGTTTTTCTCGGCGCTGGCCTTGATGTCGTAGTAATGGCTTTGCGGGTCGAGGGCCGTGGGGTCCGGGTAGGCGCCTGCGACAATGCGCCCGATTCCCGCGATGCCCGGTTCAGGGCAACTTGAGTGGTAGAAGAAAAACTCGTCACCCGCGGCCATGGCCCGCAAGAAGTTGCGTGCCTGGTAATTGCGCACGCCATCCCACCGGGTCTGGCCGAGCTTCGCCAGGTCCTGGATCGAGAGTTCGTCCGGCTCGGATTTCATCAGCCAATAGGCCATGGGGCACTCCTGAAAGGGCAAATGCGCGAATTTTATGACAAACCGACAGTCGGTTGACGTCAAGGTTTGCGTGTCAGTTCACGTTATCGCAGAATGCCGGACTTTTAAGCTTGACGCTGCTGCACGGCCTATAAACGGAAACCGATGCTGTCATCGTGTGTGATCTGCCTTGAGGGGGGCAATCGATGAAACGCAAACCGGATTTGCTCTGGGTTTTGGTTATTTTGTTCGGTTTGGGCGTCGTGACCACCGGTTATGCACAGAGCCTGTGGGCCAACAAAGTCGATGCGCCGATTGAAGTGACCCAGCAGGCTCCCGGCTTCAAGCGCTGAACCACCTCTCCCCAGGCGCCTACCGCGCCACGTACCATTTGCGATCGGTTACCGTGCCTTGCAGCGGGACGTCCCAACTGGCCTGATCCAACTTTTCGACCTTTTGGCATTCGTGGGCCAGCCCCAGCAGCGTCGGCTTGCGCCAGCTTTTGCGGCGCGCCAGGTACGCGAGGCTGCGGTCGTAGAACCCGCCGCCCATCCCCAGGCGCCCGCCCGTTTCATCGAAGCCGACCAACGGCAACAGCACCAGGTCCAGGGCCCAGGCCTTGCGCTGGCGGGCGACATTGACCCGCGGTTCGAGGATGCGAAAGCGGTTGGGCTTGAGCTTTTCGCCGGGGCGAACGCGTTGGAATGCCATTTTCGTGCGTGGCCAGGCGCTGAGTACCGGTAGGTAGGTGGCCTTGCCGCGCCGCTGGGCCGCGCGCAGCAGCAGGCGCGGGTCGATTTCACCGTCGGTGGGCAAGTACAGGGAAATATGTTGGGCCCGGCGCCAAACCGGGTGTTGCGCCAGTTGCCGGTACAACCCGTGCGCCGCCCGGCGCTGTTGGCGGGCGGTGAGGGCGCGGCGGGCGCGGCGCAGCATGCGTCGAAGTTGCGGGCGTGAAAGCGGCGCAGGTTCGGTCATGGTGATCGGCTGTCGAGGTGGGCCGCCCGCTGGGCATGCCGGTGATAAAACAATGCCAGTTGCGAGAACTGGCATTGGATTGAATTCAGGCTCCCTGGATGAACCGCTGCCGACTTAGCCCTTGAACCCGAAAGTTCAAGGTGGAAGATGCAGTAGGCTTTAAGGCTTTCCGTCTAGCGGACATGCACACCAGCCCAACGTGCAACTTCCAGGGTAGTGCGAATCGGCTCAGGGACATCGCCAGCTGGCAAGCACCCCAGGGAGTGGCGCGAGTATACCCCAAGCGGTGACATCATTCAGCCTTTGCTGACGTCCGGGTCGTTGGACAACGCCTGGTCGACACGGTCGAGCAGGTCGCGCACCTGCTCGCGGGTCGAGCCGCTGGCCTGCACGTCCGGGCGTTCCTGGCTGTGCAGCAGGTCGTGGGTGATATTCAGCGCGGCCATTACGGCGATGCGGTCGGCGCCGATGACTTTGCCGCTGCTGCGGATCTTGCGCATTTTGTCGTCCAGGTAACGGGCGGCGGCCAGCAGGTGGCTGCGCTCTTCCTGGGAGCAACTGACGGAATACTCTTTGTCGAGGATCTGCACGGTGACGCTATTGCTTGAACTCATGAGTCTTGCTCCAAGGCCTTGAGGCGCGAAATCATCGATTCGACCTTACGCCGGGCGATTTCGTTTTTTTCAATGAGGTGCGCGCGTTCCTCGCGCCAGGTCTTTTCCTGAGCTAATAGGAGTCCGTTCTGGCTCTTTAGTTGCTCGACTCGGGTAATTAGCAATTCGAGTCTGGCCATCAGCGCGTGCAGGTCGGTGTCTTCCATTGTGTCCACTAAAAATGTGTCTGATGGGCGGCAACTGCCGGGCAGCCTTTAATGGTCTTGGCGAGTCTGTCGTTGTAGGATACAAGCCCTTCATTCTAGACATAGCGCCGCTTGGCGCCTAGCAGCCCATGCCCATTCAGAATTCCCCGTACCAAGCCTTCGCCACCCTGCTCACCACCAGTGGCCACCCCGTCTCGCCTGCCGAACTGCATGGCCTGTTGCTGGGGCGCAGTTGCGCCGGCGCGGGCTTTGAAGCCGACAGTTGGTTGGCCGACGCCGCCGAACTGCTCGAAGGCGAACCGCAGGACAACGTGCGCAATGCTCTGATCGGCTTGCAGGAGATGGTCAAGGGCGAGCTGACCGGCGACGACATGACTGTTGTGCTGCTGTTGCCCACCGACGACGCACCCCTGGCCGACCGTGCCGCTGCGCTGGGCCAATGGTGCCAGGGCTTCCTCACCGGTTTCGGCCTTACCCGCCGCGCCTACGCGTTGAGCACCGAAGCCACCGAAGTGCTGCAGGACCTGGCTGCCATCGCCCAGGTGCAGGACGCCCTCGAAGAGTCCGATGACGGCGAGAGCGACTACATGGAAGTCATGGAATACCTGCGTGTGGCGCCGCTGCTGCTGTTCACCGAAACCAAGAAAACCGACGAGTCGGCCGCCAAACCGTCGCTGCATTGACCGCGTGAGAGGGAACCCCGTCTGCCCATGATCCATATCCCGAAATCGGAATACACCCGCCGCCGCAAGGCGCTCATGGCGCAGATGGAACCCAACAGCATCGCGATCCTGCCCGCCGCCGCGGTGGCGATCCGCAACCGCGACGTCGAGCACGTCTACCGCCAGGACAGCGATTTCCAATACCTCAGCGGCTTCCCCGAGCCCCAGGCCGTGCTGGTCCTGATGCCCGGCCGGGTGCACGGCGAGTACCTGCTGTTCTGCCGCGAGCGCAACGCCGAGCGCGAGTTGTGGGACGGTTTGCGCGCCGGCCAGGAAGGCGCGATCCGCGACTTTGGCGCCGATGACGCCTTTCCCATCACCGACATCGACGACATCCTGCCGGGCCTGATCGAAGGCCGCGACCGGGTGTATTCGGCCATGGGCAGCAACCCGGAATTCGACCGCCACCTGATGGACTGGATCAACGTCATCCGCTCTAAAGCGCACCTTGGCGCCCAGCCACCGAACGAATTCGTTGCCCTGGATCATCTGCTCCACGACATGCGCCTGTATAAATCGGCGGCAGAAGTGAAGGTGATGCGCGAAGCGGCGCGGATTTCCGCCCAGGCCCACGTCCGTGCCATGCAGGCCAGTCGGCCGGGGCTGCACGAGTTCAGCCTGGAAGCGGAGCTGGATTACGAGTTCCGCAAGGGCGGGGCGAAAATGCCCGCCTACGGCTCCATCGTGGCCGCCGGGCGCAACAGCTGCATCCTGCATTACCAGCAGAATGACGCACTGCTCAAGGACGGCGACCTGGTACTGATCGACGCGGGCTGCGAGATCGACTGCTACGCCAGCGACATCACCCGCACCTGGCCGGTCAACGGCAAGTTTTCTCCTGAGCAGAAAGCCATTTACGAAGTGGTGCTGGCGTCTCAGGAGGCCGCTTTTGCCCAGATCGCGCCCAATAAACACTGGAACCAGGCCCACGAGGCCACCGTTCGGGTGATAACCACCGGGCTGGTGGAGCTTGGGCTGTTGCAGGGTGAAGTGGACGAATTGATCGCCAGCGAGGCCTATAAGGCGTTTTACATGCACCGCGCCGGCCATTGGCTGGGCATGGACGTGCATGACGTAGGCGAGTACCGCGTAGGCGGGCAATGGCGCGTGCTGGAAGTCGGCATGGCGCTGACGGTGGAACCGGGCATCTACATTGCGCCCGACAACCTCAACGTGGCGAAGAAATGGCGCGGCATTGGCGTGCGCATCGAGGATGACGTGGTAGTGACCAAACAAGGTTGTGAAATCCTGACCGGCGGCGTACCGAAAACCGTCGCCGCCATCGAGGCCTTGATGGCCGCTGCCCGGGTGCCTGTGGCATGAGCCGCGTTCATCTGGCAATCATCGGCGGTGGCCTGGTGGGCGCGAGCCTGGCGCTGGCGTTGCAGGCCGGGGCCAAGGCCCGCGGTTGGAAAATCGTCCTGATCGAACCCTTCGCCCCCGGCGACAGCTACCAACCCAGCTATGACGCCCGCTCCTCGGCGCTGTCCTATGGCGCCAAGCAAATCTACCAACGCCTGGGCCTGTGGCAGGAAGTCTCGCGCCGCGCCGAGCCGATCAAGCAAATCCACGTGTCCGACCGCGGGCGGTTTTCCACCGCGCGGCTGTCGGCGATGGAAGAAGGTGTGCCGGCCCTGGGCTACGTGGTGGAAAACGCCTGGCTCGGCCAATGCCTGTGGCAGGGCCTGGACAAGGACGTCATCAGTTGGCGGTGCCCGGCCCATGTCACCCGCATGGAGCCGCTGGCCGATGGCTATCGCCTCACCCTGGACGACGAAACCACCCTTGAATGCGACCTCGCGGTATTGGCCGACGGTGGCCGCTCGGGGCTGCGTGAGCAATTGGGCATCGGTGTGCGCCAGCGCCCTTATAACCAAAGCGCGCTGATCGCCAACGTCACCCCCAGCGAAGCCCATAACGGCATGGCTTTCGAGCGCTTCACCGACGACGGCCCGATGGCCCTGCTGCCGCTGCCGGAAAACCGCTGCGCGCTGGTCTGGACCCGCGTCGGCATGGACGCCAAGCGCTTGGCGGAGCTGGACGAGCGCAGTTTCTTGAGCGAATTGCAGGGCGTGTTCGGCTACCGCCTCGGCACCCTCAAGCACGTCGGCGCGCGGCACCTCTACCCGCTGACGCTGGTGGAGGCCGAAGAGCAAGTGCGGCCCCATCTGACGGTGCTGGGTAACGCGGCCCACAGCCTGCACCCCATCGCCGGGCAGGGCTTCAACCTGTCCCTGCGCGATGCCCAGGCCCTGGCCGATGCCTTGCTGGCCAGTGAATTGCCACCGGGTGACTTCCCCACGCTGCAAGCCTATCGCGAGCGCCAGCGCCTCGATCAGCAGCTCACCGTGGGCTTTTCCGACCAGGTCACGCGCCTGTTCGGCAGCACCCAACCCTTGGTGTCGTTTGGCCGCAACCTTGGCCTGCTGGGCCTCGACCTACTGCCGCCCGCCAAACGCTGGTTCGCCCGCCAGGCCATGGGCCTGGGCACCCGGCCCGATATCTAAGTTGCGCGCCCGGCGTGTGCCGGCGCGGCTCACTACAACCCTTTAGGTGCGACGCAAGTCGCCCGCGAGACAGGCTTAAAGCATGGACATGCGCGCAGATCTGCTGATTGTCGGGGCCGGAATGGTCGGGAGCGCCCTGGCGCTGGCGTTGCAGGGCAGTGGCCTGGAGGTGCTGTTGATCGACGGCAGCCCTCTGAGCGTCAAACCCTTCGACCCCCTGGCCCCCTTCGAGCCACGGGTGAGCGCCTTGTCGGCCGCCAGCCAGCGGATTCTCGAACGCCTCGGCGCCTGGGACGGCATCGCCCACCGCCGCGCCAGCCCCTACAACCAGATGCACGTGTGGGACGGCAGCGGCACCGGGCAGATCCACTTCTCGGCGGCCAGCGTGCATGCCGAGGTGCTGGGCCATATCGTCGAAAACCGCGTGGTCCAGGACGCTTTGCTGGAGCGCCTGCACGCCTGCGACCTGGGCCTGCTGGCCAACGCGCGCCTGGAGCAGATGCGCCGCTCCGGCGACGACTGGCTGCTGACCCTGGCCGATGGCCGCACCTTGCGCGCGCCCCTGGTGATTGCCGCTGATGGCGCCCACTCCGCCGTGCGCCGCCTCACCGGGTGCGCGACCCGCGAATGGGATTACCTGCACCACGCCATTGTTACCAGCGTGCGCAGCAGCAAGGCGCACCAAATGACCGCGTGGCAGCGCTTCACCGACACCGGGCCGCTGGCCTTTCTGCCGTTGACGCGTGATGGCCAGCAAGACTGGTGCTCCATCGTCTGGTCCACCACACCCAGCGAAGCCGAACGTTTGATGGCCCTGGACGAGGAGGCCTTTTGCCGCGAACTGGAGCGCGCCTTTGAAGGACGCCTGGGCACGGTGCTCAGTGCCGACGGGCGGCTGTGCGTGCCCCTGCGCCAGCGCCACGCCAAGCGCTATGTGGCCGAAGGCCTGGCGCTGATCGGCGACGCGGCGCACACCATCCACCCGTTGGCCGGGCAGGGCGTCAACCTGGGCTTTCTCGATGCGGCGGTGCTGGCCGAGGTGCTGCTCAACGCCGCCAGCCGTGGCGAGCGCCTGGCGGACGTGAAAGTCCTCAGCCGCTTCGAGCGTCGGCGCATGCCCCACAACCTGGCGCTGATGAGCGCGATGGAAGGCTTCGAACGCCTGTTCCAAGCCGACCAACTGCCGCTGCGCTGGCTGCGCAACACCGGGCTGAAAATGGTCGAGCAAATGCCCGAGGCCAAGGCCCTGTTCGTGCGCCAGGCCCTGGGCCTGAGCGGCGACCTGCCGGAGCTGGCCAAGGCTTGAGTGGGCAATATCTGAGCGGACACTGCGGGTCCTGCAACATCCAGTAACGCCTGGGCTCAGTGATCGATTGAGAACGTAAATGTGAGTCCTTATCATTTGACCCCCTCCTGACTACGAGAGACCGCTCCCATGTTGGCACCCAAGCGCCTGCTCACTGCCCTCGCACTGACCCTGATTGGCACCACCGCCCAGGCGGCCGACGAGGTGGTGGTCTACTCCTCGCGCATCGACGAACTCATCAAACCGGTATTTGACGCCTACACCCAGGAAACCGGGGTCAAGATCAAGTTCATCACCGACAAAGAAGCGCCGCTGATGCAGCGCATCAAGGCCGAGGGTGAAAACGCCACCGCCGACCTGCTGCTCACCGTTGACGCCGGCAACCTGTGGCAGGCCGAGCAGATGGGCATCCTGCAACCGTTCACCTCGCCGGTGATCGACGCCAACATTCCCAAGCAATACCGCGCGTCCAGCCACGCCTGGACCGGCCTGAGCCTGCGGGCGCGGACCATCGCCTACTCCACCGCGCGGGTCAAACCCGGTGAACTGACCACCTACGAAGCCCTGGCTGATAAACAGTGGGAAGGGCGCCTGTGCCTGCGCACCGCGAAAAAGGTCTATAACCAGTCGCTGACCGCCACCCTGATCGAAACCCACGGCGAGGCCAAGGCCGAGGAAATCATCAAGGGCTGGGTCAACAACCTGTCTACCGATGTGTTCTCCGACGACGTCGCGGTACTGGAGGCGATCAACGCCGGGCAGTGCGACGTGGGCATCGTCAACACCTACTACTACGGGCGCCTGCACAAGCAGAAGCCGGACCTGGGCGTGAAACTGTTCTGGCCCAACCAGGCTGATCGCGGCGTACACGTGAACCTGTCGGGCATCGGCCTGACCAAGCACGCGCCGCACCCGGCAGCGGCCAAGGCCCTGGTGGAGTGGATGACCACCGCCCCAGCGCAGAAAATCTTCGCCGACGTGAACCAAGAATTCCCGGCCAACCCGGCCGTGGCACCGTCCGCCGAAGTGGCGGGGTGGGGCAAGTTCACCGCCGATTCGCTGCCCGTGGAAGTCGCCGGCAAGCGCCAGGCGCAAGCCATCCGCCTGATGGATCGCGCTGGCTGGAACTGAGTACAATCTGTAGCGCAGCGTAATGCCCGTGTGGGAGCGGGCCTGCTCACGATAGCGGCCAGTCAGCCGAAACCTTGGTTGACTGAGCCACGCGTATCGCGAGCAGGCTCGCTCCCACAGTGTTTTGTGCCGCTCCCCAGTCCGCCCTCTGAGAGAGTTTTTTCTTGGCCCATCCCGCCCAACGCCGCTGGTATCCCCTGGTTTTTGCCGTCGCCGCGCTGGTGTTGCTGCCGCTGAGTGTGCTGCTGCTGTCGTGGCAGTCGGTCGATACGCAGATCTGGTCGCACCTGTGGCAAACCCAGATGCCGCGCCTGCTGGGCAACACCCTGACGCTGGTGCTGGGGGTGGGCGTGGGTGTGACGCTGCTGGGGGTGAGCCTGGCGTGGTTGACCAGCCTCTGTGAGTTCCCCGGCCGGCGCTGGCTGGACTGGGCATTGATGCTGCCCTTCGCCATCCCCGCTTATGTATTGGCCTTTGTCTTTGTCGGCCTGCTGGATTTCTCGGGGCCGGTGCAAAGCCTGCTGCGCGAGTGGTTCGGCACGGGCCTGCACCTGCCGCGGGTGCGCTCCACCGGCGGGGTGATCCTGGTGCTGGTGCTGGTGTTCTATCCCTACGTTTACCTGTTGGCGCGCACGGCGTTCCTGGCCCAGGGCAAGGGCCTGATGGAAGCGGCGCGGGTGCTCGGCCAATCGCCGTGGCAAGCGTTCTGGCGCGTGGCCCTGCCCATGGCGCGCCCGGCCATTGGCGCGGGGGTGGCGCTGGCGCTGATGGAAACCCTGGCGGATTTCGGCGCCGTGTCGGTGTTCAATTTCGATACCTTCACCACGGCCATCTACAAGACCTGGTACGGCTTTTTCAGCCTCTCCAGCGCCGCTCAGCTGGCCAGCCTGCTGTTGCTGGCGGTGATGCTGGTGCTTTACGGCGAACGCCGCGCCCGGGGCGCCAGCCGCGCCAGCAACGAGCGCCCGCGGGGCAAGGCGTTGTATCACCTGCGCGGCTTCAAGGCCCTGGCCGCCAGCGGTTGGTGCCTGTTGGTGTTCGCCTGTGCGTTCGTCATCCCCATGCTGCAATTGCTGGTGTGGTTCTGGCAACGCGGGCGCCTCGACCTCGACGAACGCTACGCTGCCCTTATCAGCCACACCCTGTACTTGGGCGCTATGGCTGCGTTGATTACCGTCAGCGTGGCCCTGGTGCTGGCCTTCGCCCGGCGCCTGGCGCCGACCCGGGCGATTCGTTCCGGGGTCAGCCTGGCGAACCTGGGCTACGCCTTGCCGGGTTCGGTGCTGGCGGTGTCGATCATGCTGGCGTTCAGCTACCTGGACCGCGTGCTGGTGATCCCGGCCTCGTCCTGGCTGGGCGGTGCCGGTAAGCCATTGCTGCTGGGCAGCCTGGCGGCGCTGTTGCTGGCGTATCTGGTGCGTTTTATCGCAGTGGCCTACGGGCCGCTGGAGAACAGCCTGGGGCGAATCCGCCCGTCATTGCCCGAAGCGGCACGTAGCCTGGGTGTCAGTGGGCCGCGACTGTTTTTCAAAGTGTATCTGCCGTTGTTGCTGCCCGGCACCCTGAGTGCGGCGCTGCTGGTGTTCGTCGATGTGCTCAAGGAAATGCCCGCCACCCTGCTGATGCGCCCGTTCGGCTGGGACACCCTGGCGGTGCGGGTGTTCGAGATGACCAGCGAGGGCGAGTGGGCGCGGGCGTCGTTGCCGGCCCTGACCCTGGTTTTGGTCGGCCTGTTACCGGTGATCGGATTGATCCGCCGCTCGGCGCATCGAACGGGCTAGGTGCTAGTCCTACACCTTGCGGCTACAATGCGCCGCATTCGGTGCGGTCCGCCTGACCGGCCGGGTCGCTGAAAGCCGTCGCAAGCCCTGTATTGCGGGGCTTTTGCCAGCACAGCGCCCGCGCACCTTCGCCACGCCCGGAAGGAGAAACCCATGGGACAGCGCACGCCTCTGTATGACCTTCATCTCGCCCTCGGCGCGAAGATGGTCGATTTTGGCGGTTGGGATATGCCTTTGCATTACGGCTCGCAAGTCGAGGAGCACCACCAGGTGCGCCGTGACTGCGGGGTTTTCGATGTATCCCACATGACCGTGATCGACGTCGCCGGCCCCCAGGCCAAGGCGTGGCTCCAGCATTTGCTGGCCAATGACGTCGAACGCCTGCACAGCACCGGCTCTGCCTTGTACAGCGCCATGCTCAACGAGCGTGGCGGCGTGGTGGACGACATGATCGTCTACCGTCTCGACGAGGGTTACCGCTTGGTGGTCAACGCCGCGACCCGCGACCAGGACGTGGCCTGGATGCACGCGCAACTGGGCGCCTACCAGGTGCAACTGCATGAGCGTACCGAGTTGGCGATGCTGGCGATCCAGGGGCCCCATGCCCGGCACAAGATCGCCGAACTGGTGAGCCAGCCCCGCGCCGCCATGATCCAGCAACTCAAACCCTTTGAAGGCCACGCCGATGGCGACTGGTTCATCGCCCGCACCGGTTACACCGGCGAGGATGGCCTGGAGATCCTCCTGCCGGCCGACCAGGCCCCGGGGTTTTTCAACGACCTGGTGGGCGCCGGCATTTCCCCCATCGGCCTTGGCGCCCGTGACACCCTGCGCCTGGAGGCCGGCATGAACCTCTACGGGCAGGACATCCACCAGGACGTCTCGCCGCTGGCGGCCAACATGGCCTGGAGCATCGCCTGGGAGCCGGCCAGCCGTCATTTCATCGGGCGCAGCGCCCTAGAGGCCGAAAAAGCCGCTGGCGTGGCGACTAAACTGGTGGGCCTGGTGCTGGAAGAACGCGGTGTTCTGCGTGCCCATCAGGTGGTGCGCATCGCCAATGTTGGCGAAGGTGAGATCACCAGTGGTAGTTTCTCCCCTACGCTTAGCAAGTCGATTGCCCTGGCCCGCGTGCCGATGGCGACCGCTGACCGTGGCGAAGTGGAAATCCGTGGCAAGTGGTATCCGGTTCGTGTGGTCAAGCCCACGTTTGTGCGGCACGGCAAAGCCTTGATCTAACTCCCTATTGGCGGGTATCAGCCGCTGACATTTCTTCTTGAGGACACCGAATATGAGCAATATCCCTGTCGATCTACGGTTTGCTGAAAGTCACGAATGGGCCCGCCTGGAAGCTGATGGCACGGTGACCGTCGGGATCAGCGACCACGCCCAGGAAGCCTTGGGCGATGTGGTGTTCGTGGAGCTGGCCGAAATCGGCAAGGTGTTCGCGGCGGGCGATCAGGCCGGTGTCGTTGAGTCGGTGAAAGCCGCTTCCGACATCTATGCCCCGGTGGCCGGCGAAGTGATCGCGGTCAACGAGGCGCTCACTGGCGAGCCTGAATTGCTTAACAGCGCGCCCTATGATTCGTGGATCTTCAAGCTCAAGCCGAGCGACAAAGGTGAGCTGGACAAGTTGCTGGACGCTGCTGGCTACAAAGCCGTTCTCGGCGAGTAAGCCCCACGCGGCACCCCAAAGCCCCGACCTGTCGGGGCTTTTTGCTTTTTGCACGCAGGCCCCGGCGACGATTTTGCCGCCGGGCGCGGGCGGGCCCGCTTATTACTAGGTTGTTTGGGCTGCGCTGCATCGCCCCACGCCAGGGCCCACAAGTACTGGCCGACGGTGAACCGGGCGACCGCCATTTGTTCTGCGCCTGTGTGCCGCTGGAGGATTACCGCCAGGCACAAAAAACCGCTCATCGAGAGCGGTTTTTTTCATCGGGTGTCGCGGGTTTACTCGGCGACGGCGTTCTTGGCCAGGATGGCGTTGGCCAGTTCCATGTCTGTGGCGGCCAGGCCTGGGTTGTCGGCACGCACTTTCTGCATGGCGGCTTCCAGGTACGGCCCGCGGATACCACCGTCGCTGGCCACGAAGCTGCCGGCGTCATCCTGGGCGGCGACGATCAGCTTGTGATCCTTGAAGGTCAGGTAGGTGGAGCCAGTGGTGGCGCCTGAGGAAATGACGTTACGCCAGAAGCTGTCGGCCATTGCCGAACCGACAGGAAGGGACAGCAGGGCAAGGGTGGCGACAGCAATTTTGAGACGCATGATGGGTGACTCCAGCTGGGTTATCTGAAGGGTTTGATGCTCGATAGCCCAGTGGAGTTCCGTTGCCATCAGTCGATGCGTTCTACCTGAAGAATGACGCCATCCTGTGCGATAACTCGCACCTGGGCGCCGACGGGTGCGTCCGGGCCCTTGGCCATCCACACACTGTCCGCGACCTTGATCTTGCCGCGCCCGCCGGTAATGGCTTCATGCACGGTGAAGGTGCGGCCGATCAGTTCCTGGCCGCGCAGGTTGAGGTTGGGCTGGTCGCTGGCGCGCACCGCGCTGCGCTGGCGTCGCCACCAGTACAGGGCGGTCAGCACCGAGAGCAGGCCAAACAACAGGAACTGCATTTCCCAGGACAGCTCGGGCATCAGGAACGTCAGCACGCCAACCGCGGCGGCGGCGAGGCCGATCCACAGCAGGTAGCCGCCGGCACCGAACACTTCGAGGATCAACAGCACGGTGCCCAGCGCCAGCCAGTCCCAGAACGACAGTTGTTGCAGGAATTCCCACATGGCGTTGGCCTCAGGCCTTCTTGCTGTCGAAGGTGGCCTTGACGATCTCGCCGATGCCGCCCACCGCGCCAATCACCTGGCTGGCTTCCAGTGGCATCAGGATCACTTTGCTGTTGTTGGCCGAGGCCAGTTTGCCCAGGGCATCGATGTACTTTTGCGCGACGAAGTAGTTGATCGCTTGCACGTTGCCGGTGGCGATGGCTTCGGACACCACCTGGGTGGCGCGGGCTTCGGCTTCGGCCTGGCGCTCGCGGGCTTCGGATTCGAGGAATGCTGCCTGACGTTCACCCTCGGCTTCGAGGATCTGCGCCTGCTTCTTGCCTTCGGCGGTCAGGATCGCGGCGGCACGCAGGCCTTCGGCTTCGAGGATTTGTGCGCGCTTGACCCGTTCGGCTTTCATCTGCCCGGACATGGCGGCCATCAGGTCGGCGGGCGGGCTGATGTCCTTGATCTCGATCCGGGTGATCTTGATGCCCCACGGCGCTGTCGCTTCATCGACGGTGCGCAGCAGTTTTTCGTTGATACCGTCACGCTGGCTGAGCATGGCGTCCAGCTCCATGGAGCCGAGCACGGTACGGATGTTGGTTTGCAGCAGGTTGCGGATGGCGTGTTCGAGGTTGTTCACCTCGTAGGCGGCCTGGGCGGTGTTGACCACCTGGAAGAAGCACACGGCGTCGATCTGCACGGTGGCGTTGTCGGCGGTGATGACTTCCTGGGGCGGGATGTCCAGCACGCTTTCCATGACGTTGATCTTGCGCCCGATGCGGTCCATGACCGGGATGATGATGTTCAGGCCTGGCTTGAGGGTGTTGGTGTAGCGGCCGAAGCGCTCGACGGTCCATTGGTAGCCCTGGGGCACCACTTTGAAACCCATGAAGACGATGGCGATGGCCAAGCCGACGAAAAGCAGAAGCACTGTACCGATTTGCATAACCGTTCCCTGTTCAAGTTTTAATCAAGTGCACGCGAGGGGTGTGATTGTAGCGAGGTGTTTAAAGCAGAAGAACCCGTTCATACGGCTAGCATCATCCCGCCACACAAAAGCCCTCGGCTTCGCCCGTCGCCGGTTCGGCCTGGGGCGTGACCCGCAGCACTTCTTCCAGGGTGGTCAGGCCCCGGGCAACGCTTTGCGCACCGGCCAGGCGCAGGCTGCGCATGCCTTCCTTCAGCGCCTGGCGGCGCAGGGCCAGCAGGTCGAGGTCGGTATGCACCAGGGCCTTGAGGGCGTTGCTCATGGGCATGATTTCGTAGATTCCGGCGCGCCCGCGGTAGCCGGTGTGCCGGCATTCCAGGCAGCCTTCGGCGCGGTGGGCGCCGTCCGGCACCGGCATTTGCCAGGGTTGCACCAGGTTGTCCCAGGCCAGGGGCTCCAGGCTCAAGGGCTGCTTGCAGTGCGGGCAGAGGCTGCGCAGCAGGCGTTGAGCCATGACTCCCAGCAGCGTCGCGCGGATGAGGTAAGGCGCCACACCCAGCTCCAGCAGGCGGCTGATGGCGCTGGGCGCATCGTTGGTGTGCAGGGTGGAGAGCACCAGGTGTCCGGTCAGCGCGGCCTGGATCGCCATTTCAGCGGTTTCCAGGTCGCGGATCTCACCGATCATGATGATGTCCGGGTCTTGGCGCATGAGCGCGCGGATGCCGCTGGCGAAGGTCAGGTCGATGTTGGCCTGCACCTGCATCTGGTTGAAGGCCGGTTCGACCATTTCTATCGGGTCTTCAATGGTGCACAGGTTGATTTCGCTGTTCGCCAACTGCTTGAGGGTGGTGTAGAGCGTGGTGGTCTTGCCCGAGCCGGTGGGGCCGGTGACCAGGATGATGCCGTGGGGCTGGCGGATCATCGGCTGCCAGCGTTGCAGGTCCTGGGGGCCGAGGCCCAGTTGCTCGAAATCCTTGAGCAGCACCTGGGGGTCGAAGATGCGCATTACCAGTTTTTCGCCGAATGCGGTGGGCAGGGTGGCCAGGCGCAACTCCACCTCGCTGCCCTCGGGGGTGCGGGTCTTGACCCGGCCATCCTGGGGCTGGCGCTTTTGTGCGACGTTCATCCGCCCCAGGCTCTTGAGGCGGCTGACCACGGCCATCAGCACGTGGGGCGGGAACTGATAGACGGTGTGCAGGATGCCATCGATGCGAAAGCGCACGCTGCCCTGCTGCTGGCGCGGCTCGAGGTGGATATCGCTGGCGCGCTGGGCAAAGGCGTACTGGAACAGCCAATCGACGATATTGACGATATGGCTGTCGTTGGCGTCCGGTTCCTGGTCGTTGGCGCCCAGGTTGAGCAGTTGCTCGAAGCTGGCCGGGGCGTTGCCGGTGTGGTCGTTGGCGCCGCTGACGGATTTGGCCAAGCGGTAGAACTCCAGGGTCAGGCGCTGGATCTCGACAGGGTTGGCCACCACGCGGCGGATCGGCCGCTTGAGCACATGGGCCAGGTCCGCCTCCCAGGCGTGGAGGTAGGGCTGGGCGCTGGCCACGGTCACGGCGTCGGCATCGACGGCCACTGCGAGGATGCGGTGGCGCTGGGCGAAGGTGTAGGACATCAGCGGCGTGACGGCGGCGACGTCGATGCTCAGCGGGTCGAGGCGCAGGTACGGCTGCTGCGCTTGGCGGGCGAGCCACGCGGTGAGTTGCTCCAGGCCCAGGTGTTGGCCGGGCAGGCGCGGGTCGGCCAATTGTTGGGCGGCGATAAATTCCAACGGGTGTTGCGTCTGGGCGCTGCTGTCGTGGCGGGCGGCGAGGGTACGTTCGGCATCGGGCTGGCTGAGCAGGCCTTGGGCGACTAGATCGCGCAGCAGGTCATTGAGGTCCAGCCAGCGATCCTGGCCATGGCGTGTAGCGGGCATGGGAATTCCCTCCTGGAATGCGCTCGCCAGCGAGCTAGGTATCCAAGACTAGCCGTGGTCGATGGCGCTGTGCTGTACGCCTGCGACTCAAGCGTTGCGGGAGTTTTCCGACGGTACTTACCCCGCCGCGTGCGCAGGTTCAGCCCAGGTCGCCTCGGTTTTTTCCAGGGTCACCGTGTAGACGCTAATCAGGTTGCGGAGTTTTTCCCCGATCACCTGGGCCCGGTGCCAGCTCAAACCATCGACCTCGATATCGATGGCCAGCAGGTCGTCTTCGCGCACGGCACCCACCTGGCAGGGCGTCAGGCACTGCAAGGCGAAATGGTTGAGCACCCGGCACAGCACGTCGGGTTCGGCCTCGGCCAGCAGGTGGTAGCGCGCCCGGCAATGGGCGTTGCCCACGTGCCAGGCGTCGGCGCGGGTGGTGGTGTGGACGGCTTCGAGCGGGGGCACGGCGGGTCTCCTCAATGGTGGGAGAAATATTTACATGGGTTTGGTGGTTTTTCTTGCCTATGATCGGCCTATCTAGGGTGTGTACGACTTGTTCAATTCTTAAAATTGCTGATCGGGGGTTTTTATATGCATAGCGAACTGGACGCCTACGACCGCCGCATCCTGGCGCTGCTTCAGGCAGACGCCTCGCTCTCCAGCGCGCAGATCGCTGAGCAGGTGGGGTTGTCGCAGTCGCCGTGCTGGCGGCGGATTCAGCGGCTCAAGGAGGAGGGTGTGATTCGCGCCCAGGTGACGCTGCTGGACCGCAAGAAAATCGGCCTCAACACGCAGATATTCGCCGAGGTCAAACTCAACGCCCACGGGCGCTCCAACTTCACCGAGTTCACCGACGCCATTCGCGGTTTTCCCGAGGTGCTGGAGTGTTATGTGCTGATGGGCGCAGTGGACTTCCTGTTGCGCATCGTCACCGCCGATATCGAGGCCTACGAACGGTTTTTCTTCGAAAAACTGTCCATGGTGCCGGGCATTCAGGAGGTCAACTCGATCGTTGCCCTCTCTGAGATCAAGTCCACCACCTGCCTGCCGGTGTGAGGCCTAGAGCGTTGGCACCAACAGTTGCTCGTAAAGGGCGCCGGTGATGTTGAGCAGGTCGCTGCAACCGCGGCTGTGGGGCACCTGTTCCAGTGGGTCGCGGCCCTCGCTGCCCGCCAGGCGGATAACCGGGTCGCAGTGCACCACGCCCAGCAGTTGCCGGCCCAGGCGTTTTTTCAGCACTTGGCACATGTCCAGGTTGAAGGAGCTGGTGATGTCGACGCGGTTGATGACGAAGTAGCTCTGCGGCGGGTTGTCCTGCTCCAGATACGGCAGCAACAGGCGTTCCATGTAGTTGGCGTAGCGGTAGGACGAGGTGTCGGCCAGGGTCACCACTAAGGCTTTGTCGGCCAGGCCTAGGGCTTGGCTGAGGTAGGGCGATTCGCCGGCGGGGGTGTCGATGATGACCAGGTCGCGTTCCTCAAGGTTCATCGCCGCCAGTTGCCGGGCGAGCCAGAGAGGGTCTTGGCGCAGGTGCTTTTCCAAGTCGCGTTGTTGCTCGCAGGTGGCGTTGCCAAAGGCCAGCACGCGGCTGTCGGCGAACCCGCCCAGGCTAGCGTCGCGCCAGTTTTTCCCGTGCTGCTGGGTGTGGATCAGGCCTGTGGCGGTGGCGGTGGCACCGAGCCGTGCAGCCAGGGCGTTTTTCGGGTCCAGGTCGAGAGCGAAGGTTTGCCCGCGTGGCAGTTGCAGGGAACTGGCCAGCGCTGCCACCAGGGTGGTCTTGCCCACGTTGGGGCGGGCCGAGGTGACAACGATGACGCGGGCCTTAAGGGCGCCGGGTGCAGGTTCAAGGGGTTGGCCGAAGGCGTTGGTGCGCGGGGCGGCAGGTGTGCGCGCGGCGGTCGGCGGGCGTAGGTCAACGGGCGTGGCTTGCGGGCACTCAGTGTTGCTGGCCCCGGGATGGGTCATGTTGTCCTCACGCTTCACGCTGGTTCTTCCTGGTTAATCGTCAGTCACTTAAAAGCAAAAAATGGGCAAAGAGCGTCCGGAGACCGGCAGTGTCAATGTCCATTTTTTTTGTACGAGTACTCTGTGATATCAGCGTGACAGTGTCATTATTTTGTTGTTTTTATCGGATCAAATCCGACGAACGGTAAGTTGTCATAAATATGGCGTTTATTTGACGGTCGGTGACCTGTCATTCAGCCCCACGACGGCGGCCAACCGTTACAAAAAAGGGCAGTGCAGGGCGATCGTCCCTGGCACTGCCCTTTTTCAAAACCCTGCGCTTAGAGGCGCAGCAGGGTTTTCCAGGCGCGGTTTTGGTACACCGCAATGGCCTGATGCTTGCGCACGTCCAGGGACTCTTCGGTGATTGGCTCGTTGGCCAGTTGCTGCAACTTATTCAGCTCGCCGTAGAGGCGATCCAGTTCCGGGATTTCCAGCACGTGGCGGGCGTGGTGCAACCAGGCCTGGATGCGCTCGATGCGCGGCAGTTGCTCGGCCAGGTCTTCGGGTTGCTGCTGGTAGCGTTGCAGTTGCAGGGCCACGGCTTCGTCGCCCAGCAGGCGCGGCAGCCAACTGCTCAACTGCGCGGCGCCCTGGCGGTTGCCACGGGTGTTGCGCTCGGCGGTCCAGGTGCGGGCCAGCAGCCAGCGCGAGGCGTTGAGGGAGAACTGGCCCCAGCGCGGGTCCTGGAGTTCTTCGAGGAACTGCTCCGGCGCGGCTTTGCGCACGTCTTCGTCGTCTTGCCCGGCCTGGACCAGCGGGCGCCAGTCTTCGAGCAGGGCGTCCAGGGCCAGGCGCAGTTCGCTGGTGGCCTGGCGCGGCGCAGCCTGGCCGAGGCTGGCGATCAGGGCGCGCATTTCGGCGAGGTTGTCCACCCAGTCCTGTAACAGGCGCCAGTGGCCATTGAAGCGATATTGCTCGGCCAGGCGCTGGCTGCTGCCCAGCAAGTGCCAGCTCAGGGCGGCGAAGGCGTCGTCCAACGGCGTTTCGGCACTCAGTTGTGGTGCCGGCAGGCTCAGGGAATAGCTGTTGGCGTCGATCAGGCGATAGCCGCGCTCGGCCTTGCTGATGTCGCACGGCATCAGCGCCAGGGTGGCGGCCAGTTCGGCGGCCAGCTCCAGCAGGGCGCTGGGTTCGCCTTCGCGCAGTTCCAGCTCCAGCTCACAGATTTCTTCTTTCTGTTTACCGGCGATCACCAGGCCCAGGTCCAGGGCTGCTTCGATCACCACCTTGGCCTTGCCACGGCCCCAGGCGATTTCCGCGCGCTCGCGCACGAAGTCGGTGGTGAAGATCGGCTTGAGGGTTTTTTTGTCCAGCTCGGCCAATTGCTCGGGCCAGCATTCGCCGTCGAGTTTCTTCACGTCGAGCTTGGCTTTGGGCAGGTCCCAGTTGTATTCGTTGCGCTCTGACAGGCCTGCAACGCTTTGCCCGCGGGTTTTGAGGGTCTGGATGATGGCCTCGCCATCCTTGCGCAGGCGCAGGGCCACCTTGGCCTGGGCCAGGTCGCGCTCGGGGGTGTCGAAGTATTGGTTCATCAACTCACGGCGTTCCCAGCCACTTTTGTTGCGTTTTTTCAGTAACGGGTGCTCGCGCAGGGCAGCGAGGGTTTCGCGGCTGACGCGCAGTTTGATTTCGGTTTCTTTGTGCATGGCCGGAAAATCCAGGATCGGGAGCGCAGCCGGAGGGAATGTGTGGCTGCCAAGGCCGTGCAGTGTACAGGACTCGCCGGCCCAGGGTCGGCCAACGGTTTATTGTGCGGCGAAGATGGCACTATGATGAGACTCATTGCCTTCCAGGAGCCCGCGCATGCCTTTGCCGTCGATGAAAGACCAGTTCGCTGCGCTGATTGCCGCGCCCTCGGTGAGTTGTACCCAGGCGCACCTGGACCAGTCCAACCGTGGCGTGATCGACCTGCTTGCCACCTGGCTGGGTGATTTGGGTTTTGCTTGTGAGCTCCAGCAGGTCAGCCCGGGCAAGTTCAACCTGTTGGCCAGTTACGGCAGTGGCCCCGGTGGCCTGGTGCTGGCCGGGCATAGCGACACTGTGCCTTTCGACGAAGCGCTGTGGCAGACCGATCCGCTGAAACTGACGGAAATCGACGGCCGCTGGGTAGGCCTGGGCAGTTGCGATATGAAAGGGTTTTTCGCTCTGGCCATCGAGGCGGTGTTGCCGCTGTTGGGCCAACCCTTCAAGCAGCCGCTGCTGATCCTCGCCACTTGCGATGAAGAAAGCTCCATGGCCGGCGCCCGTGCCCTGGCCGAGGCGGGTCGGCCCCTGGGCCGTGCGGCGGTGATCGGCGAGCCGACCGGGCTCAAGCCGATCCGCTTGCACAAAGGGGTGATGATGGAGCGCATCGACATCCTCGGACGCAGCGGCCATTCCTCCGACCCGCGCCTGGGCCACAGTGCTCTGGAAGCCATGCACGACGCCATGGGCGAACTGCGCGGCCTGCGCCTGGCGTGGCAGCGCGAATACCGCAACCCACAGTTCTCGGTGCCCCAGCCGACGCTCAACTTCGGCTGCATCCACGGTGGCGACAACCCCAACCGCATCTGCGGCCAATGCTCCCTGGAATTCGACCTGCGGCCCTTGCCGGGCATGGACCCGGCCGCCCTGCGCGCGGCCATCCGGCAGAAGCTTGAACCGGTGGCCGAGCGGCATCAGGTGCAAATCGACTACGCGCCGCTGTTCCCCGAAGTGCCGCCCTTCGAGCAACGCGAAGACGCCGAGCTGGTGCAACTGGCCGAACGTCTAACCGGCCATCGCGCGCAAGCAGTAGCGTTTGGCACCGAAGCACCTTATCTTCAGCGCCTTGGCTGCGAGACGCTGGTGCTCGGCCCGGGCGATATCGCCTGCGCCCACCAACCGGGGGAATACCTCGAAATGTCACGTTTGCAGCCTACCGTGCATCTATTACGTCAACTGATCCAACACTACTGCCTGACCCCGGCCTGATCCGCCGGTTGCCAGCCCCCGACCCCAAGGAGAGTGCGCGTGTTGCCAAGCCTGTTCCGACGATAACCAACAGCCCGCTGTGCGTTTTGTGCCCACCCTTTTTTCGGCTGCTTTTTATTACAGGTTCAGGTCATGCCCGAATACGTCAATTGGCTTCGTCACGCGTCTCCCTACATCAATGCCCACCGCGACTGCACCTTTGTGGTGATGCTGCCCGGTGATGGCGTCGAGCATCCCAACTTCGGCAATATCGTCCACGACCTGGTGCTGCTGCACAGCCTGGGCGTGCGTTTGGTGCTGGTCCACGGCTCGCGCCCGCAGATCGAAACCCGCCTCGCCGCCCGCGGCCTGATCCCCCATTACCATCACGGCATGCGCATCACCGACGCCGCGACCCTGGAATGCGTGATCGACGCCGTGGGCCAGTTGCGCATCGCCATTGAAGCGCGGCTGTCCATGGACATGGCCGCCTCGCCCATGCAGGGCTCGCGCCTGCGGGTGGCCAGCGGCAACCTGGTCACCGCGCGGCCCATCGGCGTGCTTGAAGGCGTCGACTACCACCATACCGGTGAGGTGCGCCGGGTTGACCGCAAGGGCATCAATCGCCTGCTGGACGAGCGCTCCATCGTGCTGCTGTCGCCGTTGGGCTATTCGCCCACCGGGGAAATCTTCAACCTCGCCTGCGAAGACGTGGCTACCCGCGCCGCCATCGACCTGGGTGCCGACAAATTACTGCTGTTTGGCGCCGACACCGGCCTGATCGACGCTGATGGCCGCTTGGTGCGCGAGCTGCGCCCGCAACAGGTGCCCGCGCACCTGGCGCGCCTGGGCAGCAACTACCAGGGCGAATTGCTCGACGCGGCCGCCGAGGCCTGCCGTGGCGGTGTGGCCCGCAGCCATATCGTCAGTTATGTGGAAGATGGCGCGCTGCTGACCGAGCTATTCACCCGTGACGGCGGTGGCACCCTGGTGGCCCAGGAGCAATTCGAGTTGGTGCGCGAGGCGGCCATCGAAGACGTCGGTGGCTTGCTGGACCTCATCAGCCCCTTGGAAGAACAGGGGATTTTGGTGCGCCGCTCGCGGGAAGTGCTGGAACGGGAAATCGAGCAGTTCAGCGTGGTCGAGCGCGAGGGCATGATTATCGCCTGCGCGGCGCTGTATCAGATCGCCGACTCGGACGCCGGCGAACTGGCGTGCCTGGCGGTCAGCCCGGAATATCGCCACGGTCGGCGCGGCGACGAATTGCTCGAGCGCATCGAAAGCCGCGCCCGGGCCCAGGGCCTCAAAACCCTGTTCGTGCTCACCACCCGCACCGCCCATTGGTTCCGCGAACGCGGCTTCGTGCCCAGCAGCGTCGAACGCCTGCCCTCGGCGCGGGCGTCGCTGTACAACTACCAGCGCAACTCGAAGATCTTCGAAAAGGCACTTTGATAGAAGGCCGAGTTCGGTTCCTCTGGTAGCGAGCCTGCTCGCGATGACGCTCTACCCGCCAACATCCTCGTTGGCTGGCACTCGGTTATCGCCAGCAGGCTCGCGCCCCTAGAGGCCGATTGCCCCTCAATGCGCGATGAACTTCGCACTCACATACGGCCCATAGTCGGGCAGCACCGTTTCGACCTTGCCTTGTTCCTTGAGAAACCTGGCCGTTTCGCCAATTGCCTTGGCCGTGCCGCCGTCCAGCAGCGCGCTGCTTTTTTGCGCCTGGGCGTCGGGGAAGGTGGAGCCGGCGAGCAATTCAGGGATGTCGGCGGCGTTGGCGCCGGTCAGTTTGGCGATTTTTTGTACAGGCACCGATTCGGCCGTCCAGCTGGCTTTGTTCGCTGCATAGTCAGCGAACGCATCCAAGGTCACTTTGGCGAATTGGGCAATCACCTCGGGGTGCTTCTCGGCGTAATCCTTGCGCGCCACCCACACCTCAAACGTCGGTGCGCCCCATTGGCCGACTTGGGCGGCGTCGGTCAGGGTCTTGCCGTTTTTGCGGATTTCCCCCAGGGCTGGCGACCAAACGAACGCGCCGTCGATGTCGCCGCGCTTCCAGGCTGCGGCAATCTGCGCCGGTTGCAGGTTCACCACTTTTACTTGCGAGGTGCTCAGGCCCCAATGCTTGAGGGCGCCGAGCAGGCTGTAGTGGGAGGTGGACACGAACGGCGTGGCGATGGTCTTGCCGATCAGGTCTTGGGGTTTGTCGATGCCGCTGCCGTTGCGCACCACCAGGGCCTCGGCGGCGTTGATCTGCGCGGCCACCAGAAAGGTGACGATCGGCACATTGCGTGACGCGGCGGCGGCCAGGGGGCTGGAGCCCAGGTTGCCGATTTGCACATCCCCCGAGGCAATGGCTGCGACCACCTCCGGGCCGCTGTTGAAGCGGCGCCAGTCGATCGCCTGGCCGGTGGTTTTCTCGTACAGGCCATCGGCCTGGGGGACTTTGCTGGGGTCGATGCCGGTTTGATAGCCCACGGTGAGGTCGGCAGCATGGGCGGCAAACGCCACGGCCAGCGAGGCGAAAAGGGTGGCAAATTGACTCAGAACGACGGGTTTGGCCATGATGGCGCGCCTTTTTTGACGGAATTGATTTACGTCAAAGCTAAGCGATCTAAAAAACGTCTAATAAATATCTTTTAAGAATTAGCTTATGTGCCGATACGCTTTTATTCGGCCCGTTTTGCTTTATTCCAGAAAGGTATGAAAAAGAACGAAACAATTCTTTTTGGGTTTATGGAAAACTCATTACCCTAGGGGCGAATTGGCAGCGGTTAGACCTTGGTCGTAGACATAAGTGGTTACGATTGACTTATCAGTCACGGTCTGGCGCTAATCGCGCATCTGTGGATCCCGGGCTTCAGACCCAGGACCAAAGAACACAAGAATTAGAAACGAGAGGAGCGAAACATGAACAAGTCCACGTTGGCCCTGGCTGTTGCCGTTGGGGTGTTGGCACAGCAAGCTGGCGCCGCCGGTTTTATCGAAGACAGCAAGGCGAGCATCACTGCCCGCAACTTCTACATCAACTCAGATAACCGTGATGGCACCGCCAATCCTTCCAAACAGGAAGAATGGGGCCAAGGTTTCATCTTCAACTTCGCTTCCGGCTACACCCAAGGCACTGTGGGCTTTGGTGTGGACGCCATCGGCCTGTACGGCGTCAAGCTCGATTCGGGCAAGGGCACGCACTACAACGCCAACAGCGCGGGCAAGGGCGGCCTGGTGTTCCCAAGTGACAGCGACGGCCGTGCCGTGGACGATTTCAGCAGCCTGGGCCTGACCGCCAAGGTCAAGGTGTCCAAGACTGAACTGCGCCTGGGCACCCTGCTGCCAAAACTGCCGGTGGTGACTTCCAACGATGGTCGCCTGCTGCCGCAGACCTTCGAGGGTGGCCAGATCACCTCCAACGACATCGAGAACCTGACCCTGGTCGGCGGTAAGTTGGAACACGCCAAAGGTCGTAACTCGACCAACAACGACTCGCTGACCATCGCGGGCTCCAACGGCGCCACCACCACCAAGACCTCGAACAAGCGCAGCAACGAGTTCTACTTCGCCGGTGGTGACTACAAAATCACCAAAGACCTGACTGCCCAGTACTACTACGGCAACCTGGAAGATTTCTACAAACAGCACTTCCTGGGCCTGACCCACAACTGGGCACTGCCAGTGGGCGCGATCAAGAGCGACCTGCGTTACTTCAACAGCAGCTCCGACGGCAAGAACGGCAACCAGGAAGGTCGCTTGGCCGGCTACCGTTCCAGCGGCTACCAGAACAACGGTGGTGAAGTGGACAACCGTACCTGGAGCGCCAAGTTCACCTATAGCCTGCAAGGCCACGCGGTCAGCGCCGGCTACCAGCGCGTCAACGGCACCAGCGACTTCCCGTTCCTGAACCAGGGTGACGGTGCTTCGGCCTACCTGATTACCGACTCCCAGATCGGCAAGTTCCAGCGTGCCGGCGAGCGCACCTGGCTGGCTCAGTACGCCTATGACTTCGCCGCTATCGGCGTGCCTGGCCTGACCACTTCTGTGATCTACCTCAAGGGCGACAACGTGGCGACCTCGGCCGGCGACAAGGGCGAGTGGGAACGCGACTTCAACCTCGGCTACGTGGTGCCCGAAGGTACGTTCAAGGGCGTGGGCCTGGCGTGGAAAAACGCTTCCCTGCGTTCCGACGTGGCGCGTAACCAAGACGAAAACCGTCTGATCGTCAGCTACACCCTGCCGATCCTGTAACCCCGCTTCAAAACCCCCGCCCGGCGCCATGCCGGGCGGGGCGTTTCACTTGCTCTCGCGCCTCTTTCTCCCAACCCTGCCAGCCTTTTTCGCGGGCGGATGGCGCGCGGACATCGGGCCCTTCTGGCCACCTTTTAATATTCTTTTATGATCTAAATAAATCGATATTTATTCTTTTTAAATAAATTCCCTGGCAGGCACAGTAGGCTCAAACCGCACTCACCAGGAGCACCACCATGAGCCTTCGACTCGGCGATATCGCCCCCGACTTTGAACAGGATTCCAGCGCCGGCACCATCCGCTTCCACGAGTGGCTGGGCGATAGCTGGGGCGTGCTGTTTTCCCACCCGGCGGACTTCACCCCGGTGTGCACCACAGAGCTGGGGTTCACCGCCAAGCTCAAGGACGAATTCGCCCAACGCGGCGTCAAGGCCATTGCCTTGTCCGTGGACCCGGTGGACTCGCACCACCGCTGGATCGAGGACATCAACGAGACGCAGAACACGATCGTCAACTTCCCGATCCTGGCCGATGCCGACCGCAAGGTTTCCGACCTTTATGACCTGATCCACCCCAACGCCAGCGACACCCTGACCGTGCGCTCGCTGTTCGTCATCGACCCGAATAAAAAGATTCGCCTGACCATCACCTACCCAGCCAGCACCGGGCGCAACTTCCACGAAATCCTGCGGGTGATCGACTCGCTGCAACTGACCGACCACTACAAAGTCGCCACCCCGGCCAATTGGCAGGACGGCGACGAGGTGGTGATCGTGCCCTCGCTCAAGGACGAAGACGAAATCAAGAAGCGCTTTCCCAAGGGCTACCGCGCAGTGAAGCCGTACCTGCGCCTGACGCCGCAGCCTAACCGCTGAGCTGGACGCCAGGTGGGGGCGAACTTATCCACAAAGCAGGGGATTTCAGGCCGTTTACGCGGCCTTTTTTTATGGGGGCTAGAAAGCCATTTGCATATTCATTTAAAGAATAAACAAATGAATAAATATGATTTATGGATATAAAAAACACCTGTTAAGGTCTGTCCATCGCAGCGAGATCGCCCACGGCGAATCGCCATAACCCTGAGGAATTATCTGCATGCTGGTCGTCTCTATCGGTGGCAGCCCCAGCCAACGCTCCCGTTCCGGAGTGCTGCTGGATCTCTCCAAACGCTGGCTGCAGCAACAGGGCGTGGAGGTGGTGAGTTATCAGGTGCGCGACTTTGCGGCCGAAGACTTGCTCCACGCGCGGTTCGACAGCCCCAAGGTCATCGACCTGCTGCAACAGATTGAAAATGCCGATGGCTTGCTGATTGCCACGCCGGTGTACAAGGCCTCGTTCGCCGGTGCGCTCAAGACCATCCTGGACCTGCTGCCCGAACGCGCCCTGAGCCACAAAGTGGTGCTGCCCATGGCCACCGGCGGCAGCATCGCCCACATGCTGGCGGTGGATTACGCGCTCAAACCGGTGCTGTCGGCGCTCAAGGCCCAAGAGATGCTCCACGGCATCTTTGCCGAGGACAGCCAGATCGCCTACGGCGAAGGCAGCGCGCAACCGCAACTGGTGCCGGTGCTGGAAAAACGCTTGCACGAGGCCCTGGAGCAGTTCTACAGCGCCCTGGCGCGGCGGCCCAAGCCCCTTGACCCGCGGTTGCTGAATGAACGTTTGTTGAGTGCTCGCTGGAGCATTTGAGCCTTACCCAATACCGCTTTACCTCGCCTTACTTGGCCGCTAACGGCTCAGCAGGCGCAACCACTACCCAACCGCAAATAGGAGAGCGCCATGCGCCCTGTAATTTTGCGTCGCGGTCTGGTCGCGCTGTTTGCTGCGGCTGTGTCCTTCGGCGCCATCGTTCAAGCCCAAGCGGGCGAAACCCTGCGTATTGGCTATCAGAAGTACGGCACCCTGGTGCTGCTCAAAGCCAAGGGCACCCTGGAAAAACGCCTCGCCGCCCAAGGCGTCGAGGTGCACTGGACCGAATTCCCCGGCGGCCCGCAATTGCTCGAAGGGCTTAACGTGGGCTCTATCGACTTTGGCGTGACCGGCGAAACCCCACCCGTGTTCGCCCAGGCTGCCGGCGCCGACTTGCTCTACGTCGCCTACGAGCCGCCAGCCCCCACCAGCGAAGCCATCCTGGTGCCCAAGGGCTCGCCGATCCAATCGGTGCAAGACCTCAAGGGCAAGAAAGTGGTGCTCAACAAAGGCTCCAACGTGCATTACCTGCTGGTGCGCGCCCTGGCGGATTCGGGCCTCAAGTACACCGATATCCAGACCGTGTTCCTGCCGCCCGCCGATGCCCGCGCCGCGTTCGAGCGGGGCAGCGTCGACGCCTGGGTGATCTGGGACCCGTACCAGGCTGCCGCCGAGCAGCAACTGCAAGCGCGCACCCTGCGTGACGGCAGCGGCATCGTCGATAACCACCAGTTCTACCTGGCCACCAAGCCTTACACCGAAAAACACCCGCACGTGATAAAGGCCCTGGTCGAAGAAGTGCGCGCCGTGGGCGAATGGTCCAAGGCCAACCCTGAAGAGGTGACCCAGCAAGTCGCGCCGCTGTTGGGCCTGCCGGCCGACATCACCCTGACGTCGGTCAAGCGCCAGGGCTACGGTGCGTTGTTCCTCACCCCCGAGGTGGTCGCCGCGCAACAGAAAATCGCCGACGCCTTCTACCAGCTCAAGCTGATCCCCAAACCGCTGACCATCAAAGACGTGATCTGGACGCCGCCCGCGGCCGTGGCCACAGCGCCTTAATTCGCCTTCCTTAGGAGACCACTCCATGAGCCTCAATATTTTCTGGTTCCTGCCTACCCACGGCGACGGCCATTACCTTGGCACCGCCGAAGGCGCTCGCGCCGTGGATCACGGTTACTTGCAGCAGGTTGCGCAAGCGGCCGATCGCCTGGGCTTTGGTGGGGTGCTGATTCCCACCGGGCGGTCCTGCGAGGACTCCTGGCTGGTGGCCGCGTCGCTGATCCCGGTGACCCAGCGCCTGAAATTCCTCGTGGCCCTGCGCCCGGGGATCATTTCGCCGACGGTGGCGGCGCGTCAGGCCGCGACCCTGGACCGTTTGTCCGGCGGCCGGGCGTTGTTCAACTTGGTGACGGGCGGCGACCCGGAAGAATTGGCCGGCGATGGCTTATTCCTCAGCCACGAAGAGCGCTACCAGGCCTCGGTGGAGTTCACCCGCATCTGGCGCCGCGTACTCGAAGGCGAAACCGTGGACTACGACGGCCAGCACATCAGCGTCAAAGGCGCCAAATTGCTCTACCCGCCGATCCAGCAACCGCGCCCGCCGCTGTACTTTGGCGGTTCCTCGGAGGCGGCCCAGGACTTGGCCGCCGAGCAGGTGGAAATGGTCCTGACCTGGGGCGAACCGCCGGCAGCCGTGGCGGAGAAAATCGAGCAAGTGCGCGCCAAGGCCGCCAAGCTGGGGCGCACCGTGCGCTTCGGTATCCGCTTGCATGTGATCGTGCGGGAAACCAACGAAGAGGCCTGGAAAGCCGCCGACAAACTCATCTCCCACTTGGACGAAGACACCATCGCCCGTGCCCAGGCGTCCCTAGCGCGCTTCGACTCGGTGGGCCAGCAACGCATGGCCGCGCTGCACGGCGGCAGCCGCGACAACCTGGAGGTCAGCCCCAACCTGTGGGCGGGCGTGGGCCTGGTGCGCGGCGGTGCCGGCACGGCGCTGGTGGGCGATGGCCCGACCGTGGCGGCGCGGGTCAAGGAATACGCGGCGCTGGGCATCGACACCTTTATTTTCTCTGGCTACCCGCACCTGGAAGAGTCGTACCGCGTGGCCGAGCTGTTGTTCCCGCACTTGGATGTGGAACGCCCCGAGGTGCCGAAAACCGGCGGCTACGTGAGCCCGTTCGGTGAGATGGTGGCCAACGACATCCTCCCCAAAGCCGCGTCCCAGAGCTGAGGCGTGGCCATGAACAACAAACTTATCCACAGCCTGGCGCCCTGGTTGCTGCCGGTGCTGCTGCTGGCGGTGTGGCAGTTGTCGGTGTCGGCGGGGTGGCTGTCTACGCGGATTCTGCCGGCGCCGAGCGCGGTGATTGGCGCAGGCGTTGAGTTGGTGCGCAGCGGCGATATCTGGCAGCACCTGGCGATCAGCGGCTGGCGTGCGGGCTTGGGGTTCGTCATCGGCGGCGGTATCGGCCTGGCCCTGGGCTTTATCACCGGCCTGTCGAAGTGGGGCGAACGCCTGCTGGACAGTTCGGTGCAAATGATCCGCAACGTGCCGCACCTGGCGTTGATCCCGTTGGTGATCCTGTGGTTCGGCATCGATGAGTCGGCGAAGATTTTCCTGGTCGCCCTGGGCACGCTGTTCCCGATCTACCTCAATACCTATCACGGCATCCGCAACGTCGACCCGGCGCTGGTGGAAATGGCGCGCAGCTACGGGTTGTCCGGGTTCGGCCTGTTCCGGCAGGTGATCCTGCCCGGCGCTTTGCCGTCGATTCTGGTGGGCGTGCGCTTTGCCCTGGGCTTTATGTGGTTGACGTTGATCGTGGCCGAGACCATTTCCGCCAGCTCCGGCATCGGCTACCTGGCGATGAACGCCCGCGAATTCCTGCAAACCGATGTGGTGGTGCTGGCCATCGTCCTTTACGCGGTGCTCGGCAAACTCGCCGACCTCGCGGCCCGTGGCCTGGAGCGCGTGTGGCTGCGCTGGCACCCGGCCTACCAAGTGGCCAAGGGAGGTGCGGCATGACCGCCCAACCGCCGCCGCGCCTGCTGCGCGGTATTCCGCTGGCGGTGCGCAAGCTGCAAAAAACCTTCGGCGCGCGCCAGGTGCTGCGCGAAATCGACCTGCATATCCCGGCCGGGCAATTTGTCGCGGTGGTGGGGCGCAGCGGCTGCGGCAAGAGCACCTTGCTGCGCCTGCTCGCCGGCCTCGACCTGCCCAGCGGCGGCGAACTGCTCGCCGGCTCCGCGCCGCTGAGCGCCGCCCGCGACGACACGCGGCTGATGTTCCAAGAGGCGCGTTTGCTGCCCTGGAAAAAAGTCATCGACAACGTGGGCCTGGGGCTCACGGGCAACTGGCGCGCCAAGGCCTTGGAGGCCCTCGACGCGGTAGGCCTGGCCGACCGCGCCGAGGAATGGCCGGCGGCGCTGTCCGGGGGCCAGAAACAACGGGTGGCCCTGGCCCGCGCGCTGATCCATCAACCGCGCCTGCTGCTGCTCGACGAACCCCTGGGCGCGCTGGACGCCCTGACCCGCATCGAGATGCAGCAACTGATCGAACGCCTCTGGCAGCAACACGGCTTCACCGTGCTGCTGGTGACCCACGATGTCAGCGAGGCCGTGGCCATCGCCGACCGGGTGATCCTGATCGAAGACGGCGAAGTCGGCCTGGACCTTGTCGTGGAACTGCCACGCCCCCGGGTCCGCGGCTCCCATCGCCTGGCCACCCTGGAAACCGAAGTGCTTAACCGCGTGCTGTCGCTGCCCGGCAGCCCGCCCGAACCAGAACCCGTGTCACCCCTGCCCACGCAACTGCGTTGGGCGCAATGAAGGCAGTTGCAAGTGTTGAGCTGCAAGCTTCAAGAGGAAGCGCTTTTGCTTTGACTTGCCGCTTGAAGCTTGCCGCTCGCCACTCAATACCGACCCTAGGAGCAACACCATGACCATTAAAGCCATCAACGTGCGCAACCAGTTCAAAGGCACCATCAAGGAAATTGTCGAAGGCGATGTGTTGTCGGAAATCGACGTGCAAACCGCTTCCGGCATCGTCACTTCCGTCATCACCACTCGCTCGGTCAAAGAGCTGGAACTGGTGATCGGTAGCGAGGTGATCGCTTTTGTTAAATCCACCGAGGTTTCCATCGCCAAGTTGTGATCCATGCGCCAGGCACGGCCCCGGACGGCGTGAGCCCTTCGGGGTTTTTTATGGGAGGTTATTTGCTTTTAAAGGGCGTTTTAATGCCTATTAATCAATATAAAGAGCCTTATAGTGCGCTTTATGAATATTTTATTTAGGGTTAATCGGTGCTAGGGTGCGTCTTAAGGGTTTTTAGAGGCACTGAGGCGCGCTTTATGACTGAGTTTTTTCCCATCGAATGCAGCGATAACCTGCACGCCATCGGGCTTTTGGTAAAAAGCCGTCGGCTACAAACCAAGCAGCGCCAGAAGGATCTTGCGCGGGCGTTGGGGGTTTCCGAGCGCAGTTTGCGCAAGATCGAGTCTGGCGACCCCTCGGTGGAGTTGCGCTCATTCATGCTGGTGCTTTGGCATTTGGGGCTGACCGGCGAAGTGTTCCGCAGCCTCGAGCAGTTGGCGTCTTCGTCGCAATTTCAGGTCCATGATCCGCGTGCAGCCGTGCGGGTGCGGTTACCCAAGCCGAAGGGGGAATTCTGATGGGGCGCGCATACATTTACATGGAGCACCCGCAAACGGGCGACGTGCTGACCCTCGGGCGTTTGACCCTCAGCCAGGGGCAGGGCGAGTTCGTCTACGACCCCGACTACGTCGCCACCCAGGGCTGGGTGCCGGACCCGATTCGCTACCCGCTGCGTGAGGAGCCCTTCAGTGCCATCACGAAAAACCAGGGCGTGCCCGGTTTTATCAACGACGCCATGCCTGACGGGTGGGGCGAACGGGTGCTGCGTGATATTGCGCGAGCCGAACTGGCGCCGATCGATTATCTGCTCAAGTCGCCCAACAACGACCGCGCGGGCAACTTGATGGTGGGCACGACACGCCATCCGCCGCCCGGCCTGGGCCGCGAGCTGTTGCCGAGCCTCAAGGGGCTGGCACCATTCATAGAAGCTGCCGAGGCGATTTTCGACAACCAGTTGGACGACGAAGCCATCGCTACGTTGAAGATGCGCAAGCAGCGTTCGTCCCTGGGCGGGGCTCGGCCCAAGCGGACCTTGCAAGATCAGGGGGTGCTGATGCTGGCCAAGCCTCGCGACCGCTATGACAGTTGCGATGTACCGGCGCTGGAACACGCGTGCATGACCTTCGCAGCCCTCAAGGGCCTGAATGTGGCGCGCACAGCGCTGTATGCGGGCCAGCCATCGACCTTGCTGGTCAAGCGCTTCGATCGCCTGCCGCCCGCCGACAGCGGCCGCCGCATTCCTATGTTGAGCGCCCTGACGTTGCTCGATGCCGATTGGCATGGCGCTGACCACAGCGCCTGGGTGTATGGCGCCTTGGCCAATGAGCTACAGCGCCGGGGCGCGCCGGATGAGGACCGGCATGAGTTGTTCAAGCGCATGTGCTTCAACGCCCTGGTGGGCAACGACGACGATCATCCAAAGAACCACGCGGTGCTTTGGTTGGGGCAAGGTTGGCGCCTGGCGCCGATGTACGACGTGGTGCCGAGCATGGACGGCAGTTCGCCCGCGTACTTGTCGATGGCTGTGGGGCGCGAAGGGCGGGTCATCAACCGCGGCAACCTGCTCAGCCACGCCGCGCATTTTGGCCTGGCACCGCAGCAGGCTAGCGACCTGTTGGACGAGGTCATCGGTTGGGAACCGCAGCTGCGCGAGCACTATGGGCAGCAGCTCGAGGGTGCGGCCTTGGCGTTTGCGCTGTCGGCCATTGGCGCGCAACGCATGGCTGCCTAGGCCTCAGATCGGGTGTTCGCGCTTGGGCAAATAGGGCGGCAGATACAACCCCAAATAAGCGTCGAACACCCGCATGCCTTCCTCGGCCATGCGCGGGGTGATTTGCCCGTGTTGCTGCACCGAGCGGGCGTAGACGCGGTCGCCCAGTTCCATGGCCAGGGCGAAGACGTCAACGTCATCGGGTAGCCGGGGCAGTTGGAAGTGGTGGTCGAACAACTTGTGCATCAGGTCGCCCAGCTCGATGTCGTGCTGGCGGTCGGCCTGGGTGACTTCGGTGAGGCCGTGCTGGGCGAGGATCAATTGGCGGGCGGCGGCGTCCTGGTCGTAGATGTCCAGCATGCGTTGCTCCACCAGGCGCGAGAGGTCGTGCCAGCCCTTGAGCGGAGCGTGGTCGATGGGCGCTTGCAGGGCCGCGCGGAATGCGGCGTGGATATCGGCGGTCAAGGCTTCGAGCAGCGCCGGGACGCTGGCGAAAAAGTGATAGACCGAAGAGGCCGGAATACCCGCCAGTTTCGCCACGCCATAGATCGACAGGTTGGCCACGCCCTCGGCAGCCAGTAGCGTGCGGGCGGCATCGAGGATGGAGTCGATCCGCGCCTGGCTGCTGGTGCGGGGTTTACGGGGAGTGGCGGGGCGGGTCATCGAAATCTCCTGCAAGGCTGCGGGCATTGTACGTGAGGACGTGGTGATTCTGTCCTACATGAGCGCGCGCATTCCGTGGGCATAAAAAAACGCCGCGGGCCATGGGCCTGCGGCGTTGTTTTTGAGCGCCAGCGCTTACACGGTGTGCAAGTACCAGTTGTATTCGAGGTCGGAGATGGAGTGTTCGAATTCCTCCAGCTCGCTTTCCTTACAGGCGACGAAGATATCGATGTACTTAGGGTCGATGTACTTGGCCATTACTTCGCTGTCATCCAACTCGCGCAAGGCGTCGCGCAGGTTGTTCGGCAGGCTTTGTTCGTTCTGCTCGTAGCTGTTGCCTTCCACCGGTGCGCCAGGCTCGATCTTGTTGGTCAAGCCGTGGTGCACACCCGCCAAAACCGAAGCCATCAGCAGGTAAGGGTTGGCGTCGGCGCCGGCCACGCGGTGTTCCAGGCGTACCGCGTCGGCGGAACCGGTGGGCACGCGCACGGCCACGGTGCGGTTATCCAGGCCCCAGCACGGCGCGTTCGGCACATAGAACTGCGCACCGAAGCGGCGGTAGGAGTTGACGTTCGGGCACAGGAAAGCCATTTGCGCGGGCAGGGTCTCCAGCACACCGCCGATCGCGTGACGCAGCGCGGCGTTCTGCTCGGGATCCTCGCTGGCGAAGATGTTCTTGCCATCTTTGTCCAGGATCGAAATGTGGACGTGCAAACCATTGCCAGCCTGGCCCGGGTAGGGCTTGGCCATGAAGGTGGTGTCCATTTCATGGTCGTAGGCGATGTTCTTGATGAGGCGCTTGAGCAGTACGGCGTAGTCGCATGCCTTGATCGGGTCGGCGACGTGGTGCAGGTTCACCTCGAACTGCGCTGGGGCACTTTCCTTGACGATGGCGTCGGCGGGGATGCCTTGCTCTTTGGCGCCTTCGAGAATGTCCTGCAAGCAATCGACGTATTCGTCGAGGTCGTCGATCAGGTAGACCTGTGTCGAGTGCGGGCGCTTGCCGGAAATCGGTGAGCGTGGCGGTTGGGGGCGGCCGTTCACGTTCTCCTGGTCGATCAGGTAGAACTCCAGCTCGAACGCTGCGCAGATGGTCAGGCCCAACTCGTCGAACTTGGCCACGACCTGACGCAATACTTCACGCGGGTCGGCGAAGAACGGCTCGCCTTCGAGTTCGTGCATGGTCATCAACAGTTGCGCGGTAGGGCGCTTCTGCCAGGGTTCATTGCACAGGGTGTCGGGGATTGGATAACAGATTCGGTCAGCATCACCGATGTCCAGGCCAAGGCCGGTGCTTTCCACCGTAGAGCCGTTGATATCCAGGGCAAAAAGGGAGGCCGGCAGGTTGATGCCTTTCTCGTAAACCTTGTGGAGGCTGGTGCGTTCGATGCGCTTGCCGCGCACCACACCATTCATATCCGCAATCAGAAGGTCAACGTACAGAACCTCAGGATGTTCCTTAAGGAACGCGTTCGCTTCGTTAAGCTGAACGGCACGCGGGGGTACCGACATGATGCAACACCTTTGTTGTTAAAAATATCAATCATTGATCTCTTTGGATTCCAGTCAACCCGAACGGCATGCCGAAGTCAAGCGAGGCCTTTTGTGCCCTAAAAAAGCGCTAGCAGGCCATTTTAGGGGCAAATCGGGGCATTTTTTTGCCGTTATGGCGCTGGTCCTTCGCGGGCTTGAGCGGGCCGTGTTGTATTTTTTACGGGGGTGTTGTGTAAAAAAATGAACAAGGCTAAGCTCGATTCAAACCCATAACAGCAATAATACCGGGGTGCTACATGGCTCGCCTGCCCTTAATCGGCGTCACGGCCTGCTCCAAACAGGTCGGTCTGCATGCTTATCACATCAGTGGCGATAAGTACGTCCGGGCAGTGGCCACTGCTGCCAAGGGCTTGCCATTGATTATCCCGTCCCTCGGGCCCCTGCTCGAACCGACCGATATTCTTGACGGTCTGGACGGTCTCCTCTTTACCGGCTCACCCTCCAACGTCGAACCTTTTCATTACCGCGGGCCGGCCAGTGAGCCTGGCACTGCTCATGATCCTGCACGCGACGCCACCACCTTGCCCTTGATCCGCGCGGCCATCGCCGCGGGCGTACCGGTGCTGGGGATTTGCCGTGGCTTCCAGGAAATGAACGTGGCCTTTGGCGGTAGCCTGTACCAGAAGGTGCACGAAGTGCCGGGCATGCTCGACCACCGCGAAGACGACAGCCAACCCGTGGACGTGCAGTACGGCCCCGCACACGCGGTGAGCATTGTGCCGGGGGGCGTGTTGGCAGGGCTGGGCCTGCCGGGGCAGATCCAGGTCAACTCGATCCACAGCCAGGGTGTGCAGCATCTGGCGCCGGGGTTGCGGGCCGAGGCTACCGCGCCGGATGGCCTGATCGAGGCTTTTTCGGTCGTGCAAGGCAAGGCTTTTGCTTTAGGTGTGCAGTGGCACCCCGAATGGCAGGTAAGCTCCAACCCCGACTACCTCGCCATCTTCCAGGCCTTTGGCGAGGCCTGCCGCCAGCGTTCGATACAACGCGACGCCGATGCGTCAAACAACGCCTGACTTAATAAGAAGTCAGGACACTCAGCCCAGAGGCATTTATGAGTAACAACCTCGACCAGCTCACCGATTGGTTGAAAGACCACAAGATCACAGAAGTCGAATGCATGATTAGCGACCTGACCGGGATCACCCGGGGCAAGATCTCGCCGACCAACAAGTTCATCGCCGAAAAAGGCATGCGCCTGCCCGAGAGTGTCCTGCTGCAAACCGTAACGGGCGACTACGTCGAAGACGACATCTATTACGAACTGCTGGACCCGGCGGACATCGACATGATCTGCCGCCCCGACCAGAACGCGGTGTTTGTCGTGCCCTGGGCCGTCGAGCCCACCGCCCAGGTGATCCACGACACCTACGACAAGCAAGGCAACCCCATCGAGCTGTCGCCGCGCAACGTGCTCAAGAAAGTCCTGAAACTCTATGCCGACAAGGGCTGGCAGCCGATCGTGGCGCCGGAAATGGAGTTCTACCTGACCAAGCGCAGCGACGACCCCGACTACCCGTTGCAGCCGCCCGTGGGCCGCTCCGGGCGCCCGGAAACCGGTCGTCAGTCCTTCTCTATAGAAGCGGCCAACGAATTCGACCCGTTGTTTGAAGACGTCTACGACTGGTGCGAGTTGCAGGACCTGGACCTCGATACCTTGATCCACGAGGACGGCACGGCGCAGATGGAAATCAACTTCCGTCACGGCGATGCCCTGTCCCTGGCCGACCAGATCCTGGTGTTCAAGCGCACCATGCGCGAGGCGGCGCTCAAGCACGATGTGGCCGCCACCTTCATGGCCAAGCCCATGACCGGCGAGCCCGGCAGCGCCATGCACCTGCACCAGAGCATCATCGACCTGGAGACCGGCAAGAACGTGTTCTCCAACGAAGACGGCAGCATGAGCCAGCTGTTCCTGCACCACATCGGCGGCCTGCAGAAGTTCATCCCCGAGCTGCTGCCGCTGTTCGCGCCCAACGTCAACTCGTTCCGCCGCTTCCTGCCCGATACCTCGGCGCCGGTGAACGTGGAGTGGGGCGAAGAAAACCGCACCGTGGGCCTGCGTGTGCCGGATGCCGGCCCGCAGAACCGTCGCGTGGAAAACCGCTTGCCGGGCGCCGACGCCAACCCCTACCTGGCGATTGCCGCGAGCCTGTTGTGCGGCTTCATCGGCATGGTCGAAGGGCTCAACCCCAGCGCGCCCGTGGTGGGCCGTGGCTACGAGCGACGCAACCTGCGCCTGCCGCTGACCATCGAAGACGCCCTGGAGCGCATGGAAAACAGCAAGACCATCGAGAAGTACCTGGGCCACAAATTCATCACCGGCTACGTCGCGGTCAAGCGGGCCGAGCATGAAAACTTCAAGCGCGTCATCAGTTCGTGGGAAAGGGAGTTCCTGCTCTTCGCCGTCTGATACGCCGGGCGTGGTGCCCAGGCGCCACGCGCTCACTTGGAACCATTAGGAGATTGGTATGACCAGCAACAACCCGCAAACCCGTGAATGGCAAGCCCTGAGCAACGACCATCACCTGGCGCCGTTCAGCGATTTCAAGCAATTGAAAGAGAAAGGCCCGCGCATCATCACCAACGCCAAGGGCGTTTACCTGTGGGACAGTGAAGGCAACAAGATCCTGGACGGCATGGCCGGCCTGTGGTGCGTGGCCATCGGCTACGGTCGCGATGAATTGGCCGATGCGGCCAGCAAACAGATGCGTGAACTGCCGTACTACAACCTGTTCTTCCAGACCGCTCACCCGCCCGTGCTGGAGTTGGCCAAGGTCATCGCCGATATCGCCCCGCAAGGTATGAACCACGTGTTCTTCACCGGCTCGGGCTCCGAAGGCAACGACACCATGCTGCGCATGGTCCGCCATTACTGGGCGATCAAGGGCCAGCCGAACAAGAAAACCATCATCAGCCGCATCAACGGCTACCACGGCTCCACCGTCGCCGGCGCCAGCCTGGGCGGCATGACCTACATGCATGAGCAGGGCGACTTGCCGATCCCGGGCATCGTCCACATCCCGCAGCCTTATTGGTTCGGTGAAGGTGGCGACATGAGCGCCGAAGAGTTCGGCGTGTGGGCGGCCAACCAACTGGAAGAGAAAATCCTCGAAGTCGGCGTCGATAACGTCGGCGCCTTCATCGCCGAGCCGATCCAGGGCGCGGGCGGGGTGATCGTGCCGCCAGAAACCTACTGGCCGCGCATCAAGGAAATCCTCGCCAAGTACGACATCCTGTTCGTTGCCGACGAGGTGATCTGTGGTTTCGGCCGCACCGGTGAGTGGTTCGGTAGCGATTTCTACGGCCTCAAGCCCGACATGATGACCATCGCCAAGGGCCTGACCTCCGGCTACATCCCCATGGGTGGCCTGATCGTGCGCGACGAAGTGGTGGCGGTGCTCAACGAGGGCGGCGACTTCAACCATGGCTTCACCTATTCCGGCCACCCGGTTGCCGCAGCCGTGGCCCTGGAAAACATCCGCATTCTGCGCGACGAGAAAATTATCGAGCGCGTGCACAGCGAAACGGCACCGTACTTGCAAAAGCGTTTGCGTGAACTCAACGATCACCCGTTGGTGGGCGAAGTTCGCGGGGTGGGTTTGCTGGGGGCCATCGAGCTGGTCAAGGACAAGGCCACCCGTGCGCGCTATGAGGGCAAGGGCGTGGGCATGATCTGCCGGCAGTTCTGCTTCGATAACGGCCTGATTATGCGCGCCGTGGGCGACACCATGATTATCGCGCCGCCGCTGGTCATCAGCCTGGCCGAGATCGATGAGTTGGTAGCCAAGGCGCGCCTGTGCCTGGACCTGACCCTGAGTGCGTTACATGGCTAAGTGCTAGTCTCTGGGCCAGGGGCGCTCGTCGCGCCTGGCCCAGAGCAAGTTGAAGGAGGGTCTTTTTCTTGAAAGCCTGCCTTGGATCTTGCCAGACTACCCACCGTTCGAGTCGCCCAGGCGTTGGCCACCGGCTCTTGGTGAACAAGAATGTGGATTAAAAGAACAATTGGAGCATGTCGCATGAAGGCAGTAGGAATGAAACACGCAGGCAAGACCCTCCTCGCATTGTCCCTGGCGGGGCTGATGGCGGGTGCAGCTCAGGCCGATGACAAGGTGCTGCACGTCTACAACTGGTCCGACTACATTGCGCCGGACACCATCAAGAAATTCGAGGCAGAGTCGGGGATCAAGGTCGTCTACGACGTATTCGACAGCAACGAAACCCTGGAAGCCAAGCTGCTGGCCGGTAAGTCCGGCTACGACATCGTGGTGCCGTCCAACAACTTCCTGGCCAAGCAGATCAAGGCGGGCGTTTACCTGGAACTGGACAAATCCAAGCTGCCGAACTGGAAGAACCTCAACCCTGACCTGCTCAAGGCTGTTTCGGTCAGCGACCCCAACAACGCCCACGCCTTCCCGTACATGTGGGGCTCGATCGGCATCGGCTACAACGCCGAGAAGGTCAAAGCCGCACTGGGCGCTGACGCACCGACCAACTCCTGGGACCTGGTGTTCAAGCCTGAAAACGCTGCCAAGCTCAAGTCCTGCGGCATCAGCTTCCTCGATTCGCCGACCGAGATGATCCCGGCCGCCCTGCATTATCTGGGCTACCCGACCGACAGCCAGGACAAGAAGCAACTGGCCGAAGCCGAAGCCTTGTTCCTCAAAGTGCGTCCATCGATCGGCTACTTCCACTCCTCCAAGTACATCGGTGACCTGGCCCAGGGCAACATCTGCGTGGCCATCGGTTACTCGGGCGACATCTACCAGGCCAAGGCCCGCGCCGCGGAGTCCAGCGCCAAGGTCAAAGTTGACTACAACATCCCCAAAGAAGGTGCTGGCAGCTTCTTCGACATGGTCGCCATCCCTAAAGATGCGGAAAACGTCGAAGGCGCCTACAAGTTCATGACCTTCCTGATGAAGCCAGAAATCATGGCCGAAATCACCGACGCCGTGCGCTTCCCCAACGGCAACGCGGCGGCCACCCCCCTGGTGGACAAGGAAATCACCAGCGACCCGGGCGTTTACCCACCGGCCGACGTGATGGCCAAGCTGTATGCCATCGCCGACCTGCCGGCCGCGACCCAGCGCCTGCTGACCCGCAGCTGGACCAAGATCAAGTCGGGCAAGTAACCCCGGCGGCTTTGCTGTAGCCGCTGCCAAAGGCCGCGATGGGCACCCGTTTCGGGCCATCGCGGCCGGCGGCAACGGCGACATAAGCCTTCAACGACATAAAAGTTTTGCTGGATCGGTTTATCGAGGGTAAGTTGCGCGCCGGTTTTGTTGTCAGGCAGCGATCAGCTGTCATGTAACGCGGGGCAACTTGGGCCCAACTATTTAAGAGGACCTCCACTTGCCTATTTCTTTATTTCGCAAAGCCTTGTTTGCGGGTGCGGCCCTGATGGTGGCCGCCAGCGTACAAGCAGCACCCACGGTGCACATTTATAACTGGTCGGACTATATCGGCGAGACCACCCTGGCAGATTTCGAGAAAACCACCGGCATCAAACCGGTGTATGACGTGTTCGACTCCAACGAAACCCTGGAAGGCAAGTTGCTGGCCGGGCGCACCGGCTATGACGTGGTCGTGCCGTCCAACCACTTCCTGGGCAAGCAGATCAAGGCCGGCGCCTTCCAGAAACTGGACAAGGCGCAACTGCCCAACTATTCCAACCTCGACCCGGCGTTGCTCAAGCGCCTGCAAAAGAACGACCCGGGCAACCAGTACGCGGTGCCGTACCTGTGGGGCACCAACGGCATCGGCTACAACGTCGAGAAACTCAAGGCACTGGGCATCGACAAGATCGACTCCTGGGCCATGCTGTTCGAGCCGGAAAACATCAAGAAGCTGTCCAGTTGCGGCGTCGCTTTCCTCGATTCCGCCGATGAAATGCTCCCGGCGGTGTTGAACTACATGGGCCTGGACCCCAACAGCCAGAACCCCCAGGACTACAAGAAAGCCGAAGCCAAGATGATGGCGGTGCGGCCTTACGTGACCTACTTCAACTCGTCCAAGTACATCTCCGACCTGGCCAATGGCGACATTTGCGTAGCGGCCGGTTTCTCCGGCGACGTGTTCCAGGCCCGTGCCCGGGCGGCGGAGAACAAGAAAGACTTTGAAATCGCCTACGTGATTCCCAAGGAAGGCGCCAACCTGTGGTTCGACGTGCTGGCCATCCCGGCGGATTCGAGCAACTCCAAGCAAGCCCACGCCTTCATCAACTACCTGCTGACCCCCAAAGTCATCGCCCAGGTCAGTGACTACGTCGGCTACGCCAACCCCAACCCGGCGGCCGACAAGTTGATGGATCAGTCGATCCGCACGGATGAAACGGTTTACCCACCGCAAGACATTGTCGATCGGCTGTTCGTCAACTCGGAACTGCCACCCAAGATCCAACGCGTGATGACCCGTAGCTGGACCAAGGTCAAGTCGGGCAAGTAAGGGGCGGTAGACGCTCAAACTATCCAAGGTTCGCCCGCATGGGGCGAACTGCAAATTTTGTTGGGAGTTTCGTAAATGGCAGTTGCCTCCGGCGCCTACAAGAAAGCCCTCGAGGGCGGCCAAAACCCTAAACAGGTGTTGGTCAAAATCGACCGGGTCACGAAAAAATTCGACGAGACGATTGCCGTGGACGACGTGTCCCTGGAAATCAAGAAAGGCGAAATCTTCGCCCTGCTCGGCGGTTCCGGCTCGGGAAAATCCACCCTGCTGCGCATGCTGGCCGGGTTCGAGCGGCCCACCGAAGGGCGGATCTTCCTCGATGGCGTCGACATCACCAACATGCCGCCCTACGAGCGGCCGATCAACATGATGTTCCAGTCCTACGCCCTGTTCCCCCACATGACCGTGGCCCAGAACATTGCGTTCGGCCTGCAACAGGACAAGATTCCCAAGGCTGAGGTCGAGGCCCGTGTGGCCGAGATGCTCAAGCTGGTGCAAATGAGCCAGTACGCCAAGCGCAAACCCCATCAGCTTTCCGGCGGCCAACGCCAGCGGGTGGCGCTGGCCCGCTCCCTGGCCAAGCGCCCCAAGCTGCTGTTGCTCGACGAACCGATGGGCGCGCTGGATAAAAAACTGCGCTCGCAGATGCAGCTGGAACTGGTGGAAATCATCGAGCGCGTGGGTGTGACCTGCGTAATGGTGACCCACGACCAGGAAGAGGCCATGACCATGGCCGAGCGCATCGCCATCATGCACCTGGGCTGGATCGCGCAGATCGGCAGCCCCATCGACATCTACGAAACCCCCACCAGCCGCCTGGTGTGCGAGTTCATCGGCAACGTCAACATCTTCGAGGGCGAAGTGGTCGAAGACGCCGAGGGCCACGCGCTGATTACCAGCCCGGAACTGGAGCGCAGCATCTACGTCGGCCACGGCGTGACCACTTCGGTGCAGGACAAATCGGTGACCTACGCGATCCGCCCGGAAAAACTGCTCATCACCACCACCCAGCCCGAGTACGAGTACAACTGGTCGCGCGGCAAGGTGCACGACATCGCCTACCTGGGCGGCCATTCGGTGTTCCACGTCGAATTGCCGTGCGGCAAATTGGTGCAGTCGTTCGTGGCCAACGCCGAGCGCCAGGGCCTGCGGCCGACCTGGGGCGATGAAGTGTTCGTATGGTGGGAAGACGACAGCGGCGTGGTACTGCGCTCATGAAAATCCGCAAACTCAAACGCGCCCTGCATCGAATAATCCCCGGTGGCCGGCAACTGGTCATCGGCATCCCGTTCCTGTGGCTGTTCCTGTTCTTCATGCTGCCGTTCTTCATCGTCCTGAAGATCAGCTTCACCGAAGCTGACGTGGCCATTCCGCCGTACACGGAAATCTACAGCTACGTCGACCAGAAGCTGCAAGTGCTGCTCAACTTCGCCAACTACGCGATGCTCACCGACGACGAGCTGTACATCGCCGCGTACCTGGGCTCGCTGAAAATGGCGTTCTTCAGCACCTTGCTGTGCCTGCTGATCGGTTACCCGATGGCCTACGCCATCGCCAGCGCGCGCAAGGAAATGCAGACCGTGCTGGTGCTGCTCATCATGATGCCGACCTGGACCGCGATCCTGATCCGCGTCTATGCGTGGATGGGCATCCTGAGCAACAACGGTTTGCTCAATGGCTTTTTGATGTCGATGGGCCTTATCAGCGAGCCGTTGCAGATCCTCAACACCAACATCGCGGTGTACATAGGCGTGGTCTATTCGTACCTGCCGTTCATGATCCTGCCGCTGTACGCCAACCTGGTGAAGCACGACAACAGCCTGCTCGAAGCCGCATCCGACCTGGGTTCGAGCACCTTCAACAGCTTCTGGAAAATCACCGTGCCGTTGTCGAAAAACGGCATCATCGCCGGCTGCATGCTGGTGTTCATCCCGGTGGTGGGCGAGTTCGTCATCCCCGAGCTGCTGGGCGGCCCGGAAACCCTGATGATCGGTAAAGTGCTGTGGCAAGAATTCTTCAACAACCGTGACTGGCCGGTAGCGTCTGCCCTGGCCGTGGTGATGCTGGCGATCCTGATTGTGCCGATCATCCTGTTCAACCGCAGTCAGGCCAAAGAAATGGAGGGCAAGGAATGAAGCGCTTCAGTTTTTCAAGCCTGATGCTGGTGGTGGGGTTGATCTTCATCTACCTGCCGATGCTGATCCTGGTGATCTACTCGTTCAACGCCTCGCGCCTGGTCACGGTGTGGGGCGGCTGGTCGATCAAGTGGTACGTGGGCCTGCTGGACAACACCCAGTTGATGGGCTCGGTCATGCGCTCCCTGGAAATCGCCTGCTACACCGCCATCGCGGCGGTGGCGCTGGGCACCCTGGCGGCGTTCGTGCTCACGCGCATCACCCACTTCAAGGGCCGCACGCTGTTCGGTGGCCTGGTCACCGCGCCGCTGGTCATGCCCGAGGTCATTACCGGTCTGTCGCTGCTGCTGCTGTTCGTGGCCATGGCGCAAATGATCGGCTGGCCGCAGGAGCGCGGCATCGTCACCATTTGGATCGCTCACACGACCTTCTGTGCGGCCTATGTGGCGGTGGTGGTGTCGGCACGCTTGCGTGAGCTGGACCTGTCCATCGAAGAGGCGGCCATGGACCTTGGGGCGCGTCCGTGGAAGGTGTTCTTCCTGATTACCATCCCGATGATCGCGCCTTCGCTGGCGGCGGGCGGCATGATGTCGTTCGCCCTGTCCCTGGATGACTTGGTGCTGGCCAGCTTCGTCTCCGGGCCGGGCTCCACCACGTTGCCGATGGAAGTCTTCTCGGCGGTGCGCCTGGGCGTGAAGCCGGAAATCAACGCCGTGGCCAGCCTGATCCTGCTGGCGGTGTCGCTGGTGACTTTCCTGGTCTGGTACTTCAGCCGCCGCGCCGAAGAACATCGCAAACGCGCGATCCAGCAAGCCATCGAAGAAAGCGCCGCTGACTCCTGGAAACAACCCACCGCCCGCCGCCCGGCGGCCTCGGCCCAAGGGTAAGCAGCAAACCAGAGGCACACCCTGTGGGAGCGGGCTTTGCCCGCGATGGGGCCGGTACAGCCGATAGAGGTTTATCGGCAGCAATACCGCCATCGCGGGCGACCGCGCTCCCACAAGCCTCAAGCCCCAGCCACAAAAAAACGCCGACGCTGTACCAGCCGTCGGCGTTTTTGTGTGGGCGAACCCGGTGTATCAGAACGCCGGCAGTACCGCGCCGCCGTATTTCTTCTCGATGAAGGCTTTGACCTCTGGGCTGGTCAGGGCCTTGGCGAGTTTCTGGATGGCGGCGGCGTCCTTGTTGTCCGGACGCGACACCAGGTAGTTCACGTAAGGCGAGTCGGAGCCTTCGATCACCAACGCATCCTTGGCCGGGTTCAGGCCCGCTTCCAGGGCGTAGTTGGTGTTAATCATGGCCAGGTCGACCTGGTCCAGCACGCGCGGCAGCAGGGCCGATTCCAGTTCCTTGAACTTGAAGTTGTGCGGGTTTTTGCCGATGTCCTTGGGCGTGGCCAGGGCGTTTTTCGGGTCCTTGAGTTCGATCAGGCCAGCCTTTTGCAGCAGGATCAGCGCACGGCCGCTGTTGCTGCCTTCGTTCGGCAGGGCGATCGTGGCGCCGTCCTTGAGCTCGGACAGGCTCTTGACCTTCTTGGAGTAGCCGCCGAAAGGTTCGACGTGCACGCCGATCACGGTCACTAGGTTCGTGCCTTTGCCTTCGTTGAAGCTTTTGAGGTAGGGCAGGGTCTGGAAGTAGTTGGCGTCCAGACGCTTCTGATCGACCTGCACGTTAGGCTGCACGTAGTCGGTGAAGACTTTGATTTCCAGGTCCACACCTTCTTTGGCGAGGGTGGGCTTAATCAGTTCGAGAATCTCGGCGTGGGGCACGGGCGTTGCGGCAACCACCAGTTTTTCCCCGGCCTGGGCGATGCCCGCAGCCAGCGCAGCCGCCAATGCGGTAAACAACAGAACCTTTTTCATGCAGTGTCCTTATTTGTCGTTGTCGACAACGGCTAAAAAGTGAGGGGCCAGTGAAGGGCTATCACTGGCGTGGAGCGGACAATACCGAGTTTTTATATTCCCGAACAATAATGTTTTTTCACTTTCATATTCCATTTTGTTCACTTTCCACCCCACCCTTGTAGCAAGCGGGCTTGCCCGCGCTCGGTCACGCAGCGGCCGCAAAAAATCGGTCAGGCACCCCACCGCCGGCGAGCCTGCTTTCTACAACAACACCGCCAGCGATTGCAGGTGTTGTTTGAGGGCTTGGCGTTGGCTGGCGTCGCCAGTGCGGGCGATGTGGGTGATGTGCTGCTCGATCGCGGCCAGCGGCTCGGGGCCCTGCGGCAGGTTGAGGTGCTCGGGCAGGATCTCGTCGCCGCTGCTCACCAACAGGGCGAAATGGATGACGTTTTCCAGTTCGCGGGTGTTGCCCGGCCAACTGTGCTGCTCCAGCAGTCGCTGGGCGGCTTCGCTAATCAATGGCACGGGCAAGGCCAGGCGTTGGCTGTAGATGCCCAGGAAGTACTCGGCCAGGGACTCGATATCGCCCACCCGCTCGCGCAGGGCCGGCAGTTCCAGTTGGCCCTCGTTGAGGTAGTTGAACAGCCGCTCGTGGAATTTCCCGGCGGCCACCGCTTGGGCCAGGTCGATGCTGGTGGCGGCCACCAGGCGCACGTCCACTGGGCTTGGCTGATGGGCGCCGACGCGGGTCACCTCGTGGTTTTCCAGGGCGGCGAGCAGCTTGATCTGGATCGGCAGCGGCAAGTCGCCGATTTCATCCAAGTACAGGGTGCCGCCGTTGGCCGAGCCGAACCACCCGGCGCGGCTGCTGGCCGAGCCGGTGTAGCTGCCGGCGGTATAGCCGAACAGTTCGGCATCGGCGTAGGTCGGGCTGATGGCGCCGCAGTTGACCGAGACGAACAAGCCGCCGCGGTCGCTGGCGCGGTGGATGTGCCGGGCCAGCAGCTCCTTGCCGCTGCCGGTTTCGCCGCGGATCAGCACGGGCAGGGCGCGGGGCGCCAGTTGTTCGAGTTCGTGGCGCAATTGCCGCGAGCGTGGGTCGACGAACACCAGCGCTTTGGCGCGGATGCTCAGGGGGCTTTTTTCCGCATCGGGAAAGGTCAGCAGCGGCTGACCGAAGGTTTCATGCTGGCTCATGGCAGACTCCCGCCCACGGCGGCCGGGAGACGCGGGGCGTTAACGAAATAAAGGGTTCAAGCGCGGCGCAGGGCGTGTTGTTCCATGCGGTTTTGCAGGCGATAGAGGTAGGCGAAGCCCTGCTCCCAGCGTTGGTGCCCGGACTTCACATTGATATGCCCGGCGCCGCTAAGAATCCCCGCCTCGGCGCCCCAGTTGCGTGCCAGCGCCAGGGCACGGCTGGCGCTGACGGCGCTGTCGTTGTCGGAACTGACCACTTGGCTGGGGAACGGCAGCAGATCGCCGGGGATCGGCGCAAAGTTGCGCAGCGCCGGCGCGCACGCCGGGCGCTCCACATCGGCGGGCGCCACCAGCAGGGCACCGCGCACCTGGCGCAGCAGGCTCACCGGTGCCTGCGCCGCCCAGTGCGCCACCGTGATGCAACCCAGGCTGTGGGCGATGAGGATCACCGGCGTGCTGTCGGCGGCAATCGCCTCGGCCAGCGCCGCAACCCAATCCTCGCGGCGCGGCGTCAACCAATCGGCCTGCTCGACGCGGGCGCTGTTAGGCAAACTGTTCTGCCAATGGCTTTGCCAATGGTCTTCTGGCGATCCTTGCCAGCCCGGCACGATCAGATAGCGAATCGACTCGTTGCGCATGGGGAACCCTCCGGCTGCGTTGTCTTTGCAGCCGAGTATAGGGACGAGTTTTATATTCGTTAAGGAATAAGAAGATATTTGTTAATAACCAAAAAATTAGTTTTTAGTGTGCAGCTACAAGCGGCAAGTCGGAGCGGGGTAGGGCTTTGGCTTGAAGCGTGAAGCTAAAAACGTGAAGCAAAAAAAGGACCGCACCCTGCCAAGGAGACGGTCCGAAAGTCGTGTGAAGGTAATGCTTAGCGGGCGGTAATCACCGACAGCTTGGTAATCCCCGCGCGTTCGATGGCGGCCATGGCGCGCGCCACTTCACCGTAGTTGACGCCGTCGTCGGCCTGCAATTGCACGCGCACGTCGGGGGCCTTGGCCTTGGCGGCCTGTAGGTTGAATTCCAGCAGGTCGGGTTGGATTTCATCCTTGTTGATAAACACCTTGCCGGTACCGTCGATGCTCACCACCAACGGGTCTTTCTGCTCCACCGGGGCCACGGCCTCGGTCTTGGGCAGGTTGATCGGGATGGCGTTGGTCAATAGCGGCGCGGTGACGATAAACACCACCAGCAGCACCAGCATCACGTCCACCAGGGGCGTGACGTTGATTTCGCTCAGCACCTCATCGCTGTCTTGGGTCGAGAAGGCCATATCAGGACGCCTCCTTCACTTTTTGCCCGGCGGCGGGGGCGCTGGTTTTTTGCCCGGCGGGGTGCAGCAGCACGCGGAACGAACTCTTCTGCGCCAGGCTGTAGAAGTCGTGGGCGAAGTCGTCCAGGTCGGCGGCGGTCAGCTTCAAGCGGCGTAAAAAGTAGTTGTAGACCAGTACCGCTGGCACAGCGACCGCGATCCCCACGCCGGTGGCCACCAGCGCCGCGCCGATGGGCCCGGCCACGGTTTCCAGGCTCGCCGAGCCCGCCGCGCTGATGCCCTTGAGCGCTTCCATGATGCCCCACACAGTGCCGAACAAGCCGATGAAGGGCGAGGTGCTACCGATGCTGGCCACCACCGCGAGGCCGGTTTCCAGGGAGCGGCGTTCACGCACGATTTGCTGGCGCAGGGCCCGTTCGAGGCGGTCTTGGTGGTTGATGGCCTGGCTCAGGTCCGCCGTGTGGGGCGCTTCGCCGACCTGGATCGCCGCATAGCCGGCCTGGGCCACACGGGCGGCGGCACCGGGGTGGCTTTCGCTCAGTGGCGCCGCCGAATCGAGGCTGGAGGCGGCCCAGAAGTGCTTGTGGAACTTGCGGTCCTGGGCCTTGAGGCGGGCGAACTGCACCCCTTTGAGCAGGGCCAGGCCCCAGGTGGCGACGGAAAAAACCACCAGCAGCCAGATCACCGCGCTTTCGATGGATTCAAGGGGAGATGCCAGTAATGTCATGGTGTGGTTCCTCTGTGGCGATGGTGCGAGGCGGTGGGCGGGCGTGCATGGGGGGCGGTCGAGCCCGCTCCCCCATAGCGCTTCACCGCACCTCATCCGTGGTCGGGATTAATGAATCTTGAAATCGATCGGTACGCTGACCCAGCCGTCCTGGGCCACGTCGCCGCGCTTGGACGGGACAAAGCTCCAGCGCTTGACCGCCGCCAGGGCTGCGTCGTCGAGTTGCTGGCGGCCGCTGCTTTTCTGGATCTGGATTTCGCCGGGCTTGCCGCTGGCCAGTACCTGTACCCGCAGCAGCACGGTGCCTTCCCAGCCCCGGCGCTGGGCCAGTGACGGGTACTGCGGTGCCGGGTTCTTCAGGTACGCGGCGTTGGCTGAGGCCGGGGTGACTGGCGCAGGTGCCGGCGGTGCCGGGGCGGCGGCTAAGGGGGCTGGCGGTTGCGGTGGGGCCGGGGGGTGCTCCACAGCTTTGGGCGCCGGTTTTGGCACAGGCTTGGGCACCGGTTTGGGTGTTGGCTTGGGCACAGGCTTGGGCGGGGGCGGCTTGACCGCCAACTCGTCCTCCACCGGCGGTGGCGGTTCTACCACCGGAGGCGGTGCGGGCTGCGGCGGCGGTGGTTCGACCACGGGCGGCGCGGGTTGGGAAAACTCGATGGTCATCGGTGGAATTTCCGGCGGCACGATGGGCAGCACCGGCGTCGGCTGCTGGCTCACCCAATACAGCACTGCGCCGTGCAGCAGCAGGGCCAGGGCGCCCAGAGCGATGCCTTCGCGGCGGCGCAGCACGCCCTTGGGCGCACGCTGCAACCGCAACTGCCCCAGCGGCAGGCGATGGGGGCGGCCCAGGTCGACCAACTCACCACCCGGTGCCTGGCGCCACAGCACCTCGTGCTTGCTGGCGGTCTGGACGTTGCCCATTGCTTCACTCCTTGGTTGCAGAAAATCGACGTAGCGCCGTGGGCGGCGTCGTCCTGGAGGGAATGATTGGCGGGAGTTATTTATCTCTTAAAGTAATTTTTTGAGTGTTTTATAGGTGTTTATGGAATATGACATTCAAGTGATTCCCGCCAGGCCCCGCCGTTCAAGGCCTGCGGCCAAAACGTCGCTGGCGGCATGCCTTGCCGGCATAAAAAGTATTCGTCAAAGGCATCGTTTTTTTGCGCTGCTGTCGCCTGTAGCAAGGGGGCTCGCCCGTGCTGGAGCGTAAAGCGCTCCTCACCATCGAGAGTTTTCAATATTCCTTTTAGGTCTAGATTGAAAATTTAATAGCCGTTGACGGAATAACCCGCGAATCGCTAAAACCCCCTCCACCACTCCTTCCCACGCCCGGACCGCCATGGACCTGCGCCAACTGCGTTACTTCATCGCCCTTAACGAGCACCGCAGTTTCGTTCGGGCCGCCGAAGCCATGGGCATCACCCAACCGGCGTTCAGCCGCAGCATCCAGGGCTTGGAGCAAGAATTCGGCTGTGTGTTGGTGGATCGCGGCCATAAGGACCTGCGCCCCACGCCCGAAGGCCAAGTGGTGCTGCAACACGCGCTGTCGCTGGTGCAGGGGGCGGCGTTGCTCACCAGCCAGGTCACGCAGATGACCAAACTCGACGCCGGCGAGCTGCGTTTTGGCTGTGGCCCGGGCGCGGCGGTGGCGTTGGTGCCCACGGCGGTGGCGCAGTTCATCAGCGCCCACCCCAACGTGCGCACCCGGTTTGCGGTGGATAACTGGGAAAACCTCAGCCGCAGCCTGGGCCGGGAAGATATTGAGTTTTTCATCGCCGATGGCCGCCATTTCGACGCCGATCCCAACTACCAGACCCGCGCCCTCAGCCCCCGGCGCGGGGTGTTTTTCTGCCGCGCCGGGCACCCGTTGCTGGCCAAGGAAAGCCTCTCCACCAACGACCTGTTCGACTACCCGCTGGCCACTACCCTGATGGCGCCGGGGGTGCGCAAGTTGCTCGCCAACCTCAGCGGGCGCACGGATTTTTCCCCCGCCATCGAAACCGAATGCTTTGCCGCGCTGGTCAAGATCGTCGGCCAGTCCCAGGCCATTGGCGTGGGCAGCGCCGAAGTGTTCAGCGAGGCCGCGGCGGGTGGTGCGCTGGTGCAACTGCACTGGCGCAACCTGGCGCCGAACATCGACAGCCTGCAATCGCGTTGCGCCATCGTCAGCCGCGCGGGCTATCGCCTGTCCCCGGCGGCGCGGGCCATGATCGACACGCTGCTGGCCGTGGATGGCGGGCAGGAGAGGGCGCGGGCCTGAGCCCTGCTAGACTCAGGCGCTTGCCCCTTTACGATCTGGAGTTGTTGTCATGGAATCACCTACCCACAGCCTGCCCGCCCTGTTCAAGCAGTTGGGCTTGCCCGAGGACGCGTTGAGCATTGACCAGTTCATCACCAGCCATTCGCCGCTCAAGGCGGATGTGCTCCTGGCCGACGCTTTGTTCTGGACGCCCGCCCAGGCGCAATTTTTGCGCGAAGAGATTCTTGACGACGCTGACTGGGCCGAGATCGTCGACCAATTGAACCTGCTCCTACGCAAGCCCCGCCAAAGCTGAACCGCCCCGCACAAAAGCAGACGAACGCATCGTTTGCCGCGCAGTAAATCCTGGGGCCATTGCTATGCTTTGAACTGTCGGGCCGAGGTGGCGCAAAGCCACTGGGCCACGGTTCAGGCTCGCGTTGGTCATGGGGATTCCAATAATGAAAAACCCTTATGCTCCCGGCTTCTGGTGCGCCATCGTCGCGCTGGTGCTGCTCTCGGCGACTTACTTTTACGGCATCATGCTGGCCCACCAGATCGACAAGGCCCTGGTGTTCCTCGACAGCGTCTGCGCGCTGATCGCGGTGCTGGCCATTGCGGTGGTGGCCTGGGCCGCGGTGCAAAACCAGCGCACCCGCAAACGCCAACTCGAACAAGGCAAAACCCGCGTGCTGATCTGGGACACCAAGGTCGCCCTGCGCCGGGTCGAGACCGTGTTCGACCGCTACTTCTGGGGCAGCTACTGGCAGCCGGGGCGCACCTTCCAGGAAGTGATGGGCGAACTCACCGGCACCCCGCTGGAAAAAAGCCTCGAAGCCCTCAAGCAGCAATGCCAAAGCCTCGACCGCCAAGTCGCCGGGCGCCACTGGCTGAACAATGCCCGGGAACTGAGCGACGTCGCCACCGCCATGGCCCGCGAGCGCTATCAACTGGATTTCCACGACCCCCGCGCCGGCGGGCCGGGCAATGCGGTGATAAGCCGTGATTTTGAAGTGCTGGTGTACACCTGGACCGCTCGCCTGAAAAGCTTCGACCACCAGCTAGATGCCATGGAAATCGAATACACCTAACACCGTAGAAAGCGGGCTCGCCCGCTTTCTACCTACGAGCGTTTGTCGAACATGCGCGGGTCGTAGCTGAAGTCGTAGACCTCGACCACTTCGATGCGGCTGGCCGCCGGGTGGCGCGGGTTGATGACCAGGTTCTGCTCCAGCGGCAGGATCACCGATGGCACCCGCAGCCCCAGGTAGCGCGCCTCGGTCAGCCACGCGGTGCCGAAATCCATGCTGGGCCGGTCGAACGGGCGCAGGTCCCAGCCCTTGGGCAACTGCTGGGGGGTGAGGTACAGCGCCGGTTCGTCGGGCAGCTCGAAGCAGGTGATCTTTACCGGGTAGTCGGGCATGCGCGTGGCGTGGACGAAGGTTTCCAGGGCGCAAATGGCCGGGCTCAGGCCCATGTACACGGCGGGCACGTCGATGTCGTTCCAGCGCCCGCCTTCCATGGCGGCGCCCGTGCCGCTCAGGTCACGGGCGCGTTTGGCCTTGGCGATCCTCCAGGCGCGCATCAGACCACGCCGCCCCATTCCATGGCGTTGAGCACCCGGCGCACCTGCTTGGCGCCGATTTCCATTTCGCACAGTTCGATGGGGGTCTTGTTGTTCAGTGCCTGGTTCGGTGCGGTCATCCAGGCCACGGCTTTGCCTTGGTCCTCGAACAACTCGGCGGCCTGGGTGGCGATCACCGCGATGCGGTCCAGACGCTCGGACGCCACCGGGCCCAGGGGTTTGTCGTCCTTGCGGCGGCGCTCCAGGGTAGAGAGCGAAGTGTTGAACAGTGCCTCGATCAAGCGGTTGTTGAGGCCGAACGCGGCTTTGGTTTCGTCGATCCACGTGGCGGAAAAACCGTTGAGGATCAGCTCCAGGCGCTGGTTTTCGCTATGGCCGAGCAGCTCCTGGACCATGTTCCAGAACAACGGGTGCTCGGTTTTATCCACAGGCTGCGCGGCGGGCCGGGCGGTTTTACGGACAAGGGATTGAACGCTCATGCTGGCTCCTATCATTTGACGTGATTTGCTTCGTCAAATGAAGAATAGGCCCGCCAGGCAGAATTTACAGCCCCCGCCAGACCGGCGGTCGCGTCGCCTTCACTGTTTTTCACATGCAAAGTTGCGGTCTGCGGCCAAAGGCAGTGCTAATCTGCCCGGCACTTTCGCACCGTCGAGCCACGGCCCCCAAAGGGTTCAGGGATGAGCGGCGCAGTTTTCAACTACGGATATCGATCGGGAACCACATGAATAAGTCAGCAGGCGTACTGGTAGGGATTGTCGTCGCAGTAGGTGCCATCAGCGCGGGCGGCGCCTGGTACACCGGCACGAAGCTGGAAGGGGTGCTGCAGACCTCCGTGCAGGAGGCCAACAAGGAACTGCAAGCGGCGATGATCGGCTCCAACGGCACCGCCAACCTGGAGCTGGTATCGCTGGAGCGCGGCACCTTCAGCAGCGTGGCGCGCTACCGCCTCAAGGGCCAGGGCGAGATGTTCGGCGACGCGGCCGAGGGCGTGGAGCTGCTGTTCACCGACCGCATCGAACACGGCCCGCTGCCGTTCTCGCGCCTGGTCACCCTGAAGTGGCTGCCGGTAATGGCCACCAGTCATTACTCCCTGGAAAAAACCCCGTTCACCGAAAAATGGTTCGCCGCCACCCACGATGCCTCGCCGGTCAAAGGCGTGGTCAACCTGGGCTACGACCGCTCGGCCAGCGGCAATGTCGAACTGCTGCCCCTGGAACTGGCGCTGGACGAGCAGTCCACCCTGAAATTCTCCGGCCTCAACATGGAACTGGCCGTGGCCGCCGAGGCGCAAAAACTCAAGGCCAATGGCTACATGGACAGCCTCACGGTGGCCACCGTGGCCGAAGACCAGACCCCGGTGCTCATGGAACTCAATGGCCTGACCCTGGCCAGTGACTTGGCCAAAGGCTCCTTCGGCTACTACTTGGGCCAGAACAACCTGGAGCTCAAGGAAGCCAAGACCACCTTCGGCCCCCAGCAAGCGGTGCTCAGCCTGAAGAAATTCGAAGCCCGCAGCAGCACCGAGGAGTCGGGCAGCAACGCCGCCGGGCGTGCCGTCTACACCATTGGCGACGTGGCCTATAACGGCAAGACCCTGGGCAGCGCAAACATGGCCTGGGGCATCAAGAACCTCGACATCCCCGCCACCCTGTCGCTGATGCAGGTGTATCAGACCAAGCTGCAACCCTACGAAGAGGCTGCTGCGGCTGCTGAAGCGGCGGGCGAGCCCGCGCCGCAGTTGCAACTGAACGAAGCCGAGCAAGCCCAGGTCAAGGCTGGCCTGGAAAAACTGCTGGCCGCCAAACCCCAGGTCGCCCTGGAAAACCTGTCGTTCAAGACCGCCAACGGCGAGAGCCGGATGAGCCTGGTGGTGGACCTGACCCAGCCGCAATCCCTGGAGCTGCCGTCCGCCGAGCTGGGCCAGCAACTGGTGGCGATGCTGGACTTCAACCTGCAACTGTCCAAGCCGATGATCGCCGACGTGGTCGCGGTACAGGCTCAGGTCGAAGGCCTGACGGACGCCAAGGCCATCAGCGAGCAAGCCAACATGACCAGCGAGATGATCGCCGCCATGGCCCTGGGCACCGAGTTGGCCACCCTCGAGGGCACCAACATCGTCTCCAAACTGCACTACACCAACCGCGAAGTGACCTTCAACGGCCAGAAAATGACCGTTGACCAGTTCGTCGGCTTCCTGATGAGCAAACTGGGTGGCGTTGCCGGGGTTCAATAACTTGCGGGGCAGCCCCCTGTGGGAGCGGGCCTGCCCGCGATAGCGGTTTACCCGTCGGGGGCTTCAAGGGGGCCGAGGCCTGTGCGCCACGGCAAGCGTTTCGCGCGCCGCCGCGCCCAGGCCTTAGTGCCCGGCGATGCCCGGTGGTCATGGCTTCGCGGAGCGAAAGCGAGCACTATCGGGGTACTTACTGGTGCATGGGAGGCCAGCCTTGACCCAACGAATCGACCGTATCGCCCAACTGCTCAATTGCCCTGTGCTGGGCGAAGACATCCGCCGCGCGATCACCGACACCCGCAAAGAGGTCCTCACCGACGAAGAGGATGAGAGCGAGCACGACACCGACGACGTCCCAACGCCCAGTAGCAAGGGGGCTCGCCCGCGCCCGGCGGCGCAGCGGCCGTAGAAACCTGCCGGGCACCCCATCGCATAGGGCTGCGCGCACCCCAGCGCGGGCGAGGCCCCTTGCCTACAAGGCCTGTTCGTAGGGCCGCGCATTACGGGGCCGGTCAAGAAAAACCCACCGCAGCCATTGGGTCATCGGCAGTTCCACCAGGCGATACATGCTGATCGCCATCAGGTAGCACAGGCCAATCGCCACGGGGGTTATCAGGTAGGCGAGGGCACCCGGGGTGTCGAATACGTGGAACACCTTGTTGAACACCTTCATCACGTACGGGTGGAACAGGTACAGCGAGTAACTGGCATCCCCCAACAGCACCAGAATGGCGGGCAAGCGCACCCCGGCCAGACCATGCACCAACCCCAGGAACGCCACCGTGGCCGGCAGGCCCCAGCAACCAATACGCCCCAGCCACGGCTCCAACGGCGCGGTGAACGGCATGCAGGCAATCGCCGCGACGCCCAGCAGCACCAGCGCCACCCGCACGCCTGGCGCGGGGCCGGCGTTGCGCCAGGCCTGGGTGCGCACATAGAGAACGTAGCAGCCCATCCCCAGGGCGAATTCAGCAAGGATGTCCGAGGTGTAGAACTCCCCCAGCACGGACTCGGGCGTCAGCCCTTTGCCCAGCGCCACCAGGGCCAGCAGCACGCTTGAACAAACGAGCAAACGGTGGCGCTGGCTGACGGCCATGGACAGGGCGAACACCAGGTAGAAAAACATCTCGTAGTTCAGGGTCCAGCCCAGGTAGAGCAGGGGCTGGACGAACTCGCCCTTTTGGTAGGGGATAAACAGCAGCGACTTGATAAGGCCGGGCCAATCGGCCGTGGTGTTGTCCAGTAGGTTGGGCAGCAGCAGGGCGATGGCGAATACGCCGAGGGTGCCGAGCCAGTACAGCGGCACCACGCGAATCACCCGTTTGGCAAAAAAATGGCGTTTGGACTGGGCCGTGACCAGGGCCATGATGAAGCCGCTTATCACGAAGAAAATATCCACGCCCCAGGCACCGTTACGGAACAGCGGCACATGGAAAATCACCACGGCAGTCGCCGCGATGGCTCGCAAGAGCTGGACGCTGTCCAGTTTATCGGCGGGGGGTGAGGTGGTTGCGGGCATGGGCCGTCCCTGTTCGTCGGCTGGGGCCACGCGACGCCGGGTTCGGCGCCGCGACCTAAGAAGCTTCTGGGGACGACCACGCTTCTTGATGGCTTGCAGTGTAGTAGCCAGTGGGCCATCTCGGTGCGTGGCCTTTGTGGGAGCCTGCGGGGCTCAGAAATCCCCGCGCACGGTCACCATGTAGCTGCGCGGCGCGCCGTAGTAGCTGCCGCGGCGCACTTCGCCGGTGGCCTCGTAGTATTTGCGGTCGAGGATGTTTTTCACTTCCAGGCCCACTTTCCAGTGCTCATCCAGGCGCCAGGCGCTGTTGGCGTCCCACACGGCGCGGCCGGAGTTGGCGACGAGGGTGCCGAAGTAGTCGCTGGCATAGCCGCTCTGGGCGCTGACACCGGTGCCGAGGGTGAGGCGGTTGAGGTCGCCCTGGAAGTTGTAGGTGGTGGAGGCCCGGGCGATGTGTTTGGGCGACTCGGCGTCGAAGGTCTGGCCGTCGTCGGTCTTGCGGGTGTTGAAGGTGTAGCCGGCCATCACCTGCCAACCGGGCAGCAGTTCGCCGCTAGCTTCCAGTTCCACGCCTTTGCTGGTGCGCGGTGGGCCGTTGACGTAGCAGACGCCGTCGCTGTTGTAGCGGGCGCATTGGTCGGGGTCGGCGGGGTCGAGGTGTTCGCTGGCCAAGTCTTTTTGCTTGATGTAGAAGAGCGCCGCCGACAGGTTCAGGCGCCCGCCATAGAGCTCGCCCTTGATCCCGGTTTCGTAGTTGGCGCCGATGGTCGGTTCCAGGGCCGAGCCCGAGGCGGTGAAGCGGTCGCTTTGCGGGCGGAAGATATCGGCGTAGCTGGCGTACACCGACCACTGGTCGTCGAGGTCGTAGATCAACCCGGCGAACGGCGTGAATTCGTGGTCCTGGCGGGTGGTGATGTGCGCCTCATCGTTGACCTGCACTTGGTTCTTGTACCAGCTCAGGCGCGTGCCCAGCACCAGGCTCAGCGGTTCGGCCAGACGCAGGCGCAAGGTGCTGTACAAACCGTATTGGCGGGTGGTCTGGTCGCTGATGTTGTCCCATTGCGGGCGCGAGGGCTCGGGGATCAAGTGGTGGTTGGGGTTGAAGATGTCGATGGGCAGGCGAATGCTCGTCGACACGGTCTTGGCGTCCACGTGTTGCTGCGACCAGTTGGCGCCCAGCATCAATTCATGGGCCAGGCCGAACGCCGAGAAATTCCCCGCCAGGTGCCCGTCGGCGGCGGTGTTCTGGATGCTGTAGTCGCGAAACTGAACGCTGGCGAGCATTGGCCCGGCGCCGGTTTGCGGGTCGACCGCGCCCTGCACGTAGCCGACCTTCTGGTCGAAGCCGCCCTCGCTACGCATCAGCGAGAGTTTGCCGGTCCAGTCGTCATTGAGGCGGTGTTCCAGGTCGCTGAAGACTTCGCTGACTTCGGTTTCGTGGCGGTTCCAGTCCTGCACCAGGGAAGTGGAGCGCGGCACATCCAGGGCGTTGCCGTTGGTGTAGCGCGGTAGGCCGAAAATCGAATAGCCGCGGGTGTCCATGGTTTGGCGGCGCACGCCCACGGCCCAGGTGGTGGCGTCGTTCAGGTCGCTTTCGACGATGCCGTAGAGCAGCGGCGTCTTGGATTGGGTCACGTCCTGGAAGTAGCCACGGTCTTCATAGCCCACCACGGCGCGGCCACGCACGGTGCCGGCCTCGTTGAGGGGCGTGCTGCCGTCGAGGTCCAGGCGGTAGTTGTCCCAGGAACCGGCGTGGGTGGCGATGGAGAAATGCGGCTGCCCGCCGGGGCGCTTGCGCACCAGGTTGACCGCGCCGCCCGGGTTGCCGGCGCCCACCAGCAGGCCCGCCGCGCCGCGCAGGATTTCCACGCGGTCGAACACTGCCATGTCCACCGGTAGCCACCCGGTGGGGTCGTAGGCCGAGCCGGGCACTCCGTCAAGCATGTAGCTATCGTCTTCGAGGGTGAAGCCGCGGGCGTTGAAGCGGTTGGAGCCGAAGTTGCGGTTGGAACGGCTGATACCCGTGGCCTGGTCCATCACGCGGTCGAGGGTGGTGAGGTTTTTGTCGTCCATCAACTGACGGGTGATGACGCTCACCGATTGTGGGGTTTCGCGCAGCGATTGCGCGGTTTTGCCGAGTGTCACCGCGCCGGTGGTGTAGGACCCGGTGCCGTCGGTGGCAGTGCCCAGTGGCTCGCCGAGCACGCTGGTGGCGCCCAGTTGCAGGGCCTCGCCGCTGGCCACGCGCGGCAGCAGCACAAAGGCGTTGGCCGAAGGTTGTTGCACCTCGATGCCCGTGCCTTGCAGCAGGTGGGCCAAGGCCTGGCTGCTGCCCAGGGTGCCGCGCACGCCCGGGGTGCGTTTGCCGGCAACGGTCGCTGCGTCATAGGACAGGCTAATGCCAGCCTGGCGGGCGAATTGGTCAAGGGCCGGAGCCAGGTCGCCGGCGGCGATGTTCCAACTGATTTGCCGGCTGTCGTCGGCCGCGGCCAGGGCGCTCACGGGCACGCTGCTGCCGGCCACGGCCAGCCCCAGTAGTACGCCGCGCAGGGCTTGGCCGAGCGCGGTGCGGCGGGTCGGGGGGAACGCATTCATCGCTGTTGTTCTCATGCTGGGTCAGTGGGGCAGGCGCGACCTGTTTCGGCCTTCCCTTACAGGCCGGACGGGAATGAGAATCCCCCTCAAATATTTTTCGTTCTCAGGCGCGCGCGTCCAGCGTCACCCAAAAGCGGCTGCGATAGACCACGTTCACGGGCAGGGCTTGGGTGAGCAGGGCCAACACGTCGTCGGTGTCGGCCAGTTGAAACGTGCCGGAAACCGGCAGCTCGGCGATGGCCGGCAGGCAGCGCAACACGCCATGGCGGTAGCGCCCCAGCTCAGCGACGAACGCGCCCAGGCGCATCTGCCGGGCACTTAGCACGCCATCGCTCCACGACCAGGGGTCGAGCCCGTCGCTGGCCAGGGGCAACACGCCGCGGGCATTGAAACGCAACTGCTCGCCCGAGCCCAGGGTGCGCGCCGGCGCACGCAGGTCGGCGCCGGGGTAGACGGCGACGCTGCCCTGTTGCACCGCCAGCAGGGTTGCGCCCTGATGCTCGCGCAGCACAAAACGAGCCTGGGTGCTGTGCAGGTAGCCGTCGTGGGTCTTGGCCCAAAGTGGCGCGCTGGCGCTGTCCACGCGCATGTCGCCGCGGCGCAGCACCAGCACGCGGCGCTCGCCTTGCGTGGCCTCGTCGAAAGCGCTGTCGGTGTTGAGCTGGACGCGGCTGCCATCGCCCAGGGTGAGGGTGCGGCGCTCACCGACCCCGGTGTGGTAATCGGCCAGCAGGCCGGACCACGGCGTCTGGTCGCGCAGGGGCCAGGCCAGGCACCCGGCGCCAAGGCCCAGGCCCAGCAGTTTGACGCCGTCGCGGCGGCTGAGCTGGCGTTTGGCGCCGTCCAGGGTGTGGCGCGCCAGGGCGGGCGGCAGCGCGGCAAAGTCGTTGCCCAGCAACGCCACCCGCGCCCAGGCCACGGCGTGCTCGGGGCACTGCCCCAGCCAATGCTCAAAGGCCTGGGTGGTGGTGGCGTCCGCCTGATCGAAATGTAGGCGCACCCGCCAGCGGATCGCCTGCTCGACCACGGCGGCGCTAGGGTTCGTCATAGTGCAGCCGATAACAGGCGAGCAACGCCTTGGCCAGGTTGCGCTCCACCGTCGCCCGGGAAACGCCCAGTTGTGCGGCGATCTGCGGGCAGCTCAAACCGTCGAGCTGGGCGAGCAAAAACGCCTGGCGCACGCGCGGCTTGAGTTGGTCGAGGAGGCGGTCGAGCCGCTCCAGGGCATCGAGCAACGCCAGGCGTTCCTCCTCCGACGGCACCCTTTGCGGCTCCAGGTGCTGCAGGCTGTCCAAATATGCCTGCTCCAGCGCCCGGCGCCGGTACTGATCGATCATCAAGCCCCGGGCGATGCTGCTCAGGTACGCCCGCGGTTGCAGCAACGGCGAGGCGCGAGGGCTTTTGAGCAGGCGCACGAACACGTCCTGGGCCAGGTCGGCGGCGTTGTCCCGGCAACCCACGCGCCGGCTCAACCAACCGTGCAGCCAGCCATGGTGTTCGCGGTAGAGATGGCCGATACCGGAAATCAGCGGGGTGTCATCGCTTTGCATGCGGGCCGGGTCCGGAAGGAGGAGGGGGTCTATTTGATAATGTTTCGCATTATAGTCTTGGCAATGATGTAACGGCAATTGTCTGTGTAGGACTGTGCTACAGAGCCTGTAAACTCTTTCGCCACCGCGCAGGAGCGCGGTTTGTATATCGATCAAGCGCGAAGAGGATAGGCAATGAGTCTGTGGGATGACCTGAAAAAGAAAGCCGTCGATGCCAACCCCGAACTTGCGGCCAAGGCCGCCCAGGCGCTGACCAAGGCCCGGGACATGGCGGTGGAGGCCGGCCAGAAAGCCGCGCCGGTACTCAAGGACGCTAGCGACAAGGCTGCGGCCTATGCCCAGGAAAAGACCCCCATCCTCAAGGCTCAGGCACTCAAGGCCATCGAAGACGCCAAGCTGCGCCGCGCCGAACTCAAGGAACGCGCCCGGCACGACAAGGCCGCGCGCGACGAAATGATCCGCACCATGTACGACATCAGCCTGGCGCCCGAAGACCCCAACTTCATCGACGAACCGTTCAACCACGACGAACGCCAGCTGCATTTTTTTGTCGTCACCGGGCAAGTCCTCGACACCCAGAAACGCAACCAGACCCACCTCAGCGCCAGCCACTCGCACCACGCCGGCGGCGGCCTGCTGATCGACGGCTACGGCTCCATCGGCGGCAGCTCGTCGTCAATGCACGTGAGCAGCCACAACGTCCAAGAGCATGAATTCTGGGTGCAACTGCGCGACGGCAAGGAAGCCTGCTTCCAGTTCACCAATAGCGACGTGCGCATCCGCACCGGGCAAACCGTCAGCCTGCTGTTCGCGCGCGCCACCGACAGCCAGAACGGCAAAATGGTGGCGCTGTACAACCACAGCTCCCAAGAGAACTTCACCCTCGCCGGCCCGGCCACCATCAACCGCATGTTCAACCTCTACACCGTCGAACCGGGCCTGTTCAACCGCACCGAAGTGACCACCACCCGTAATCGCCTGCTGCAGGAGTTGGAACGGCGGCTGGGGCAATTGGCGCGCTATTGCGCGTTGCATGGCAATTGTGAGGTGCGGGTGATTGAGGGGCAGGGTTGATGACTGATTTGGATACTTGCCAGCCCAAGGTGACTATTGTCATCGCCACTTATAATCGCCCGGACGTTCTGGGCCTGACGATTAAGTCGGTTTTGTTGCAGACTGAGTCCAGTTGGAAGTTGTTGGTGATCGGTGACAGCTGTGATGCTCGTACCCAGTCACTCATGGATACCTTCGACGACCCTCGGATCAAATACATTAATCTTTCAGAGCGTTGTGCGGAGCAGTCTGGGCCTAACTCTGTAGGCCTGTTACTGGCCGAGACTGACTATGTGGCTTTGCTGAACCATGATGATCTGTGGCTGCCAGATCATTTGCAAAAAGCACTCGCTGAGCTGCAGAAAACCGGGGCTAGTTTATTTGTTGGGCGCAGTGCTTTTTGTTATCGCATGCTCGCGCGGGAAAACGGACAGACGCGCCCGTTCTTTTTAGAAATTAGTTTGCTTCAGCGAAAGTTGTATTATGCGTACTTGGCGGCCAACTATATGTATGAACCCTCCAGCAGTTGGGTAATGCGCAGGCCCTTGATTAATGCGGCGGGTGTTTGGCGCTCAACCCGCAATTTATACCGGACATCATTGCAGGACTGGTTGCTGCGAGCCTGGCGAGCTGGAGCAACACTTTGCCAAAGTGAAGCGGTCACGGTGCTTAAATTCAATACGCACCATCAAGGCAGTGCGAGTCAAAACGCCGCTGGCGGTACAGGCCAATACAATTGGGGAAATACCGAGCAGGCTGCGATGTTCGATATGTTAGCCAACTGCAGCCCGGAACAAATGCGACAGCACATTGCTCACGATCTGTCGAGCCAACCACCTGAAGGATTGATTGCACGTGATCCCTTCAAGTTAGAACAAACCCCTCCAAGTCGCCTGATGAACTATCTTGGCGTTTTAATTCTGTCTACTCCAGCCGCCTGGGTTTATCGACTTACGGGTTTGGACGGGTTCAACCTTTACGCCAAGTTGTGTGGTATGCCCAAAGGCAGGAATATGGCCAAGGTAGTTGCCGCGCGTGTCGGTGAAACGCTCCCGCCACCCTATGACTTGCAAAAATTAGTCGCCAGCGCCCGCGTGGAGTTGAATAAAAATGTTTGATAGCCAAACCAGCCAAGAGTACCAAGAACTTTGTGTTTGGTTGGCTTCGTGCAGGCAGCGCGCTGAGTTGGCTATTAGCCCGATCAGTTGGCAGGCCTGTACTGACTGGATAGTGACTGCCCACGCCATCGAGCATAAAACGGGTGGCTTTTTCTCCATTCGTGGCTTGGCCTGTGCAGAAAAAGCAGGGCGGCACCCGGCCTTTGCACTGCCTATGATCGATCAGCCAGAAATAGGAATTCTGGGGTTTGTTCTTAAAAGAACGCCGCAAGGTATTGAGTGGCTGTTACAGGCCAAAACCGAACCTGGAAACTATGGCGGTACGCAGATTGCACCAACCGTACAGGCAACTGAAAGCAATTATAAACAGCGACATGAGGGGGCGCCGACGCCCTATCTCGATTTGTTTTTAAACCCCGGAGAGAATTGTATCGTTGCCGACAGCCTGGGTTCTGAGCAAGGCAGCCGGTTTATTGGGAAATATAACCGCAACATGTCGGTACTGCTTGAGCATCATTCGAGTGAGCCTGCTGTAGCGGCATTGCGTTGGTTTTCCTCTGCGGTTCTGCGCAAATTGCTACTTGCGGACTACAGCCTCAATACCGACGCTCGGTCCAGTCTCTTTACCGGAGACTGGACACTCCTGGCAAATGAACGTGAACCGTTCTCGGCCTGTATCGATGTATTTGGCAAGGCTTTATCGCGTTCATTCCAAACGGCCACGCAGGGTTCAGATGCGGTGGTGGAGTGGCTGGCAGGCATTCGAAGTAGCGCCCATTCTTTGACGCGGGCTTTGTCTCTATACGATTTGCCCGAGTGGGAGTTGACAGAATTTGGCCTCTTAAACAAAGGGTATTGCGACCTACAAATTCGTCCTTATGCAGTTTCCACCAATGATCGGGAAGTTAATCAGTGGTGTCAGCCCCTACTGCAATCTACACGTCTCAATCAATGTGTGCTCTATTGCCAAGTTCGCGATGGCGTGATGATGTTCCTGTTGCGTGCTTCTTGGGAGATTGGTTTCAAAGAAGGTTATCAGCTCGGTCCCACTTGGCAGAGTGATGCTATGGGTGTTCAATCGCAAAGTATTGTTGAGTTAGTGCAGAGCCGCCGAGGTTCAGAAGTCTGTCGGATTTTGCAGTCGGATGAAGGTGGGCGCTTTCTTGATAGTCTATGCGGCTACCAACTATGGCAGCTTGAGGATGAGACGAAACTATCTGTGGGTAATGATTATCGGTGGTTAACGTTGGGGCAGATACACGCTTTACGTAATCGCCAAAGTATTTTGACTAATGAAGCGCGTAGTTTGCTCTCAATGCTATTGGCATGGGCTTAGTAGCATCTATTTTGTTCGTGGATGCACGCAGGAATATTGAGAGGCAGAGGCAAACGATGGAGTGCATAGGGGAAAAAACAATACGAGCGGCCACAGATGCGGATATTCCCGCAATCTTTGATATCCGCACCAGCGTCAAGGAAAACCACCTATCCCATGAGCAGCTAACGCAAATGGGCATAACCCCCGAGGCCATACGGCAGGCCATTTCCCTGGCACCTTGTGTGTGGGTGGCCGAGGTCGAGGGTGTGCCGGTGGGGTTTTCTATGGCTGACCTCGACGACGCCTGCGTGTTTGCCGCGTTCGTCCTGCCTGAGTACGAGGGGTACGGCTTGGGCCGTAGCTTGATGGCGCACGCCGAGGCTTTCCTGTTCCAGCACCACCGGGTGATATGGCTGGAAACCGCCGCCGCCAGCCGCGCCAGTGGCTTCTATCGTCACCTGGGCTGGGTGCCGGTGGAAGACTTGCCCGAAGGTGATGTCCGTTTTGAAAAACACCTGGCCTGAGCGCGCAAACGCCAGCGCCAGAAACAACAAAGCCCGCACGAGGCGGGCTTGTTGGGGTGTTGCGATATGGTGCACCAGGCGGGATTCGAACCCACGACCCCTGCCTTCGGAGGGCAGTACTCTATCCAGCTGAGCTACTGGTGCAATGCGGGCGCCATGATACTCATATGCATTGCGGGCGTCCATGCTGCTGAATCGACAGGTGTTTTTTACCCGTCGGGCGGCGGAGGCGGGCGTTGATCTGAAAGTGCCGCCAGGGCGAGGGGTTTTGTTCTTTTTTTCGAACAACCTATTGTCCTTTACCCCCTTTGAACCTAGGATTCGTTTGAGATTTCAAACGCTCTTGTCTGGGTGCTGAACCGCACGCTCGTTCCCGCGTGCGCTGATTGTGCTTCGGCCCGGTGAATGAATTTCCTGACGGCAGCCCTTGAGGCGCCTTTTTTAACAATCAACAATTCGCTCCGCCTTGTGCGGTGCTGTTAAGGAAAGCCTACATGCAGCTCAAAGACACCCAGTTGTTCCGCCAGCAAGCCTTCATCGACGGTGCTTGGGTCGACGCGGACAACGGTCAGACGATCAAGGTCACCAACCCGGCCACCGGCGAAGTGCTGGGCACCGTGCCGAAAATGGGCGCCGCTGAAACCCGCCGGGCCATTGAGGCCGCAGACAAGGCGTTGCCAGCCTGGCGTGCACTGACCGCCAAGGAGCGCGCCAACAAGTTGCGCCGCTGGTACGAATTGTTGATCGAGAACCAGGACGACCTCGGCCGCCTGATGACCCTTGAGCAGGGCAAGCCGCTGGCCGAGGCCAAGGGCGAAATCGTCTACGCCGCCTCGTTCATCGAGTGGTTCGCCGAAGAAGCCAAGCGCATCTACGGCGATGTGATCCCCGGCCACCAGCCCGACAAGCGCCTGATCGTCATCAAGCAGCCAATCGGCGTGACCGCCGCCATTACCCCGTGGAACTTCCCGGCCGCGATGATTACCCGCAAGGCCGGCCCGGCCCTAGCCGCCGGTTGCACCATGGTCATCAAACCTGCCTCGCAAACTCCGTTCTCGGCCCTGGCCCTGGTTGAGCTGGCGCACCGCGCCGGTATCCCTAAAGGTGTGTTGAGCGTGGTCACCGGCAGCGCCGGCGACATCGGCGGCGAGCTGACCAGCAACCCCACCGTGCGCAAGCTGTCCTTCACCGGCTCCACCGAAATTGGCCGTCAACTGATGGCCGAATGCGCCAAGGACATCAAGAAAGTCTCTCTGGAACTGGGCGGCAACGCGCCGTTCATCGTGTTCGACGACGCGGACCTGGATAAGGCCGTCGAAGGCGCGATCATCTCCAAGTACCGCAATAACGGCCAAACCTGCGTTTGCGCCAACCGGCTGTACATTCAGGACTCGATCTACGACGCCTTCGCCGAAAAACTCAAGGTGGCGGTGGCCAAGCTCAAGATCGGCAACGGTCTGGAAGAGGGCACCACCACTGGCCCGCTGATCGATGAAAAAGCTGTGGCCAAGGTCCAGGAACACATCGCCGACGCCCTGAGCAAAGGCGCCACACTGCTGGCCGGCGGCAAACCCATGGAAGGCAACTTCTTCGAGCCGACCATCCTGGTCAACGTGCCCAAGAACGCGGCCGTGGCCAAGGAAGAAACCTTCGGCCCGCTGGCGCCGCTGTTCCGCTTCAAGGACGAGGCCGAAGTGATCGCGATGTCCAACGACACCGAGTTCGGCCTGGCGTCGTACTTTTACGCCCGTGACCTGGGCCGGGTGTTCCGCGTGGCCGAGGCTTTGGAATACGGCATGGTTGGCGTCAATACCGGGTTGATCTCCAACGAAGTGGCGCCATTCGGCGGCATCAAGGCCTCGGGCCTGGGCCGTGAAGGCTCCAAGTACGGGATCGAGGATTACCTGGAAATCAAATACCTCTGCCTGGGCATCTAAGCCCGGCCGGGAATGCTGCAAACGCCAGGGGCACGAGAGCGCTGACCCCTGGCGCGTTCCAAACCGTTATTCGAAGTGGCCGGGAAAGCTGTGGCAGTCGATCATCGCATGCTGGCGTAGTTGCCTCCCCACCACGTAATCCTTGAGCTGCGCCACCCGATGAGTGGCGAATGAGGACTTTATGAGCAAGACAAACGCTTCTTTGATGAAACGCCGCGAAGCCGCTGTACCGCGCGGTGTTGGCCAGATTCACCCGATCTTCGCCGACTCGGCGAAGAACGCCACCGTGACCGACGTCGAAGGTCGCGAGTTCATCGATTTCGCTGGCGGTATCGCGGTGCTGAACACCGGTCACCTGCACCCGAAAATCATCGCGGCGGTCACCGAGCAACTGAACAAACTGACCCACACCTGCTTCCAGGTGTTGGCGTACGAGCCCTACGTGGAGCTGTGCGAGAAGGTCAACGCCAAGGTGCCGGGTGATTTCGCGAAGAAAACCCTGCTGGTCACTACCGGTTCCGAAGCGGTGGAAAACGCCGTGAAGATCGCCCGTGCCGCCACTGGCCGCGCCGGCGTGATCGCCTTCACTGGCGCCTACCACGGCCGCACCATGATGACCCTGGGCCTGACCGGCAAAGTCGTGCCGTACTCGGCGGGCATGGGCCTGATGCCGGGCGGTATCTTCCGCGCGCTGTACCCCAACGAGCTGCACGGCGTGAGCGTCGACGACTCCATCGCCAGCATCGAACGCATCTTCAAGAACGACGCCGAGCCCCGTGACATCGCGGCCATCATCATCGAGCCAGTGCAGGGCGAGGGCGGCTTCTACGTCGCGCCGAAAGCGTTCATGCAGCGCCTGCGCGAGCTGTGCGACAAGCACGGCATCCTGTTGATCGCTGACGAAGTACAAACCGGCGCCGGTCGTACCGGCACCTTCTTCGCCATGGAACAGATGGGCGTTGCCGCCGACCTGACCACTTTCGCCAAATCCATCGCTGGTGGCTTCCCGCTGGCCGGTGTTTGCGGCAAGGCCGAGTACATGGACGCTATCGCCCCCGGTGGCCTGGGCGGCACCTACGCCGGTAGCCCGATCGCGTGTGCTGCGGCCCTGGCGGTGATGGAAGTCTTTGAAGAAGAGCACCTGCTCGACCGCTGCAAAGCCGTGGGCGAACGCTTGGTGAGTGGCCTCAAGGCGATCCAGGCGAAATACCCGGTGATCGGCGACGTACGCGCCCTGGGGGCGATGATCGCCGTTGAGCTGTTCGACGATGGCGACACCCACAAGCCCAACGCGGCGGCGGTGGCCGCAGTGGTCGCCAAGGCGCGTGAAAAGGGCCTGATCCTGCTGTCCTGCGGCACTTACGGCAACGTCCTGCGGGTGCTGGTGCCGCTGACCTCGCCGGACGAGCAACTGGACAAGGGCCTGGCGATCATCGAAGCGTGCTTCGCCGAGCTGTGAGTGTGAGTTGATCGACAAAAAACCCGCTTCGGCGGGTTTTTTTATGGCTTTGCGCGGTTATTCGGGCTTTGTGCTGTATCGAAAGGCCAGCATTGTCTAAAGTTCAGCCATTGTCTGGAGCGTGCTGATGACGGCTGTTGATGTACCCGCTGTACCCCGAGTGCTAATCGCGGACGCGGACCCCTGGTCGCGAGACTTGCTCAAGCAGGTCGTGCTGAACGTGCGTTGCGATGCGCGGCTGGATGTGTGCGGTGATGGCCAGCAAGCGCTGGCGCTGTTTAGCGAAAAGCCCTACGACCTGGTGATTGCCGATTGGGAGTTGCCCGGTGTCGATGGGTTGGGCCTGCTGCGCAGCATGCGTCAGCAGCGGCGCAACCCGGTGCTCCCGTTCATGTTGCTCAGCCACCGCAGCGACAGTGCCAGCGTGCGCCAAGCCTTGCCCCTGGCGCCCACCGCTTACCTGACCAAACCCCTGGACATGGAAGGCCTGACCCAGCGTTTGCGGGAGTTGCTGCTGGGCGCGGGCCCACCGGTGACCTGCGAGGTGCCGGCCCTGGCGCGGGGCATGAGCCTCAATGGCTTTCTGGAACGGCGCCGCGACGTGGCCGATGGCGCGCCGCTGCTGGCTGATGTGCAATTGGCGGTCAAGCGCAGCCTCAACCCCCAAGGCCTGGATCTGAAGGTGCTGGAACAGGAAATCCGCACCGACCCGCAGATCACCGCCGTGCTGATCGCCGCCGCCAACAGCGCGGCCCAGCATCACGGCAGCGCGGTGCAAACCCTGCCCCAGGCCTTGCAGCGCCTGGGCAGCGGGCAAAGCATGAACCTGATCCTGGGCCTGGCCCTCAAGCGCAGCGCGCGCCTGAGCGACCCGGCGCTGGCCGATTACGCCGAGCGTTACTGGCAACTGTCGCTGCACACCGCCGAATATGCACGCAGCCTGGCCCGCACCCTGGAACTGGACCAGGAGCGCTGCTATTGCGCGGGCATGCTGCATTGCCTGGGCGACCTGGCGCTGCTGCGCTGCCTGCAGGAGTGGTTGCAGGCGGGCGGCGAGTTGGACGACCAGCAAGAGGTAGGCGAGGCCCTGGCGCGCTTTGGTGCGGCCTACGGCTCGGCGCTGCGCACCCGCTGGCGCTTGCCCCTGGAACTGCGGGAGTTGATCGCGGCGATCTATCACCTGGGCGGCGGGGTTTACTCGCGCGAAGCCTTGGTGATGAACATGGCCGCCCAAATGGCGCGCCTGCGCACTGCGGACGGCATCGAAGCCCTGGCCGGCAGCAAAACCGCACGCCTGTTGCGGCTCGGCCTGCCGGAGCTGGCGCGCCTGCGTCGGGGCTGATGGCTTTGTAGCAAGCGGGCCTCAGCCCAGCGCAATGCGGTTGCCGCCCAGATGCTTGGCTTCGCGGCTGGCGTTTTGTGCGCGCAGGGCCAGGCTTTGCAGGCTCAGGTCGGTGCCGCCGAGGCTGGCCAGGCCCAGGCTGAGGGTAATGCTGAAGTGTTGGCGGTCGTGGTCGAAGCTCAGCCCGTGAATCGTCTGGTGCAGGCGTTCGGCGACTTGCGCGGCCATGTCGGGCGGGCAACCGTTGAGTACGGCGGCAAAGGTTTCGCCCTCGAGATGGCGGAACAGATCGCCATGGCGTAAGGCCAGACGCCCGCGTTCGGCGATGCGCCGCAGCACGCGCAGGCCCTGGCGCTGGCCGTAGCGGGCGTTGACGTGGGCCAGGTCGTCGATCTCCAGGCGTAAGAATGCCAGCGGGGCGCCCTGCAGGCGCGCTTTGTCGAAGGCCAGGGTGGCGCGCTCGAAGAAGTCCCGGGCGCGCTCGCCCGGCGGCAACAGGCCCGCGCCGGCCATCGGCAACGGCCCGCAAGCGCTGTGTAGGTTCTTATCGATCATCGGCACAATCTCAAAGGGCACGCCGTGCCAGCGGCGAATGGCTCTTTGAGATAAGGGAAAAGGCACGAAGTTCCGCAAGGCGCGCCCGCGAACAGGGCGCGCCGGGGTGCGGGGTCAGGCAGTGGCGGGGCGCAGCGAGTAGGTTTTCAACTGGTCGGCGAACTCACGCAGCGACTGAATACCGCTGGCCTCGGCCTCGTGGATCCACTCCTTGATCGCGGCGAGCATGTCGTGGCCGTTGCTGCTGGTCTTGGCCCAGATCTGCTGCAACGCCAGGCGTTTTTCGTAGATCACCTTCAGGGCCTGGCTGTGTTCGAGCATGGTCTGGATGCGCACGTGGTGGCGGTCGTCCAACAGGCTGGTTTCGCGCGAGAGCAAGCGCTTGGCACGGTGGAACTGGTGGCGCACCGAGTGGTCGACCCGCTCCAGCTCCTGCTTGACCAGGGGCGCGATCACCAATTTGCGGTACTGGGCCATGATCTGGAAGCGGTTGTTGAGGATCGCCATGGCGGTGTCCATGTCCAGGTGGCCCTTGCCTTCGACGCGGTGGGCAATGGGCGCTACGCGCTGCACCTTGGCCAGGCGCAGGAAGCTGAACACCTTGATCCAGGCCCAACCCAGGTCGAATTCCCACTTTTTGACCGACAACTTGGCCGAGTTGGGGTAGGTGTGGTGGTTGTTGTGCAGCTCCTCGCCGCCCACCAGGATGCCCCACGGCACCAGGTTGGTGGCGGCGTCGCGGCACTCGAAATTGCGGTAGCCCACGGCATGCCCCAGGCCATTGATGACGCCGGCGGCCCAGAACGGAATCCACATCATCTGGATCGCCCAGATGGTGATGCCGATGGTGCCGAACAGCAGCAGGTCGATGATGCCCATGAAGGCCACGCCCAGCAGCGGGAAGCGGGTGTAGAGGTTGCGCTCGATCCAGTCGTCCGGGCAGTTCTTGCCGTAGATGCGCAGCGTCTCGGGGTTTTCTGCCTCGGCGCGGTACAGCTCGGCGCCTTTGCGCAGCACCGTGGACAGGCCCTTGATGACCGGGCTGTGGGGATCGTCCACCGTCTCGCACTTGGCGTGGTGCTTGCGGTGGATGGCGGTCCACTCGCGGGTGTTCTGCGCCGTGGTCAGCCACAGCCAGAAACGGAAGAAATGCTTGAGGCCCGCGTTGAGTTCCAGGGAGCGGTGGGCCGAGTAGCGGTGCAGATAAACCGTGACGCCGATGATGGTCACGTGGGTCATCAACAGGGTGACTGCCACCAGTTGCCACGGCGACAAGTCAAGAAAACCGTTGTACCACATAGGCTGTTTGGCCCTCGATTAAGTAAAGAGACTGCCGACGCATTATCACCATGCCCGCAGATAAAACCAGCCGAGGCGACAGATAACAGTGGCGTAATGATTCTTTCCCCTATAATCCCCAACTTTTCGTAGGGACTCTTGGCTGCCTTATGTCGGTTTCTTCTCGCGACGCCTTACGCGCAGCGCTGCTCTACTTCCTGTTATCGCTGCTCTGGCTGTCGATTACTGGTTATTTATTGAGCAATCACTTGGATGAATCTGCCGACGTGGCGCGTTGGCAGCTCGTCAATGGTGGGCTGTGGACGTTATTCAGTGCCGTGCTGATTTTTGCCGCCCGCAGCGGCTGGCTCAGTTTCCTCGGCATCGACGCCGCCGTGCGCCACCGCAAGGCCGACCGCGAACGCCTGCGCCAGGCCGCTGCCGTGTTCGATTGCACCCGCGAAGGGGTGTTGGTCAGTGACACCAAAGGCCAGATCGTGCACGTTAACCGCGCTTTTGCCGAAATAACCGGTTACCAAAAAGATGAGGTGTTGGGCCGCCAACCCAGCCTGTTCAAGTCCGGTCATCATTCCAAGGCGTTCTACGAGGAGATGTTCGCCACGCTGCAAAGCCATGACGAATGGAGCGGTGAGATCTGGAACCGGCGCAAAGGCGGCGAAATTTACCCGCAATGGCAGACGATCAGGGCCGTTCGCGACGAAAAGGGCCGAGTCTGCCACTACGTCGCGGTGTTTTCCGACATCAGCGCCATCAAGGATTCGGAGCACGAACTGGCCCACTTGGCCCACCACGACCCGCTCACCGGCCTGCCCAACCGTTTGCTGTTCACCGACCGCGCCGCCCAGGCGCTGGCGTCGGCGCAGATCCACAAGCGCGGGTGCGCCTTGCTGATGATCGACCTGGACCACTTCAAGATCATCAACGACAGCCTCGGCCACAACGTCGGCGACCAGTTGCTCAAGGCTGTGGCCGAGCGCCTGCAAGGCATGTTCGGCCCCGGCATCACCCTGGCGCGGCTGGGCGGCGATGAATTTGCGGTGCTCGCCGAGAGCTGCCCGCAACTGATGCAGGCCGCGGCGCTGGCGCAACGGGTGATCGATGGCCTCAAGGAACCGTTCCAACTGGGCGGGCATGCGCTGTTCGTCAACGCCAGCATCGGCATCAGCCTGTTCCCCAGCGACGCCCTGAGCGCCGAGCAACTGCTGCGCAACGCCGACTCGGCGCTGTTCAAGGCCAAGAGCGCCGGGCGCGAGGGTTACGCGCTGTACACCGAAGAACTGACCGCCCACGCCCAGCACCGGGTGGAAATCGCCAGCCAGCTACGCCGCGCCCTCGAACAAGGGGAATTGCGGGTTTACTACCAACCCGTACACGACCTGCGCAGCCGACGCCTGGTGGGGGTGGAAGCGCTGGTGCGCTGGCAGCACCCGGAGCGGGGCCTGGTGGCACCGGCCGAATTCATTCCGATTGCCGAACGCACCGGGTTGATCGCCGAGATCGACGCCTGGGTGCTGCACCAGGCGTGCGCACAGATGTGTGAGTGGCTCAAGGCCGGGGTGGACCTGTCGTTTGTCGCGGTGAATGTCTCCAGCCGTCTGTTCGCCCGCCGAGAGCTGTTCCAACAGGTTGCCCAAGTGCTGCACGACACTGGCCTGGACCCGGCTTTCCTGGAACTGGAAGTGACCGAGAGTGCGGTGATGGAAGACCCGGAAGTGGCCCTGGAGCAAATGCACCGCTTGCGCGAACTGGGCTTACGCCTGGCCATCGACGATTTCGGTACGGGCTATTCGTCGCTGCTGCGCCTCAAGCGTTTGCCGGTGCAGAAGCTCAAGATCGACCAGGGCTTTGTCGCCGGGCTGCCCTGGGACGAGGACGACGCGGCCATCGTGCGGGTGATAATCGCCCTCGCGCAAAGCATGGGCATGCAGGTCCACGCCGAAGGGGTCGAGCAGGTGGAACAGGCGGCATTCCTGCTCGACCACGACTGCGACCTGGGCCAGGGCTACTGGTTCGGCAAACCCGTGCCCGCGCCGATGCTGGACTGGGCCAACCGACCGCAGATCCCCTGACCGCCCTCTATGGCAGAGAGCCTGCCCTGAGGGAGCGGGCTCGCCCGTACCCAGGCCCTAACGCGCGCTGAAAATGTTGGCCTTCACCGATGCAACACGTACTGCCCGCTAAACCGCACGGCGTCTTCGTCGCTGTCGCTGTTGACCACGCGGGTGTGCAGGGTCAGGCGGGCGCGGCCGTGGCGCCGGTACATGGCCAGGAACTTGCGCCACTGCGCCTCATCCGGCGCTGCGCACAAGGCGATGGCATCGGTGGTGACGGGCAGCGGATAGCTGATCTGCCCTTCCTGAATGACGATGTGCCCCTCGTCGATGCCTTCTTCGCGCAGGCGCAAATGCAGCCAGCCCCAGCCCGCCAGCACGGCGGCGCAGTACAGGCTGCCGCCGAACATGGTGCTCTTGTGGTTGACGTTGGCCGCCAGCGGCAGTTGCAGGCGCAGTTGCGCCGATTGCCAATCGAGCACCTTGAGGCCCATTTCCCGGGTCAGGGGGATGTCGTGGTGCAGCATCGATTCCAGGTGTTGGCGCTCGCGGCTCATTGGCGGGGTCTCGTGGGGTGGGTCAGTCCGGGTCATCGGCGTTGTTGTGGCTGTTGGCGTCGGCGAAGTTGAGGCCGTGTTTGCGCAGTTTGTCGTGCAGGGTCTTGCGCGCGATGCCCAGGGCTTCGGCGAGGCTGCGTACGGAGTTGTGCGGGCGGGTCAGTTCGGCGGCGATCAGGTTTTTCTCGAAGGCTTCGACCTGCTCGCTCAGGCCGCCACCCAAGTGGTTGCCCAGGGCCGCGGTGGCGGCGTCGGGTTCCTGGTTGTCGAGGGCCAGTTCCAGGCCCAGGGCGAAGCGTTCGGCGACGTTTTGCAGTTCGCGCACATTGCCCGGCCAGGTGTGGCGCAGCAGCAGCGCCCGCTGCCCCGGTTGCAGGGTTTGCAGGGCCAAGCCGTGGCGGGCGCTGGCTTCGTCGGCGAAATGCTGGAACAGCGCCAGCACATCCTCGCCCCGCTCGCGCAGCGGCGCGATGCGCAGCGGCGCGACGTTGAGGCGGTAATACAGGTCGGCGCGAAACCGCCCCTGGTCGGCTGCTTGGCGCAGGTCTTCCTTGGTGGCGGCGATGATGCGGATGTCCAGCTTGATCTGTTGGTTGCCGCCCAGGCGTTCGACCACCCGTTCTTGCAGCAGGCGCAGCAGCTTGACCTGCACGTCCAGGCTCATGCTTTCGATTTCATCGAGAAACAGCGTGCCGCCGTTGGCGAACTCGAACTTGCCGATGCGGCGTTTTTGCGCGCCGGTGAAGGCGCCGGGTTCGTGGCCGAACAGTTCGCTTTCCACCACCGATTCGGCCAGGGCGCCGGCGTTGATCGCCACGAACGGCCCGTTGCGCCGCGCCGACAAGTCGTGCAGGGCGCGGGCGACCACTTCCTTGCCGGCACCGGTCTCACCGAGGATCAACACGTCGGCGTGGGTCGGTGCGAGGGCGCCGATCTGCTCGCGCAGGCGCAGCATCGGCGCCGATTGGCCGACCAGGCGCGCGCTCAGCTCGTTGCGCTCGCTCAGGGCCAGGCGCAGGCTGCGGTTGTCCAGCACCAGGCGGCGCAGGTCCAGGGCGCGGCGCACGCTGTCGAGCAGGGCGTCGCTGGCGAAGGGTTTTTCGAGGAAATCGTAGGCGCCGGCGCGCATGGCTTGCACCGCCAGCGGCACGTCGCCGTGGCCGGTAATCAGCAGCACCGGCAGCTCCGGGTCCTGGCCGTGCAACTGGGCCAGCAGCTCCAGGCCATCCATGCCCGGCATGCGGATGTCGCTGACCACCACCCCCGGCCAGTCGCGCTCCAGGCGCGCGGCCACGCCTTGGGCCTCGGCCAGGGCCTGGACCTTGAGGCCGGCGAGGTCGAGGGTTTGGCTCAGGGCCTGGAGCAAGTGGGGATCGTCATCGATCAGTAGCACCTGGGTTCGGTGGTCGATGGGGGCGCTCATGAACTTCGGTCCTCGGGAGGTTGCAGGCTCACGCCCGGTGCGCCGGCACGCAGGCGCAGGGTCAGGAGGGCGCCGCCTTCGCGGTGGTTGGCGAACGACAGTTCACCGCCAAAGGCGCGCATCAGGGTGTCACAGATCGCCAGCCCCAGCCCCAGCCCCTGGGTGCGGGTCTTGGTGGTGTAGAAGGGTTCGCTGGCCCGGCCCAGGGCTTCCATGCAAAAGCCCGGGCCGTTGTCGCGGATGGACAGGGTAACGCCCTCGTCCGTGGCCTGGGCACTGAGCCAGAGTTTGCGCGGCGGGCCTTTTTCGGTGAGGGCGTCGAGGGCGTTGGCCAGCAGGTTGCCCAGCACTTGGCGCAAGCGGGTTTCGCCGGCCTCGACCCACAGGGTGGCGGCCGGCAGGTCGCGGATCAGTTCCACTTCCATGGCGCGCCGGCGTTTGGCCAGCAGGGCCAGGGCATCGTCCAGGGCCGGTTGTAGGGCCACGCTTTCCGGGGCATGGCGGTCGCGGCGGGCGAAGGCGCGCAGGTGGGCGATGATCGAGGCCATGCGCCCGGTCAGTTCGTTGATGAGCTTGAGGTTGCCGCGGGCGTCGTCCAGGCGTTGGTGGTCGAGGAGGATTTCGGCGTTTTCCGCGTAGCTGCGGATCGCCGCCAGGGGCTGGTTGAGCTCGTGGCTGATGCTCGCCGACATGGTGCCCAGGGCCGAGAGCTTGCCGGCCTGCACCAGGTCATCCTGGGCACGCACCAGTTCTTGCTGGGCCGTTTCCCGTTCCAGCACTTCTTCTTTGAGGCGCCGGTTCAGCCCTTCGAGGTCGCTGGTGCGCTCGGCCACGCGCATTTCCAGGGTGCGCCGCGCCTTGGCTTCGAAGGCGATGCGGTCCAGGTAATGGCGGCGGCGCTGCATCATCAGCCCCAGTAACAGCATCAACACCAGCAGGGCTGCGCCGCCGATCACCAGCACGGTGCGCACCGGGCGGTCGATCAGGGTGCGCGGGGCGAGGATGCTCACGCTCCAACCGGTTTCGTCGATTTGCTGGACCTGGGTCAGCCACGCGGCGGGGTTGAGGTTCAGCGGCTGCGGGTCGCGGGTGGGGTAGGGCTGCACGGCGGCGATCGATTCGCGCTCGGCTGCGGTCAGGGGGCGGGTTGCGCGAAAGCGCCATTGCGGGCGCGAGGTGAGGATGACCACGCCATTGTGGTCGGTCACCAGCAGTTGCTCGGGGGTGTTGCCCCACAGGCGTTCGGTGTGGTCCAGGTCGACCTTGACCACCAACACGCCCACCACTTGCTCGGCATCGTGCACGGCGGCGGCGAAGAAGTAGCCGCGCTTGCCGGAGGTGGTGCCCAGGCCGAAAAACCGCCCCAGGCGCCCGGCCATGGCTTCGCTGAAATACGGGCGGAAGGCGAAATTGCGGCCGACGAAGCTGTCGCTTTTGTCCCAGTTGGACGCCGCCAGGGTGTTGCCCGTGGTGTCCATCAGGTACATGACTTCGGCGCCGCTCTGCACCGCGATGTTTTTCAGCAACTGGTTGGCGTTGTCCTGGGTCAGGCGATGGTGCGGCGCGGCGATTACCGCCCGCAGCGCCGGCAGGTCACCCAGGGTTTGGGGCATCACCTCGTAGCGGTGCAGGGTGCCCAGCAGGTTGGCGACGTAGAGATCCAGGGTCTGGCGGTTCTGCCCCGCCAGTTCGCTGCGGTAGTAGCGCTCGGCCAAGTGCTCCAGCGGCCACAGCAGCGGCGCCAGGCACAGGGCCAGCAGTGCCAGGCTGCGCCAGCGTGGGCGGCGGGGAAGGGTGGGAGTCATGGCGTTCTGATTGCTGTCGGGGCGAGGGGGCATTATGCCCAGTGCTGCCCTGCAAGGCACTCGTGCAGTGCGCTGTGCCAATCGGGCTGGCTGACGCCCCACTGCTGCTGTAGGCGCGAGCAGTCCAGGCGCGAGTTGAGCGGGCGGGTGGCGGGGGTTGGGTAGTCGCGTGTCGGGATCGGCTCCAGGCTGGCACAGGGCCGGCCCATGGCTTGCAGGTGTGCGGCGATGGCCTGGGCGAAGCCGAACCATGAAGTCTCACCGCCCGCGCTCAAGTGGTACACGCCCCACGGCCCGGCGCGGCCGGCCTGCCAGCGTTCGATCAACTGCGCCGTGCTGCGGGCGATGGTAGCGGCCCAGGTAGGCGCGCCGATCTGGTCGGCAACGATGCGCAGGTGAGGTTTTTCTTGCAGCAGGCGTTGCATCGTCAGCAGGAAATTACGCCCATGGGTGGAGTACACCCAACTGATGCGCAAAATCAGGTGCTGGCCCGCCACGGCGCTGATGGCCTGCTCGCCCGCCCGTTTGCTGCGCCCGTATGCGCTCAAGGGGTTGGGCGCATCGGCCTCGGTGTACGGCGCGTTTTTGCTGCCGTCGAACACGTAGTCGGTGGAGTAGTGGATCAACGGAATGCCCAATTCCTGTGCCTGCTCGGCGAAAACCTGGGGCGCCGTGGCGTTGATGGCGAAGGCCAGGTCCGGCTCGCTTTCGGCCTGATCCACGGCGGTGTGGGCGGCGGCGTTGATTATCAGGTGCGGGCGGATGCTCTGTACCTGGTGGCGGATCTGCGCGGGGTCAGCGAGGTCGAGTTGCTCGCGCCCCAGCACCACCAACTCGCCCAAGCCCTTGAGGTGGGTTTGCAGCTCGCGGGAGACCTGGCCGTGCTGGCCGCTGATAAGGATCTTCATGGGAACAGGTCCGCGTCGCGCAGCCACTGGCCGGCCTGATCCTTGGCCGACAATTGCGGCGCCTCGTCCAGTTGCCAGTCGATGGCCAGTGTGGGGTCGTCCCAGCGTAGGCAGCGCTCCGCTTGGGGGTTGTAGTAATCGGTGGTCTTGTAGAGGAACTCGGCCACTTCGCTGAGCACCACAAAGCCATGGGCGAAGCCTTCGGGTACCCACAATTGGCGGTGGTTCTGTGCCGACAACCGCACCGCCACCCACTGGCCGAAATGCGCCGAGCTGCGGCGGATGTCCACCGCCACGTCGAGCACTTCGCCGGCGGTGACGCGCACCAATTTGCCTTGGGTGTCTTGCAACTGATAGTGCAGGCCGCGCAGCACCCCTTGGCGCGAACGGGAATGGTTGTCCTGGACGAAATTCAGCTCCAGGCCCGTGGCCTGGGCAAACGCCCGGGCATTGAAACTTTCGTAGAAAAAACCGCGCTCGTCGCCGAACACGGTCGGCTCGATCACCAGCACGCCGGGCAGTTGGGTAGGGATGACATTCATGCTCAGGCTCCGGCGATCAGGTCTTTGAAGTCACTGTTGCCCAGGCGCTGGCCTTGATAGCTGCCGTCCTGCACATGTTGGCACCACGCAAGGTTGGCCAAGTACCACTGCACGGTTTTGCGCAGGCCACTGGCGAAGGTTTCTTCGGGCACCCAGCCCAGTTCGCGTTCGATCTTGCTGGCGTCGATGGCGTAGCGCTGGTCGTGGCCGGGGCGGTCGGTGACGAAGGTGATGAGATCGGCGAACTGCGCCACACCGGCCGGTTTTTGCGGCGCCAGTTCTTCCAGCAACTGGCAGATGCCGCGCACCACGTCGATGTTCTTCTGCTCGTTGTGGCCGCCGATGTTGTAGGTCTGCCCGACCTCACCTGCGCTGACCACTTTGAGCAGGGCCCGGGCGTGGTCGTCGACGAACAGCCAGTCGCGCACTTGCTGGCCGTTGCCGTACACCGGCAGCGGCTTGCCGACCAGGGCGTTGAGGATCACCAGCGGGATGAGTTTTTCCGGGAAGTGGAACGGCCCGTAGTTGTTCGAGCAATTGGTCAGCAGCACCGGCAGGCCATAGGTGCGATGCCAGGCGCGCACCAGGTGATCGGACGCCGCTTTGCTGGCCGAGTAGGGTGAGCTGGGGGCGTAGGGCGTGGTTTCGGTGAACAGGTCATCCACGCCATGGAGGTCGCCGTAGACTTCGTCGGTGGAGATGTGGTGAAAGCGAAACGCCCGTTTGTCTGCCTCGGCCAGCGTCTGCCAGTAGGCGCGGGTGGCTTCGAGCAAGGCGTAGGTGCCGACAATGTTGGTCTGGATGAACGCTGCCGGGCCATCGATGGAACGGTCGACATGGGACTCGGCGGCCAGGTGCATGATGGCCTGGGGCTGGAACCGCGCCAGTACGGTGCTGACGGTGGCCTGGTCGGCGATGTCGGCTTGGACGAACTCGTAACGGGTGTTGGTGGCGATGCTGGCCAGGGATTCGAGGTTGCCGGCGTAGGTCAGTTTGTCCAGGTTGAGCACCTCATGATCGGTGTGCTCGATCAGGTGGCGGATCAGGGCCGAGCCAATGAACCCGGCGCCGCCGGTGATGAGAATGCGCATGTCGTGGACCTTCTTTCTGGAGCAGGCGTGGAGCAAAAAGGAGCATAGCCTGTCGCCCCTTGGCGGGCGGCGCAAGGCTGGCGGGAGAATTCGGATAAATCGCAGCCGCGTGTAGGACGACGGCAGGGGCTTGCGTAACCGCCAGCGCAGTGGCGAGATAGGCGCCTGATTCTCAACCCAGGGGTTTTGCTATGTCGCTCGCCACCATGATTCACCGTGCCAGCCTGCCCGGCCCGCAAGTCAGCGCGGCCCAGGCACTGGAATTGCTCCAGGTGCATTACGGTTTGAGCGGCACCTTGCAGGCGCTGGGCAGCCAGCAGGATTTGAACTATCGCCTGGACAGCGACCAGGGCCGCTACGTGCTGAAAATCTGCCGGGGCGACTACGCCGCCACCGAACTCGCCGCCCAGCACGCGGCGCTCCAGCACCTGGCCGGGCAGGCCGGGCTGCCGGTGCCGCGGGTGCTCGCCGCGCGCAACGGCGCAGACCTGCTGACCCTGGAAGTGGCCGGCGCGCCGGTGCATGTGCGCGTGCTGGAGTACATCGACGGCCGCTCCCTGACCCACCTCAAGCACCTGGGCCCGGAGCTGGTGGCTGGCCTGGGGTGCCTGTGCGGCGAGATGGACCGGGCCTTGGCGACCTTCCAGCACCCAGGCCTGGAGCGCGCCCTGCAATGGGACCCGCAACACGCCCAGGCGTTGATCGCCCATTTGCTGCCGGTGCTGGGCGACGCTGACCAACAGCAGCAGGTGGCCGCCGCCGCGCAGCAGGCCGAGCAACGTTTGCAGCCGCTGCGGGCGAGCCTGCCGGTGCAGGCGATTCACCTGGACATCACCGACGACAACGTGGTCTGGCAGCGCGATCCCCAGCGCCAATGGCAGTTGCAAGGCGTGATCGATTTTGGCGACCTGGTCCGCACCTGGCGCATCGCCGACCTCTCGGTGACCTGCGCGGCGTTGCTGCACCATGCCGAGGGCGACCCCTTCTATATCCTCCCGGCGATCCGCGCCTATCACCGCGTCAACCCCTTGCTGCCCCAGGAGTTGCAGGCGTTGTGGCCGCTGATCGTGGCCCGCGCGGCGGTGCTGGTGCTCAGCGGCGAGCAGCAAGTGAGCATCGACCCCGGCAACCAGTACAGCCGCGACAACCTGAGCCATGAATGGGAGATTTTCCGCGTGGCCACCTCGGTGCCGCTGGCCCTGATGGAAGCGGCGATTCTCAGCGCCGTCGGCGAGGTGTCCGCACCCGTGGCCAGCGAGGGCTTTGCGCCGCTGCTGCCAGGGCTGGTGGGGCGTGAGTTCGTGTTGCTCGACCTGGGCGTGCTCAGCCCCCATTTCGAAGCGGGCAACTGGGAGCAGGCCGGCATCGATGAGCGTTTGCTGGCCGAAGCGGCGGCCGTGCATGGCCTGGCGGCCAGCCGTTATGGCCAGTACCGCCTCTCGCGCACGCGCATCGACAGCGCGGTGGAACCCGAGACTTGCCCGCTGCACGTGCAGCTCCACGTGCCCTTGGGCACGGCGGTGCAGGCGCCGTTCGACGGCACGTTGCGCAGCCTGGGCGAGGGCGCCGTGCAACTCGATGGCGCGGCGTCGAGCCTGCGTTTATGGGGCGTGGTGCCGTTGCCAGAAGCCGCCACGGCGCTGCGCAAGGGCCAGGCGCTGGGCACGGCCAATGGCTTGTTGCAGGTGCAAGTGTGCCGCAGCGCCGAACTCGACCCGCCGCTCTTTTGCTCACCCACCCGCGCCCCGGCGTGGCAAGCCTTGTGCCCGTCCCCGGCGGCGCTGCTGGGGCTGGCCTGCGATGCCGCGCCAGAAACCGACCCGCAGGCCCTGCTGGCGCGCCGCGAGGCCAGTTTCGCCCGCTCGCAAAAACACTATTACGCCGACCCGCCGCGTATCGAACGCGGCTGGCGCAACCACCTGATCGACATGCAGGGCCGCTCCTACCTGGACATGCTCAACAACGTCGCGGTGCTCGGCCACGGCCACCCGCGCATGGCCCAGGAGGCGAGCCGCCAGTGGTCGCTGCTCAACACCAACTCGCGGTTTCACTACGCGGCCATTGCCGAGTTCTCCGAACGCTTGCTGGCACTGGCGCCGGCCTCCATGGACCGGGTGTTTCTCGTCAACAGCGGCACCGAAGCCAACGACCTGGCGATTCGCCTGGCCTGGGCCTACAGCGGCGGGCGCGACATGCTCAGCGTGCTGGAGGCGTACCACGGCTGGTCGGTGGCCACCGATGCGATTTCCACCTCCATCGCCGACAACCCACAAGCCCTGAGCACCCGCCCCGACTGGGTGCACCCGGTCACCGCGCCCAACACTTACCGTGGGCCGTTCCGCGGCCCCGACAGTGCGCCGGCCTACGTGCGCAGCGTGGAGCAGACCCTGGCCAACCTGGCGCGGCAGCAACGCCAAGTCGCCGGGTTTATCTGCGAGCCGGTGTACGGCAACGCGGGCGGGATCTCCCTGCCGCCAGGCTATTTGCAGCAGGTGTACGCCAAGGTGCGCGCCCAGGGCGGCGTGTGCATCGCCGACGAAGTGCAGGTCGGCTACGGGCGCATGGGCAAGTTCTTCTGGGGCTTTGAAGAGCAGGGCGTGGTGCCCGATATCATCACCATGGCCAAGGGCATGGGCAACGGCCAGCCCCTGGGCGCGGTGATTACCCGCCGGGAAATCGCCGAAGCGCTGGAGGCCGAGGGTTACTTCTTCTCGTCTTCGGGCGGCAGTCCGGTCAGTTGCCGCATCGGCATGGCGGTGCTGGACGTGATGGCCGAAGAGAAACTCTGGGAAAACGCCCAAGTGGTGGGCGAGCACTTCAAGGCGCGCCTGCAAGCCCTGACCGAGCACCATCCGCTGGTGGGCGCGGTGCACGGTTCGGGGTTCTACCTGGGCGTGGAGTTGATCCGCGACCGCGCCACCCTGGAGCCGGCCAGCGAAGAAACCGCGGCCCTGTGCGAGCGCCTGCGGGAATTGGGGATCTTCATGCAGCCCACCGGCGATTACCTGAACATCCTCAAGATCAAGCCGCCGATGGTCACCACCCGCCAGAGTGTGGATTTCTTCGTCGATATGCTGTCCAAGGTGCTGGATGAGGGGTTGTAGAGGTCTACCGTGATGATTTTCAGCGTATGAAGTCAGATTGTTATCGGCAATAAATGCAGCTTTTTAGATGGGTGGATAATTTCAGACTTCAATAGCCGATTTTTATCGGCTATAAAGGCCTCCATATCTACCCGCGTTCCCCCGCTCTGTCATCGGCCCCCGTTATCCTGGGCGGCCGACCACCCCCCCAGGAGATGATTCATGAGCCGTATCGTTACCGTCGCCGCCACCCAGATGGCCTGTTCCTGGGACCTCGAAGCCAATATCGAGACCGCCGAGAAACTGGTGCGCGAAGCCGCCGCCAAGGGCGCGCAGATCATCCTGATCCAGGAGTTGTTCGAGAGCCCGTACTTCTGCCAGAAGCCCAACCCCGATTACCTGCAACTGGCCACCCACGTTGACGACAACGTGGCCATCAAGCACTTCCAGAAAATCGCCAAGGAACTGCAAGTGGTGCTGCCCATCAGCTTCTTCGAGCTGGCTGGGCGGGCGCGTTTCAACAGCATCGCCATCATCGACGCCGACGGCAGCAACCTGGGCATCTACCGCAAGAGCCACATCCCGGACGGCCCTGGTTACCACGAAAAGTATTACTTCAACCCCGGCGACACCGGGTTCAAAGTATGGAACACCCGCTACGCGAAAATCGGCGTGGGCATCTGCTGGGACCAGTGGTTCCCCGAGTGCGCCCGCAGCATGGCGCTGCAAGGCGCGGAAATCCTGTTCTACCCCACCGCCATCGGCAGCGAGCCGCATGACAAGACCATCTCCTCGCGCGACCACTGGCAGCGCGTGCAGCAGGGCCATGCCGGTGCCAACCTGATGCCGCTGATCGCCAGCAACCGCATCGGCAACGAAGAGCAGGACGGCTACGACATCACCTTCTACGGCTCCTCGTTCATCGCCAATCAGTTCGGCGAGAAGGTCCAGGAACTCAACGAAACCGAAGAAGGCGTGCTGGTGCACAGCTTCGACCTCGATGAGCTGGAACACATCCGCAGCGCTTGGGGCTCGTTCCGCGACCGCCGGCCGAACCTGTACGGCGCCCTCAAGACCCTCGACGGTTCTTTGGAGTCCTGATCGCCATGACCACTTTGCACAGCACCCCGCGCGCTGACGGCTTCTACATGCCGGCCGAGTGGGCGCCGCAGACCCAGGCCTGGATGATCTGGCCCGAGCGCCCGGACAACTGGCGCCTGGGCGGCAAGCCCGCGCAGGCCGCCCACGTTGCGGTGGCCAAGGCCATCGCGCGCTTCGAGCCGGTGACGGTAGCGGTGTCGGCGGCGCAATACGAAAACGCCCGGGCGCGCCTGGACGTGCCCAATATCCGCGTGGTCGAGATGTCCAGCGACGACGCTTGGGTGCGTGACACCGGGCCGACCTTCGTCATCAACAACGACGGCCAGGTGCGCGGCGTGCACTGGGACTTCAATGCCTGGGGCGGGTTTGACGGCGGCCTGTATGCGCCGTGGAACCGCGATTGCCAGGTGGGCAGCAAGATCCTCGAAATCGAACGGGCCGCGCGCTACCGCACCGAGGGTTTTGTGCTGGAGGGCGGCTCGATCCACGTCGATGGCGAAGGCACCCTGATTACCACCGAGGAATGCCTGCTCAACCGCAATCGCAATGCGCACCTGAGCCGCGAAGAGATCGAAGCGGTGCTTGGCGCTCATCTGGCTGTGGATAAAGTCATCTGGCTGCCCGATGGCCTGTTCAACGACGAAACCGACGGCCATGTGGATAACTTCTGCTGCTACGTGCGCCCCGGCGAAGTGCTGCTGGCCTGGACGGACGACCCGCAAAACCCCAACTACCCGCGCTGCCAGGCCGCGCTGAAGGTGCTGGAAACCACCACCGACGCCAAGGGCCGCACCTTGGTGGTGCACAAGATGCCGATTCCGGGGCCGCTGTACGCGACCGCAGAAGAGTGTGCCGGGGTGGACGCAGTGGAAGGCAGCCAGGAGCGCAACCCGTCGGTGCGCCTGGCCGGGTCCTACGTCAACTTCCTGATCGTCAACGGCGGCATCATTGCGCCGAGTTTCGACGACCCGTTGGACGAGCCGGCGCGCGAGATTCTCCAGGCGCTGTTCCCCCAGCACGAAGTGGTCATGGTGCCGGGGCGCGAGTTGTTACTGGGTGGCGGCAATATTCACTGCCTTACCCAACAACAGCCTGCGCCGCACAAAGAGTGAGTGAGGTTGTAACAGCCGGTGTCGCCGCCAAGGCGCCGCCGGTGCCCGGCCAACCCCGGTAGAAGTAGCCAAACCCGCAGCCGGCCTGAGCTGCGGGTTTTTTTATGTCGATCGTCAGACAATCCCCTGCCTTGGCACAGCTCTTGTATCTGCCTTTAGCGTTAATCCAGGCTGCGACGTTCTGTCATATAGCTTGGATAAGTTGGCCGCTCACAAACCAGGAGAGTGCGTTGAAATGGACGCCAAATTGAATATGGTCTGCGAGCGAACACTGCATCCCCTGGCAATAAATCGCGAATCGCTCCAGGTTCTGGCGCGATGGTTGAAGTCCAATGGAGCGCGCCGGGTTGCCTACAGCGACTCGCGCCGGACGATGATCGAGCGTTACCCGGTTGGGTTGTTCAGCGAAGCTGAAATCCAGGCGCTGTGGGATGTGATGCAAGGATAGACATCAACGGATTGGTACAAGCGCTGCCCGGATGGCAGCGCTTTTTTTTGTTCAGGATTTGCCATTTACCATCCCCGCAGATCCCTCCCTGTGGGTTTTGAGCGCCACCCACTGCGGTGGGAGCGGGCTTGCCCGCGATGAGGCCCGCCTATTCACTGGCCAGGCTGGCGCCATCGCGGGCAAGGCCCGCTCCCACAGGTTTGCCTGGGGTTTTGGGGTTTAGAAGCTATAGGTTCCCGTCACCACCAGGCTGCGCGGTGCGCCGGGTTGGATTTGCGCGGCGCTGGTGGCCGAGGCGTAGTAGGTGCGGTCGGTGATGTTGTTCAGCGCCGCGCGCAGGTCCCAGTCTTTCTGGCGCAAGCCCACCAACGCATCCCAACGGCCGTAGCCGGGTAGTACGGTGGTGTTGGCGTTGTCGGCGAAGCGGTCGCCTTCCAGGGTCAGGCCGGTTTCGGCGTACCAGCCCATGTGTGGTTTCCAGGTCAGGAACAGGCTGCCATTGCGCTTGGCCACGTTGTTGATGCGTTTGCCTTCCTGGCCGTTGTTGTCCTTGACGATGGTGGCGTCTTGCACACCGATGCCGCCACGTAAGTACCAGTTGCCGGTGATGTTGCCCGCGGCCGTCAGCTCGATGCCGCGTGAGCGCTGCATACCGCTGAGCACGGTTTTGGTGGGGTCGTCCGGGTCGGTGGTGCGGCGGTTGTAGAGTTCCAGTTCATACACCGCCAGGGTGGTGCTCAGGCGTTCGTCGAGCCAGTCGCTCTTGACTCCGATTTCTTTCTGCTTGGTCAGCTCCGGGCTCAGGTCGTTGGTATTGCCGGCCGCGCCCGGGGTCATGCCGATCAGGCCGCCGCCCACCGGAGAGAAGGTCTTGGTCCAGGAGGCGTAGAAAGAGTGGTCCTGCAACGGCGTCCAGACCACGCCCAGCCGTGGGCTGGTGCTGTGGCTGTCGCGGTCCTCGGTGAGGCGGGTGAGGTTGTTGGTGGACTCGATATCGAAGGTGTCGTAGCGCAGGCCGGCCAGCAGTTGCCATTGATCGTTGAGGCGCAGTTGGTCTTGCACATACACCGCGCGGCTTTCGACTTCGGTATGGCTGCTGCTGAACAGTGTCATGGCGCCGCGATGCACCAGGCTGCGATCGGGGTTGTACAGGTCCAGGCCCGGTACCGGCAGCACATTGGCGCCTTTGGTGGCGGCGTTGTACAGGGTCGGGTCGCGGCGTTGGCTGCCCAGTTCCAGGCCGGTGAGCAGGCGATGCTCCAGGCCGAAGGTGTCGAAGCCACCCTCCAGCTCCAGGTTGTTGTAGACGTTGCGGGTGGTGAGGTCCTGCTGCCAGTGCTGGCGGGTGACCTTGCCGGTTTTTTTGTCGTAGCCGGTCTGGTAGGTGTTATCGAAGTCGCTGTTGAGCTTGAACACGCCCAGGGTGTGGCGCAGTTGCCAGTTGTCGGCCAACTCGTAGCTGAGCTTGGAGCGCAGGGACTGGGATTTGTCGTCGATAAAATCGTGTTCGCCGCCGTAGGTGGTGTCGCGGCCCACGTCCGCCGGGCGCCCGTTGATGCCGGGGATGCCACGGTCGGGGGTGCGGTTGTAACGGCTGTGTTCGTACTGCACCAGCCAATTCAGCTCAGGGGTCAATTGCCAGCTCATGGACGGGGCGAACAACTGGCGGTTGCCGTCCACGCCATCGCGAAAGCTGTTCTGGTCCTCGTTGCCCATGTTCAGGCGCAGGCTGAGGTTGTCGCTGGGGTCGGTGCTCAGGTCGGCGTAGAGGCTGCGCAGGTCTTCGCTACCGCCCTGTGCTTCAAGGGTGGAGCGGCGGCCGAACTGCGGCAGTTTGCTCACCCGGTTGATGATCCCGCCCTGGCTGCCACGGCCATAGAGCACCGCCGCCGGGCCCTTGAGCACGTCTACCCGCTCGATGTTGTGCAGATCGCGCTTGTACTGGCTGTCGTCGCGGATACCGTCCAGGTAGAAGTCGTTGCTGGCGTCGAAACCGCGGATGCGCAGGCTGTCGAAGCGGGTGTCGGCGCCGCTGCTGATATTGGGTTGGCCGCTCAACGCCTTGCCCAAATCGTTGTTGCCGTAGTCCATGACATTGGCGGTTTTCACCGAATCAATCGCTTGCGGCACGTAGCGCACAGGCGTGGCGGTGCGGGTCGCGGTGCTGGTTTGCTTGACGCGTGGGTCGTCGTCCGGCGTATCGGCTTGGGCACTGATGGCGGTGGCGGGCAATACGGTGGTGGCGGCACTGGCAAAACCGGCGCACAGCAAAGTGCAAAGCCCAAGGGAAACGGGCGAAAAGCGGAAAGGGGCAGGCATCGGAAAACGCATCCAAATATGTGAAAAACAGAAGAGGGTGCGAATGATAATGCGTGATATTTACTCTGGTTAATTATTATTGATTGGCTGTGCAATTTAGATGTTTCGTTATGTTTCTGCGGTCTTTGATGCACAGGGCAAGGGCTTTCAGCCATTTTTACCAGGGGCGTAACAGACAAAAACCCGACACGGTATTTTTCTAAAACGATGGCAGGGCTAGGCTGCTGCTGCGGTTGCAACCCGCGGCCTTTAGCCGCGCGCTGGCGTGCGTCAGCCGTGCTGCACTGGCCGACCCTGTAAAAGAAAGCCGCGCCTTATTGGCCTGGCTTTGCGGGCAGGGTTTCTCGACCTTGGCGCTGGAACAGGACGGCCATTTCCAGCTGATCGATATTGGCCCCTGGTTGGGTAAACCCGCAGCGTTCGCGGCTTGGCAGCGCAAGTCCTGGGGCCGCATCGACACCCCGTTTTCAGCGCCCGCGCAGGTGTGCGAAGACGCGGGCTGTGGCGACGCAGCAGCGCAGGCTTGAGTATTCGACCCGGCTAGGTGTAGGTCACGTCTGGCAGCCTTATAAGAAATCGGCCTATTGACAGAAGATTCATGAAATTGACACGTCGTTGAGGGCGCGGATAGGATTCGCCTCAACGCCTGTGGCTATAAGCCATATATCAAAATAATAAGAGGTCCGCCGCGTTGGTTCGTGGGGCGGGCTTTTTTATTTAGGGCCGGGAAAAAGAGCGTTCAAACGCCTCCCTGTCTGCCGTCACAGCGCGTATCAACCCGAAATAAGGAAAATAATATGTTGAATAAGCGGATCGGTCTGATCGCACTGGGGATTTTGAGCGCAACAGCCACTCAGGCAATGGCTAACGAACAAGCCCAGGCTAAGGGCTTCGTTGAAGACAGCAGCCTGAACGTGCTGCTGCGTAACGCCTACATCAATCGCGACAAGAAAGACGGCAACCGTGACCAGCGTGAATGGGGCCAAGGCTTCATCGGCACGTTCAAGTCCGGCTTCACCCAAGGCACCGTCGGCGTGGGCGTTGACGCCTTCGGCCTGTACGGCGTGCGCCTGGACAAAGGCAGCCACAGCGGTGGCGGCGGTATCGACTTCTTCAAATTGGGCGACAGCGGCAACCCGGCCGGCGACCTGGCCAAGGCCGGCGCGGCAGTGAAGTTCCGCCTGTCCAGCACCACCCTGACCTACGGCGACCAAATGCCGGCCCTGCCGGTGCTGAACTACGACAACGGTCGCCTGTTGCCAGAGAGCTACACCGGTACCCTGATTACTTCCAAAGAAATCGAAGGCCTGGAACTGAACGCCGGCCGCTTCACCGCCGAATCGCGTAAAAGCGCCGAAGGCCACGACAGCGGCGGCCTGAAGTCGATCAACGTATTGGGCGGTAGCTACCAGTTCACCGAACAGTTCAAGGGCGCGCTGTACGCTTCCGACGTCGAAGACGTGCTGAAGAAGCAGTACATCAACCTCAACTACGTGTTCCCGCTGGCCACTGACCAGTCCCTGACTCTGGACTTCAACGGCTATCGCAGCAAGTTGGACAGCTCCTACGTCAAAGACAACGGCCTGACCGGCGACGACAACAAAATCTGGAGCCTGGCGGCCACCTACGCCCTCGGCGCTCACTCCTTCACCCTGGCGCACCAGCGCAGCACCGGCGACGCCAACACCGGCTACCCGTACGGCGGCTACCAGAACACAGGTCGCGTCGGTGACGGTGGCAACACCATCTACCTGGCTAACTCCTACTGGTCTGACTTCAACGCCGAAGACGAGCGCAGCTGGCAGTTGGGCTACGGTCTGGACTTCACCACCTTCGGTGTGCCGGGCCTGAGCTACAACTTCGCCTACGTGCGTGGCGACAACATCACCACCTCCACCAGCACCGGTGGTACCGAGCGCGAAATCTTCAACCAGTTCAAGTACGTGGTCCAAAGCGGCCCGGCCAAAGACCTGAGCGTAAGGCTGCGTAGCTCCATCCTGCGGGTGTCGCAAAAATCGGCTGAATACAACGACAGCGGTAACGAGCTGCGTGTGTTCGTCGACTACCCGATCAACGTGTTCTGATGAACGCGTGTGTGACGCTGACCTGAGGGCTGGCTGAACGAAAAAACCCCGACTGGTTCGGGGTTTTTTTATGTGTGATGGTCGTGCAATGGCCAGTCGACTGTGTGTGGTCTACGCTTGCGAAATGCCATTAATGAGCCCTGATCTCGCCGTTTATATGGATAGGAGGCGCTAGCGCCATCGGCGGCAGAGAAGGGCGGCATATGCACAAAGACCATAGGTTTCATGCGTTGGACAGTTTTCGCGGGCTTTGCGCATTGGCGGTGGTGGTCTACCACTTGCGCATCTACGACAGCTTTACCGAGTTGGCTTTCTTTCGGCATTCCTACGCCTTGGTGGCGTTCTTTTTCGTGTTAAGCGGGTTTGTCCTGACCCATGTTTATGGTTCAAGGATGGCGTTCAATTTCAGGCACTTTTTCATCTCCCGAACCTTTCGCCTGTTTCCGCTGCATATCTTCATGCTGGGGATATTTATTGTTTTGGAGTTTGGCAAGGTCCTCGCCTATGACCAGGGCATCTCGTTCAATCACGAACCTTTTAGTGGTAAGTCTGCACCTGCGTGCGTATTTCGGCCTATCGTGACCGCCCGTTTCGGTACATCGTGACCGACCATTTCGCTAACGCGTGACCGCTCATTTCGCTAACAACGTGACCGATTTTCCGCCTGTTCCGAAACAGCCGGTCACG
>NZ_JCBCUY010000016.1:0-129064 GCF_059862705.1 Pseudomonas sp. MF08817
AAGCGTTTCGACTTCAAATGTCCTATCGAGGTCATAGGCGAGGTGATGCAAGCAGCCATGGCTATGCGGCATGATGCTCCGGCTTCAATTCAATAACCGTGTTGCACTCAGCTCCTGCAACCGCCCAATTAAAATCATTGAGGCCAAGGACGTCTTCGGTATTCTCAAGGATTTATTGCTAACGGCCGAATCCTTGGCGGGTGCCAATTTAACCAACCCGAAGATCGAGTTGATTAAAGCCGCACTGAGCATTACCGCAAAAGTGCTGGACAAAGTCAGCGAGGCGATGAAATACAGCCATCTTATTGAAGCCAGGAAGAGCGTGCAAATGCGCCTGGATACACGGCGCCAGGATCTGGCCACAACCAACAACACCATTAAGGATTACGTACAACGCAAAGAGCAACTGATCGAAGTACAAAGTATCGTCACTCCCCGGGAGGCCTATGAGCGGGAAGCTGGAACGATCGCCGAGTCAGTAAATAAGTTCCTAGAAATTATTGGAGCGGTTCCTACCAACGATCGTGCGGCAACCATACAAACATTCGTCGTGCACGCGGCATTGTTGCGCAAACACCTGGAGACGCTGCGAGCACAGTGGCGAACTTAAGTTCGGCAACCTCAGAGTAACTATCTGGGGGCAAGGGCAGAGCGGTGCAGACTCTGCCTTGCCCCAGGATGGGGAACCGCCCCGCCACTGAGCCTCAGGCTTGCAACTGCTCCAGCTGTATCCGTCGCAACGCATATTCCTGGGCCAAGGCCCTGACCTGCGGTTGGGGTGCCTGGCCCAGGGCCTGGCTGGCCACCCGTAAGAAATTCAAGTTGCCCAGCACCAAGGCCTGGCGCAACCAAACGAGCCCTTCCTCGATCCGCCCCCGCTCTACCATCACCACGCCATAGCTGAATTGCCCGCGAAAATCCCCTGCCTCGGCAGAACGCCGGTACCACTCCAACGCCGCGACCGGGTCGGCCGGGCAGTGCTGGCCCTCTTCCAGGTAGCGCCCCAGCAGGTTCATGGATTTAGCGTGGCCCAGTTCGGCGGCGCGGCGGTAGCAGGCCAAGGCGTGGGCCTGGTCTTGCACCACCCCGCGCCCGGTGGCCAACAGGTTGGCGTAGTTGTACAGGCCCCAGTCCAGCCCGGCCTCGGCGGCGCGGCGGTAATGGCCGGCGGCAACGCTGGCGTTGGCGGTGCAGCCCCAGCCGTGCTCATGGCAACGGCCGAGCATGTTGCGTGCCATCAAGTGGCCGCCATTGGCGGCGATCCCAAACCAGCGCAGGGCCAGGGCCGGGTCTTTTTCGATGCCCTGGCCGTCGAGGAGGATCTGCCCGAGCAAGGCCTGGGCGTCGGGCACATTGGCTCGGGCCGCCACCAGAATCGCCTGGGCGGCGCGCACCGGACTCTCGGCCAGCATGGCCCGCAGTTGCGCCAGGTTCAGCACTTCCTCGCGGCGCAGTTGAAAATTCACGGCTTACACCTCGACCCAGCGCCGCAGCAGGTTGTGGTAAGTGCCGGTGAGGCGGATCAGCGACGGGTGGTCGGGCAGGTCCTGGGTCAGTTGCTGGATGGCGCCGTCCATTTCAAACAGCAAGGCGCGCTGGCTGTCTTCGCGCACCAGGCTTTGCGTCCAGAAGAAGGAGGCGTAGCGGGCGCCACGGGTCACGGCGTTGACCTTGTGCAAGCTCGTGCCGGGGTACAGCACCAGGTCGCCGGCCGGCAGCTTGACCCGTTGCGTGCCGTAGGTGTCCTGGATTTCCAGCTCGCCGCCGTCGTATTCGTCCGGGTCGCTGAAGAACAGGGTCGAGGACAGGTCGGTGCGCACCCGCTCGGCGCTGCCCCGGGGCTGGCGCACGGCGTTGTCGATATGGAAATCGAAACTGCCGCCCGCGGTGTAGCAGTTGACCAGCGGCGGGAAGACCTTATGGGGCAGCGCCGCCGACATGAACTGCGGGTTCTGCCACAGGCGCTCGAGCATGGCGGTGCCGATTTCCTTGCCTAGCGGGTGGCCTTCGGGCAATTGCAGGTTGTGCTTGGCCTTGGCCGACTGATAGCCCGCGGTGATCTTGCCGTCCGCCCAGTCGGCGGTTTCCAGGGCCTCGCGGATACGGGCCACCTCGTCACGGGAAAACAGACCGGGGATATGCAGCAACATGGCGCGGGCACCTGAGAGCGAAAGGAGCGCAATGGTATTGATTCTTATTGGCCCTGTAAAACGCCATAGACGAACGAGAATGTAAAAACCGTAAAGGCCAATTGTAAAGAACGTAAATTCAGTGCAAATAGCAATGCCTCTCAATTGATACCGATACTTGTTTGACCTATATTCCGCGGCCTCAAATCCTTGGGGAGGGGAATTCACATGTCGCGTCAACTACCACAACTGCCTGTCAGCTCACCGCGTCTACTCGCTTCGGCCATTGGCGTGGCGCTCACCGCCACATCCGCGGCCCACATGGCCCACGCCGCCGAAAAGACCGATGAAAAGGCGCCGCGCAACGCCATCGCGTTGGACGCCACCCCTGTGGTGGGTGAATTCCAGGAGCCAACCTCCTACCAAGTGCAGAAGGCTTCGTCGCCCAAATACACCGCGCCACTGGTGGACACGCCGCGCTCGGTCACGGTGATCCCGCAGCAAGTGCTCAAGGACACCGGCGCGCTGTCGATGCAGGACGCCCTGCGCACCGTGCCGGGCATCACCTTCGGCGCCGGCGAAGGCGGCAACCCCCAGGGCGACCGCCCGTTCATCCGTGGTTTTGACGCCCAGGGCGACACCTACCTGGACGGCGTGCGCGACACCGGCTCACAGAGCCGCGAGATCTTCGCCGTGGAATCGATCGAAGTGAGCAAAGGCCCGAACTCGGCCATTGGCGGGCGTGGCGCGGCCGGCGGCACCATCAACCTGGTGAGCAAAAAAGCACACCTGGGCAACAGCTTCGATGGCGGCTTCACCTGGGGTTCGGACCAGACCCAGCGCTACACACTCGATGGCAACTACCAGTTCTCGGACACCGCCGCCGGGCGCCTGAACCTGATGAGCCACGAAAGCAACGTCGCCGGGCGCGACAAAGTCGACTACGACCGCTGGGGCATCGCGCCATCGCTGGCCTTTGGCCTGGGCACCGACACCCGCGTCAACCTCGACTACTACCACCTCGAAAGCAACGACCTGCCCGACTCGGGCGTGCCGTACACCATGCCGGCGTCGGGCAAGCCTGCCGACCGCAACAAATCCAACCCGGACAAACCCTGGGCCGGTGGCGACAGCAGCAACTTTTATGGCCTGGCCAACCGCGACTTCCGCAAGACCCGCACCGACACCACCACCTTCGCCATCGAGCATGACCTCACCGACGCGCTAACCGTCAAGAACACCCTGCGCCACGGCAACAGCCTGCAGGACTACATCCTGACCCAGCCCGACGACAGCAAGGGCAACGTCAACAACGGCACCGTGTGGCGCCGCATCAACAGCCGCGTAAGTAACACCGCCACCACCACCAACCAGACCGACCTGTTTGGTGACGTGTACATCGCCGGCTTCAAGAACAGCTTCTCCACCGGTATCGAGTTGAGCCGCGAGAAGAGCGTCAAGAGCTCGTACAACGTCGATACCGACACCACCCCCGGCTCCACCCCGGCGGACAACAGCTCCAAGTGCACCCCGGCGATGATCGGCACGCCCAGCGGTTTCAACTGCACCAGCCTGAGCAACCCGAACCCCAACGACAACTGGAACGGCGCCATCTCGCGCAACCGCGCCGGCACCGACACCACCGGCAAAACCCGGGCGATCTACGTGTTCGACACCCTCGAGCTGTCGTCGCAATGGCTGGTGAACATGGGCCTGCGCTACGACCACTTCGACACCGAATACGACAGCTACGACAAAAACGGCGCCACCCTGGTGAACAAGAACGGCGTGGTCGCCAAGGGCAAGGACACCAGCGAGTTCGTCACCGGCCAGTTCGGCGTGGTGTTCAAGCCCACCGAAAACGGCAGCATCTACGCCTCCTACGCCACCTCGGCCACGCCACCGGGCGCGACCCTGGGCGAAGGCATGGAAGGCAACCTGTTGCCCAACAGCAGCGACCGCACCGGCAACCTGCTGAGCAGCGACATGGAACCTGAAGAAACCAGTAACTACGAGATCGGCACCAAGTGGGACCTGTTCCACGATCGCCTGTCCCTGACCGCTGCAATCTTCCGCACCGAGAAAGACAACGCCCGCGTCCAGGTCAATACCACCTCCTACGAGAACGTCGGTACCACCCGCGTCGATGGCCTGGAACTGTCGGCCAGCGGCAAACTCACCGAGCAATGGCAAGTGTTCGCCGGCTACGCCTACATGGACGGCAAGCAGGTCGATGGCGGCGACGTGAATAAAGCCAACGACGGCAACCAGTTGCCTAACACCCCACGCAACAGTGCCAGCCTGTGGACCACTTACAACGTCACCCCGAAACTGACCCTGGGCGGCGGCGCGTTCTACGTCGATGAAGTGTTCGGCAGTGCGGCCAACACCACCATGGTCGATTCCTATGTGCGCTACGACGCCATGGCCAGCTACAAACTGACCAAGAACGTCGACCTGCAACTCAACGTGCAAAACCTCACGGACGAGCGCTACTACGACAAGGCCTTCTCGACCCACTTCGCCAACCAGGCACCGGGCCGTACAGCGCTAATCAGCACCAACTTCCATTTCTGATGGGTCAGCCGGTAGCAAGCGGGCTGCGCAGCGGCCCTCATCCCGTGTCGAACTAGGCACAAGAGCGCGGGCAAGCCCGCTTGCGACGGCCAAAGCCTCACGCCCCCAAATGCGTGGGGCTTTTGTGTGTAAAGAAGAATGTTTCTCGAAACCCCACGGCATAATGCGCGCCGTGAAAAATGGGCCCACACGGGCGAGGCGGTGGATGTGTTGAAGAAAACCCTGTTCCAGTTGCACTGGTTCTTTGGCATCAGTGCCGGACTGGTCCTGGCCTTGATGGGCATCACCGGGGCGGCAGTGTCGTTTCAGGACGAAATCCTGCGCGCGCTCAACCCCCAAGTGCTGCACGTCGAGAAGCAGGTAGCGGGGGTGTTGCCACCGGTGCAACTGGTGGAAAAAGTCGAAGGCGCCTCGGGCAAGAAAGTCTCCATGCTGTGGGTCGATACCGAAAACGGCAACGCCGCCAAGGTGTTCTTCACCCCGCCAGCGGGGGAGCGGCGCGGTGAGATGCGCTACTTCGACCCCTACACCGGCGACTTCCTGGGCGAGGCCCGTGGCCAAGGCTTCTTCGGCCTGATGCTGCAACTACACCGCTTCCTGGCCATGGGCGACACCGGCCGGCAAATCACCGGCGCCTGCACCCTGCTCCTGATTTTCTTCTGCCTCTCGGGCCTGTACCTGCGCTGGCCGCGCCAGGTCGGCAACTGGCGCGCCTGGCTGACCCTGGACTGGGCGAAAAAAGGCCGCAGCTTCAACTGGGACCTGCATGCCGTCGCCGGCACCTGGTGCCTGGTGTTCTACCTGCTGGCGGCGCTGACCGGGCTGTCCTGGTCCTATCAGTGGTACAGCAATGGCTTGAACAAATTGCTGTCGGACACCCCCAACGCGCAGATGCGCAAGGGCGGGCGCGGTGCGCCACCGGCCGGCCCGCCGCCGAGCGCCGATTACGCCGCCCTGTGGAGCAGCCTCTACAGCGCCGCCGGCCCGGGCCTGAGCACCTACAACATCCGCATGCCCGCCGGCCCCCGGCAACCGGCGACGGTGTTCTACCTGCTCAAGACCTCGCCCCACGACCGCGCGCTCAACCAGTTGAGCATCGACCCGGCCACCGGCGTGGTTAGCCGCCACGAGCGCTACGCCGATAAAAGCTTCAAGGCGCAACTGTTGGCCAGCATTTATGCCCTGCATGTGGGCAGCTACTTCGGCCTGGTCGGGCGCATTCTGGTGACCCTCGCCGCCCTGAGCATGCCGCTGTTCTTTATTACCGGTTGGCTGCTGTACCTGGACCGGCGCCGCAAGAAACGCCAGATCAAGCAAGCCCGCCAAGCCCTGGCCCCCAGCGCCAGCAACGCCCCGGCATGGCTGATCGGGTTTGCCAGCCAAAGCGGTTTTGCCGAACAACTGGCCTGGCAAACCGCCGGGCAACTGCAAGCGGCGGGCGTAGCGAGCCAGGTGGTGCCGCTGGCGGACGTCAACGCGCAAACCCTGCAAGGGGCTAGCCATGCCCTGTTTGTGGTCAGCACCTTCGGCGACGGCGAAGCGCCGGACAGCGCCCGCGGTTTTGAACGCAAAATCCTCGGCCAACCCCTGGGCCTGGACCACCTCAAGTACGCCGTGCTGGGCCTGGGCGACCGCCAGTACCCGCACTTCTGCGGCTTTGCCCGGCGCCTGCACGCCTGGCTCGGCAACCATGGCGCCAGCACCCTGTTCGCCCCGGTGGACGTGGACAGCGCCGACGCCTACGCCCTGCGCCACTGGCAGCAGCAACTGGGGCAACTGACCGGGCACGCCCCGGCCGACCTCTGGCAAGCGCCGAGCTACGAGCCCTGGACCCTGAGCCAACGCACCTTGCTCAACCCCGACAGCAGCGGCGCAGGTGTGTACCTGCTGGGGCTGACGCCACCGGGCAAGCGCAGTTGGCTGGCCGGTGACCTGGTGCAAGTGCTGCCACGCAACTGCCCGTGGGCCGTGGAGCATTTGCTCGATGGCCTCGGCGTGCGCGGCGACAGCTCGGTGCAATTGGACGGTTCGCTGGAAACCCTGGAACAGGCCCTGGCCACCCGCCAGTTACCGGAAAACCGCAGCCACCTCGTCGGCCTGCATGCCCAAGCCCTGGTCGATGCCCTGGTGCCCCTGGCCGCGCGCGAGTATTCGATCGCCTCGATTGCCGCCGACGGCGAGCTGGAACTGCTCGTGCGCCAGGAACGCCACGCCAGCGGCAGCCTCGGCCTGGGCTCCGGTTGGCTCACCGAATATGCCCCGGTGGGCAGCGCCCTCCACCTGCGGGTGCAGCGCAACAGCGGCTTTCACCTGCCCAGCGAACCGCTGCCGATGATCCTGCTGGGCAACGGCACGGGCCTGGCCGGGTTGCGCAGCCTGCTCAAGGCACGCATCGCCGACGGCCAACAGGCCAACTGGCTGCTGTTCGGCGAACGCCACCGCGCCCACGACTTCCATTGCCAAGGCGAACTGGAGAATTGGCTGATAGAGGGTGACCTGCAACGCCTGGACCTGGCTTTCTCGCGCGATCAGGCGGAGAAAATCTACGTTCAGGATCGCCTGCGTGACGCCGCTGAACCGCTCAAGCAATGGCTCGCCGACGGCGCCGCGATCTACGTCTGCGGCAGCCTGCAAGGCATGGCCTCGGGCGTGGACCAGGTACTGCGCGAGGTACTCGGCGATGACGCCGTAGAGCGGCTCACCGAACAGGGCCGCTACCGCCGCGACGTGTACTGACCGGCGGGCCTCTGTGGGAGCAGCTGTCCCTACTGCGTGCCGCCACCGCGAGCAGGCTCGCTCCCACAGAGGGAAAATCAGAACCCCACCCACACCACAGTTCAACTGTGGGAGCGGGCCCTGCCCGCGATGGCGGACAGCCTGCTATGGCAGGGTTGCCTGACCCACCGCTATCACGGGCCGGCCCGCCCCCACAGGAGATTGGGTGCCAAGCCTCAGCAGTGCCTGCTCACGATGAAGCCGGCACTGCTGGCTACGGGGCGGTCGGGGCCAGCACCAGCTCCTGGGTGTGAGGGCGCTTGAGCAGGGCGTAGCTGACCGCCGTCAACAGGCTACCGGCCACGATGGCCAGCAGGTACGCCAGCGCATGGTTGATGGCATTGGGGATCAGCATCACAAACAGCCCCCCGTGGGGCGCCATCAGTTTGCAGCCCAGGTACATCGACAGCGCCCCGGTCAACGCGCCGCCGGCGATGCACGCCGGGATCACCCGCAAGGGGTCTTTGGCGGCGAACGGGATGGCGCCTTCGGAGATAAAGCACAGCCCCAGCACAAACGCCGCTTTACCCGCCTCGCGCTCGGTCTGGACGAACTTGCGCCGGGCCAGGAAGGTGGCAATACCCAGGCCAATGGGCGGCACCATGCCAGCCGCCATGGTGGCGGCCATCGGCGCGTAGCTCTGGGAGGCCAGCAACCCCACGGAAAACGCATAAGCCGCTTTATTGATCGGCCCGCCGAGGTCGACACACATCATCGCCCCCAGCACCACGCCCAGCAGGATGGCGTTGGTGGTGCCCATGCTGTCGAGAAACGCGGTCAGGCCCGCCAACAACCCGGCCACCGGTTTGCCCACCACATAGATCATCACCAACCCGGTGAACAGGCTGGCCAGCAGCGGAATGATAAGGATCGGTTTGAGCGCTTCCAGGCTCTGCGGCAGGCGCACCCAGCGGTTGATCGCCTGCACCGCGTAACCGGCGAGGAACCCGGCGATGATCCCGCCGATAAACCCCGCGCCCAAGGTGCTGGCCAGCAACCCGCCGATCATCCCCGGCGCCAGCCCCGGGCGGTCGGCGATGGAATAGGCGATGTAGCCCGCCAGCAGCGGCACCATCAACTTGAACGCGCTCTCGCCACCAATCTGCATCAGCGCCGCGGCCAGGGTGCCCTCCTCTTTAAAGGCGTTGATGCCAAACACAAAGGACAAGGCAATCAACAGCCCCCCGGCCACCACCATCGGCAGCATGAACGACACGCCGGTGAGCAAATGCTTGTAGACCCCGGTTTTCTCTGTTTTGGCCGGGCCGCTGGCGGCAGTCGCGGCGTTTTCCAGCTTGCCTTCGGCCAGGGCTTTGTTGAGGGTGGCTTCGGCCTGTTTGAGGGCGATGCCAGTGCCGCAGCGGTAGATCTTCTTGCCGGCGAAGCGCTCGGTGGGCACTTCAATGTCGGCGGCCAGCAGCACCACCTCAGCCTGGGCAATGGCCTCGCTGCTCAGCGGGTTGCGTGCGCCCACCGAGCCCTGGGTTTCCACCTGCAACTCATAGCCCAGGCGCTTGGCCGCTTGCTGCAAGGCTTCGGCGGCCATGAAGGTGTGGGCCACGCCTGTGGGGCACGCGGTCACCGCCACCAGGCGCGGGGCCTGGGTGGGGGCCACAGCGCTGGCCGGCGCCGCATACACCTGGGCCTGCGTGGCGCCCCGGCGCAGTACCGCGTCCACGTCCTGCAAGGCCTGGGCCGGGGTGCACTGCAACACCCGTTTGCCGACGAACCGGGTCATGTCCAGCGCACCGCTGCTGACCACCAGCACCCACTCGGCCGCGTCCAGGGTGGCCGCCGATAACTGGCGCTCAGGGTGCGCGGCGTCATGCACTTCAACGCTGGCGCTCCAGCCCTGGCGCTGGGCCGCTGCTTCCAACAAACGCGCGCACAGCACGCTGGTGACCATGCCATTGGGGCAGGCAGTAACAATGGCTAACTTCATGGGCGACCCTCTTATTGTTCGGTCAGGGGGCGCACGCGCACGCCCTGTTCAAGTTGCGCCAACTGCGCAGTGCCGGTGATGCCGAAACCGATTTGCGTCACCGCCATCGCCGCGATGGCCGTGGCGGTGCGCAGGGTCTGCTCGGCGTCGTGGCCGCTGAGCAGGCCGTGGAGCATGCCGGCGAGCAAGGAGTCCCCGGCGCCGACGGTGCTGGCCACGCTCACCGTGGGCGGCACGGCGCGCAAGGCCGGGGCGGCGCTGAACCAGTCCACGCCTTCGGCGCCCTGGGAAATCACCACGTGTTCCACCCCTTCGGCGCGCAGGCGCCGCGCCGCTGCGGCCTGGGCCTGCGGCGAGGCCACGGCCACGCCCAGGGCTTGGGCCAGTTCTTCGGCGTTGGGTTTTACCAGCCACGGCCCCGCCGCCAGCCCTTCGCGCAGGGCCTCGCCGCTGGTATCCAAGGCGACTTTCAAGCCCAGCGCCTTCAAACGCAGGAGCAAGGCCCGCAGCCACTGGGCGCTGACGCCCCGGGGCAAACTGCCGGCGACCACCACCGCGTCATGGCCGACGGCGATCTGATCCAGGCAATCGAGTAACGCCTGTTGCGCCGCCGCGCTGACCTGCGGCCCCGGGCCGTTGAGGTCGGTGATGCGCCCGTCGCCCTCGGCCAATTTGATGTTGCTGCGGGTTTCCCCAGGCACGCGGACAAATTCATCGACAAAACCACGGCGGGCGAACAGGGCCTCGAAGGCTTGCGGGTTGGCCCGGCCGAGAAAACCGCTGACGGTAAGCTGATGGCCCAAATCGGCCAGCACTTGGGCGACGTTCAGGCCTTTACCGGCGGCATGGCTGTGCAGCGCCTCGCTGCGGTTGACCTGGCCGAGGTGGAGTTGGCCCAGTTGCACGGTGAGGTCCAGCGCCGGGTTGAGGGTGAGGCTGAGAATGCGCGCCATTACACCGCCTCCACGAGGCGGCGCACGTCGTTCGCGCTGCCCATGGCCAAGGCCTGCCGGGCCAGGGTTTGCGCCTGCACCAGGCTGAACTCGCGCACCCGCGCCTTGACCTCGGCGATGCTGCGCGGCGCGACGCTCAACTCATCCACCCCAAGGCCCAGCAACACCGGCACCGCCAGCGGGTCGGCCGCCAGTTCGCCGCATACCCCCACCCATTTGCCATGGGCGTGGGCGGCGCGCACCGTGATGTCGATCAGTTGCAGCACCGCCGGGTGCAGGCCATCGGCCTGGGCCGAAAGCGTAGGGTGGCCACGGTCGATGGCCAGGGTGTATTGGGTCAGGTCGTTGGTGCCGACGCTGAAAAAGTCCACTTCGCGGGCCAGCACCGGGGCCAGCAGCGCCGCCGAGGGCACTTCGATCATGATCCCCAGTTGCAGGTCGGCCACGGGGATGTCCCGGCGCAGGCGCTCGGTCATGTCGCGGGCCTGGCGCCACTCCTCGACGCTGCCGACCATGGGGAACATGATGCGCAGCGGCCGGTGGTCGGCGGCCCGCAGCAGGGCGCGCAGTTGCGCCTCCATGATGGCCGGGCGCTGCAGGGTCAGGCGAATGCCACGCACGCCGAGGAAGGGGTTTTCCTCCTTGGCGATGGGCCAATACGGCAGCGGTTTGTCGCCGCCCACATCCAGGGTGCGCACCACCAAGGGCCGCCCGCCGAGGCCGTCGAGCACACGGCGGTACTCGGCCTCCTGGGTGGCTTCGTCCGGGGCTTGCGGGTGGGCCATGAAAATCAGTTCGGTGCGCAACAGCCCAATGCCTTCGGCGCCCTGCTCCACCGCGCTGGCCACGCCGGCGCTTTCACCGAGGTTGGCGAACACTTCGACGCCGTGGCCGTCGGTGGTCAGGGCCGGTTGATGGCGTTGCTCGGCGGCGGCGCGCAGGCGTTGTTCGCGGTGGTCGCGTTCGTGCTGGGCGCGCTGCAAGGTCGCCGCGTCCGGGGCAACGTGCAGGCGCCCACGCTGGCCGTCCAACAGCAACGGCGTGCCCGGCGCCAACAACAACACCGCCGCGCCCGCGCCGACCAGGGCCGGAATACCCAGGGCGCGGGCGACGATGGCGCTGTGGGCGGTGGCGCCGCCCCGGGCGGTGAGGATGCCCGCGACCCGCGCTGGGTCGAGGCGCGCCACGTCCGAGGGGCCGACTTCGTCCATCACCAGAATGTAGGGCTGTTGCGGCTCTACCGCTGCCGGCACGCCGCACAACTGGGCCAGTACGCGGCGGCCGATGTCGCGCAGGTCCGCCGCGCGCTCGGCGAGCAGGGCATCGTGCAGGGCTTCCTGCTGGCGGGCAGCGGCTTCGATCACGCCCAGCCACGCGGCCTCGGCGCTTTCGCCTTGTTGGAGGCGGCTGCCGACCTCACCGGCCAGCTCCGGGTCGTCGAGCATTTCCTGGTGGGTGATGAAAATCTCGCGGATGGCTTGGGCGCTGCTGCGCTGGATCAGGCCTTGAATGTCTTCACGTACCGCACCCAACGCGGTTTGCAGACGTTCGCGCTCAATCGCCGGGGTTTCGCCGCGCACGGGGTAATCGAAGGGTTGCAGCACCTGCACATGAGCCGGGCCGATGGCGATGCCCGGTGCGGCGGCCACCCCTTGCACCAGGCTGCCGGCGGCCGGCGCGCTGAGGCTGGGTTCGGCCTCGGCCAGCGCTGGCGCGGTGACGGCGGGCAGTGGCTGCACCGCTTCGCCCAGGCCTTCGCGCACTGCCGCGAGCAGGGCCGGCAAGGCGTCGGCGGCAATGGCCGGGGCGGCGCTGAACTCCAGCACCTGACCACGGCGGGCGCCCAGGCTCAGCAGTTTGCTCAGGCTCTTGGCCGACACGGCGCTGTCCTGGCCGTCGACGATGCGCACGCGGACCTCGCCGTCGAAGCTTTTCGCCAATTGGGCGAGGATTTTTGCCGGGCGCGCATGCAGGCCGTGGGCGTTGGCCAGGGCGATGGCGGCACTGGGCCAGTCGGCGGGCACATCACCGCCCAGGGCTTGCAGCACCGCGCGACGGCTGGTGGCACGCCCCAATTCATGGCCGCGCCCCTCGATCAGCAACGCGCACAGGCGTTCGAGCAGGGCCTGATGCGCCTCCCCCAGGCTGGCCAGGCAAAACAGGCCACTGAGGGGCTGGCCCAGGTAGCGCATGGGTTTGTCCGGGGTGACGAACGCCAGCCCCGGGCGCTTGACCGTTTGTTCGCTGTGCAGCCACCACAGGCCATCGCCCAGGGGCAAGGCGTCCACTTGCTGCAACACCGCCGCAAAACCGTTACTCACGCAGTCGGCCTGGCGCAGCAGGCGGGCGCCGCGCCACACCAGTTCCTCGAAATCATCAGCCGACACGCCCAGGCCAATCATCTGCGCGTCCAGCGCCAGTTCCTGGGGCGCACCTTGCAGCAGTTTGAGCAGGGCCTCGGCGCTGCTGGCGCGGCGCAGGGCCTGGCCGAGATCTGTTTCGCCCAGGGCACGGGTCAGCAGTTGCAGCAGGCGCAGGTGTTCGTCGGACTTGGCGGCAATGCCGATGGCCAGGTAAACGATCTGGCCGTCGCCCCAGTCCACGCCCTCGGGGAATTGCAGCAGGCGCACGCCGGTGGCGAACACCTGGTGGCGGGTTTCGGGGGTGCCGTGGGGAATGGCGATGCCTTGGCCGAGAAAGGTCGAGCCCTGGGCCTCGCGGGCCTGCAAGCCGGCCAAATAGCCTTCGGCGACCAGGCCATCGGCCACCAGTTTGTCGGCGAGCAACCGCAGGGCCGCGGGCTTATCCACCGCCGACTGGCCAATGGATATCTGCTCCAGGGTGAGTTCGAGCATGCTTTCTCCTATTCAGCGCCGGGCGGCGCTAGGTATTTTTGTAGATTAGGCGTTTTGATAGCACGGCCGCAGGATGGCTTATCGGCAGCACCTTTCCCACGGCTTCAAACAGCTGAAAATACGCCTGCTGAAACGTTTAATCTAGAATGCTCGGCACGTTACTTCATATTCCATCTTCCTAGAAGCCCTGCCGGTCGGTACAGCTGCGACCTAGGTCGGCTACGGATTTCGGTTACGATTGGACAAACTCTCGGGACAAGCGCCACACAATAAGGAAAACCCGGTTTGAAACTCAGTGATATCGCGCAACTGGCCGGTGTGTCCGTGACCACCGCCAGCTACGTCATCAACGGCAAAGCCGAACAACAACGGATCAGCCGCAGCACCGTCGAGCGGGTGCAAGCGGTGGTTGAACAACATGGTTTCACCCCCAACCCGCAAGCGGCGGGGCTACGCAGCCGGCACACGCGAACCTTGGGGTTCATCCTGCCGGACCTGGAAAACCCCAGCTACGCACGCATCGCCAAGCTGTTGGAGCAAGGTGCCCGCGCCCGCGGCTACCAATTGCTGATCGCCAGCTCCGACGACGCGCCGGACAGCGAGCGGCAATTGCTGCAACTGTTCCGCGCGCGGCGCTGCGATGCGTTGTTCGTCGCCAGTTGCCTGCCGGCCGAGGACGACAGCTACCGCCAGCTCCAGGCCAAGGGCCTGCCGATCATCGCTATCGACCGGGCGATGGACCCGGCGCACTTCTGTTCGGTCAGCAGCGACGACCAGGACGCCAGCCTGAGCCTGACCCGCAGCCTGTTGCAGCCGCACTTGCGGCATATCGCCCTGATCGGCGCACGCCCGGAGCTGAGCATCAGCCAGGACCGCACCGCCGGTTTCAACCAGGCCTTGGCCGGGTTCGACGGGCACATTTTGATCGAACAGGGCGACGCTTTCAGCCGCGAGTGCGGCCAGCACCTGATGGAAGAACTGCTACAACGCCTGGGGCATTTGCCGGATGCGCTGGTGACCACCTCCTACGTGTTGCTGCAAGGGGTGTTCGACGCCCTGCATGACTTCCCGCTGCAATCGCGGCCCTTGCGCCTGGGCACCTTCGGCGACACCCAGTTGCTGGACTTTTTACCGTTGCCGGTCAACGCCATGGCCCAGCAACATCAACTGATCGCGCAAACCGCCCTGCAACTGGCTCTGGCCGCCATCGAACAACAGCACTATCAGCCTGGCGTGCACGCCATCGCCCGTACTTTCAAGCAGCGTATCGTCGAGGTGTGAGCGTGGAGCTGATCGACACCCATACCCACCTGGATTTCCCCGATTTCGACGCAGATCGCCCCGCGTTGCTCGCCGAGTGCCGCGCCCACGGGGTGCGGCGCATGGTGGTGCTGGGGGTCTATCAGGACAATTGGCAGCGGGTGTGGGAGTTGGTGCAAAGCGACGCCGACCTCTACGCGGCCCTGGGCCTGCACCCGGTGTACCTGGACGCGCACCGCAGCGCCGACCTGGCCCAACTGGGCGATTGGCTGACACGCCTGCGTGGCCAGCGCCAGCTCTGCGCGGTGGGCGAAATCGGCCTGGACTACTTTCTCCCGCACCTGGACCGCGACCGCCAACAGGTGCTGTTCGAGGCCCAATTGCAGTTGGCGGCCGACTTCCAACTGCCGGCCCTGCTGCATGTGCGGCGCAGCCACGCGGCGGTGATCGCCACCCTCAAGCGCCTACGCCTGGCGCGCGGCGGCATTGTCCATGCGTTCGCCGGCAGCCGTGAGGAAGCCCGCGAGTACATCAAGTTGGGGTTCAAACTGGGCCTGGGCGGCGCAGCCACCTGGCCCCAGGCGCTGCGCTTGCGCAAAGTCATCGCCGACCTGCCGCTCGAAGCCGTGGTGCTGGAAACCGATGCCCCGGACATGGCCCCCGCGATGTTCGCCAACCAGCGCAACAGCCCCGCGCACCTGCCGGCCATCTGCACCGCCCTGGCCGAAATCCTGGGTATCAGCCCCGAGCGTTTGGCGGCGGCCAGCACCGCCAATGCCTGCGCGGTGTTCGGCTGGTAGCGGCGCGGGTCACACCCGGAACGCGCTAATCAGTTGCTTGAGTTGCACCACTTGCACCGACAGCTGACGGCTGGCGTCTTCGGTCTGGTGGGCGCCCTGGGCGGTGCGTTCGCCGGCGCGGTTGATCTCGACGATGTTCTTGTCGATGTCGTGGGCGACGGCGGTTTGCTGCTCCACGGCAGCGGCGATCTGTTGGTTCTGGTCGACGATCATGCCCACCGCGCCGAGGATGTTTTCCAGCGCTTGCTGGACCTTTTCCGACTGGCCCACCGTGCCATTGGCCATCTGATGGCTTACGCCCATGGCCTTGACCGCCGCGCCTACACCGGTGTGGAGCTTACCGATCATTTGTTCGATTTCCTCGGTGGACTGCTGAGTGCGTTTGGCGAGGGTCCGCACTTCGTCCGCCACCACGGCAAAGCCTCGCCCCTGCTCGCCGGCACGGGCGGCCTCGATGGCCGCGTTGAGGGCCAGCAGGTTGGTTTGCTCGGCGATGCTTTTAATCACTTCCAGCACGCGGCTAATGGATTGGCTGTCGCTGGCCAGTTGGTTAATCACCAGTACCGATTGATCGATCTCGCCGGCCAATTGGGCAATGCTGCCCTGCTGCGAGGCCACCAGGCCACGGCCGCTGACGGTTTCTTCGTTGACGCTGTGGGCGCTGCTGACTGCCGCCGCCGCGCTGCGGGCCACTTCCTGGGACGTGGCCGACATCTGGTTCATCGCCGTGGCCACTTGCTCGATCTGGATACGCTGCCCGGCCACCGCTTGGTTGCTCTGGGCCGAGACCGATTCCACCTGCCCGGCCTGGCGCTCGACCTCGACCACGGTTTGGCCCACCAACTCGATCAGGTCATGGATCTTGGCCACGGTGCCGTTGAACACTTTGCCCAACTCGCCCAATTCGTCGCGGCTATGGGCGGTGAAACTGACGGTCATGTCACCGGCCGCCACTTTGTCCATCACTGCGCCCAAGCGACTCAGGGTGGTGCGGGTCGAGGCGTAGAAGCCGCCATAGAGGTAGACAATCAGTAGGAACACCGCTGCCAACGCCACCACCAGCAGCACCATGTGGGTGCGGTTTTGCGCCAAGCGTTGCTGCAACTCGACGCCGAGGAACTTCAGCGTGTTGTCGTTGAGTTGGTAGGTCTGTGCCATCAACGTACTGGCCTGGTCGTAAAAGGCCTGCCAGGGTGCGTCGAGGGTATCGACCATAATCACCTGTTCTTCAAACAGCTCACTGCCCTGCTTCAGGGAGTTTTGGCTGGCATCGGCCTGGGCGCTCAGGGCGCTGTGGGCGGCGGGGCTGGCGCCGACCGCGTCTTGGACCTTGAGGCCGTACTCGGCGTGAAGCTTCTCGATTTGCTGGAGAATTTCGTCGAAACGGGTGCTGGAAGAGGAATTGAGGAAGCCCTGCCCCAACGAATAACTGCCAATGGCCCGGCCTTCGCCCAGGGTCTGGGTGACTTGCGGGGTAACGGCCGTCACCAGGTCAGTGAGTTGGCGGATATCGCTCTGGGCGTCACCACTCAGGCCTGCCTGGCTGGCGATCAACTGGCTGAACACCTGGGCGCTACTGAGCAACTTGCCGATCAAGGCACTTTTGCTTTGCAGGGAGCTTTCGGCTTGCTGGGCCTTGAACGCGGCGATCATTTCATCGCGCTTGGTATCGAAGGCTTCGATCTGCTGAGGGTCCACCGCCATCGCCTGAAAGCCCTGCAAATGCTCCAGCACCGTGCGCTCCAGGGCCTCGATCTTGGCCTCCACATCCCCGGCCTTGCCCGACTGGCCCAGGACGGCGTTGATCTGCACCAGGTTGTTCAGGGTTTCCAGGTCGCGGCGCAGGGCCAGGCTGGCGCCCAGCAGGTCCAGGCTTTGCAGTTCGACTTGGGTGGCGTGGAACTGGCGGTAGGAATCACGCACCAGATAGAAATTGGTCACCAACATCGGCGCGAAGAACAAGACGCTGATTAGGCTGAACTTCATGCCGAAACTCAGGCGGTTCATCAGCGCGATGGCGGGATAGAGCAAGCTCTTCAAAAGACTTCTCCCTTACCTATTATTGTTATGGGCAGTCGTACAGGAGCAGCAAAAAGCCACTACTGAACGCAGATGCTTGTATAACTCAAATCAGCAGGGAGTTTTGTAACTTAAGGTTAACCGCCGGTCGGGAGTGCAGCGCCGACCGGCAGGTGCGACAAAGCGCCTACAGCAGCACGGTCCACAGGGCAAAAGTGGCATACCAGAGCACAGCGGCGCGTAGCAGCAGTTCCCAGATGCGGTCCAGGCTGGCGATGCCTTCGGCGCCAGTCTCTGGGGGCGGGATTTCGGCCCCGGCCAACCCGGCCTTTTCGATCAGCTGCGCGGCGCTGATGTGCCAGTTGAGTAATTCGTGCAGCATCACCCGGCTGACTGCCGCAAAGTTGCCCACCAGGGCGAAACTGGCGGCCAGCAGGCGCACCGGCAGCCAATCGAAGGCATGGCGCAGTTGGCTGGCGCGTTCGATCAGGGCCGTGCTCTTGCCCTGTTCAGCGGCTAACGCCAGCAGGCGATAGCTCAACGCCGCCACCGGCCCCAGCAGGAAGTACCAGAAAATCACCGTGAAGAAGCTTTGGTAGGCCTGCCACAGCAAGTGCCCCTGGACCCGCTCCAGCAACTGCTCGCCGCTGTCGGCGCCAATGTTCAGGTCGCGCTGGGCGACGTGGGCCGCCGCTTGCAGGTCTTCACGGCGCCAGGCATCGCGAAACGGCCCCAACTCCCCGAGCAGATCCCCGCGTCCCAGGCTGTAGATCACCACCAGCAGATGGATCGGCAATGCCAACAGGCCATAGGCCACGGGTTCCAGCACCAGCAACAACAGGCCCAGCACGGCCACCGGCAGCAGGATCATCACCGCCAGCACCAGCCAGGGCTGGTTGCCCAGGCGTTTGCCGGCCTCCAGTTTGTTCAGTTCGCGTACCCAGCCGCTGTCGCGCTGGAGACGCTGGCGCAGGGCCGAGAATTTCTCGACCAGCACCGCCAATAGCAACACCAGAAAACTCATTGTCCTTCTCCCTCATTCAAGGCCCGGCGATAGCGTGGCCAATCGAACGCCGGCCCCGGGTCGGTCTTGCGCCCGGGGGCAATATCGCTGTGACCGCAAATACGCTGCGTGGTGATGGCGCTGAACACCCCTTGCAACTGCCGGGTAAGGGCGACCAACGCGTGGTACTGGGCGTCGCTGAAGGGTTGGTCATCCGTGCCCTCCAGCTCGATCCCCAGGGAAAAATCGTTGCACCCCTCGCGCCCCTCGAACGACGACACGCCGGCGTGCCAGGCGCGGTCCAGGCAGGACACGAACTGCGTGACCTTACCATCGCGCTCGATCAGAAAATGCGCAGAAACCCGCAGGTCGGCGATGCCTGCAAAGTAGGGATGTTCCGTGACATCCAGGCGATTCTGGAAAAACTCCTGCACCTTGCCGGTAGCGAACTGCGCCGGTGGCAAGCTGATGTTGTGAATGACCAACAGGGAGACTTCATTCGCGGGGCGCGCATTGAAGTTGGGCGAGGGGCATAACTGCACGCCCTGACACCAACCGCTCGCGGGGTCCAACTGCATACAGGTTCCTTGGCACGGGTTGCGATGGCGCAGTATGCCGTGATCCGCCCCGCGGTTGCGATCACTTGCCGCGATTGAGGCGGCTCAAGTTGCCCAGCACCGACTCCAACGCCCGCTCGAACAGCAGCCGATCGTCGAGTTGGCGGGCCGTGCCGTCGCGCAGCTCCAGGGCCAGGGCGGCGCGGCTGCGTTTAAGCACTTTCATCCCGGTGCGGTTGACGAACAGGTATTGGCCCTGGGGTTCAAGGACGGAAATCAGCTTGCAGCGCAGGCGATTGTCCTCGTCTTCCTGGAACTCGACCCAGCAACCGGGGCGCAGCTTGGCGACCTGCAACAGGCCAGGGTCGCCTGCGGACAAGTCCGCAACCGAGGTGTCCAGTGGCGTGCTGTCCGCCTCACAGGTGCGCCGCTCCAGCAGCAGGCTGCGGCGGCGCTCGGCGTCGGTGAAGGCGATGAATTCAGCGAGCAACTCGGTGAAGATCGCCGGGTCGTCGTCGAAATCGTTGAGCAAGCGCTGCACCACCTGTTCGATGCGCAAGTACAGGGTGTCACGTTGGTGGTCGTCGCACTCGCCCGAGCCCAGGGCCGCGGCGGCGATTTCGTTGAGCAGGCGCCGCGCCGGGTGGTTGCCGCGGCTAAAGAAGCTTTTGTCCAGCACCGCGACCTTGAGCATCGGGATCTGCAAGCGCCCCATCAACGCCTTGAGGGACTCCGGCAGGTTGCGGTCGGCCAGGATGAATTCAAAGAGCATGGCCATCAGGTTGATAACGTCTTCATCGGCCACCGCCACTCCCCGGGCCTTGCCGCTCTTGACGCTGCCACGGGTGAGCAGTTGTTCGAGCTGGTTGCGTAGGTCGAAATCCTCCTGGGCGCCGGGCTCGGGCACGTAGTGCTGCAAATGGGAGAGCAGGCGCAGCAGGTCACGGGTGGAGATCGGTTGCGCCTGGGCGCTGGCTTCCAGGGTCGGCGCAACGCTGCCGCGCACGTGGAACAGCAGCTCCTGCAAGGCGCGGAAGACTTCCTCGACCTGCTCGTCACAGGCCCCCTGCGCAGTGGCGGCCGGTGCTGGGTGTGGCTCGGCCTCCACCGTGCTGCGGCGCCCCGGCGCGGCCTTGAGCTGGGGTAGCACGCCGGTGGCGATCAGCAGTTGGTTGGCGTCGCCGTAGAGCTGGTCGCTTTCGCTGAGCACGTACTTCTCGAACAGCTTGAGCAGGATCAGCTTGACCTTGATCTCCACCCCCAGGTTGCGCCCCGCCTGCAAGAAGTACTCGCAGAGCAACGCCGGGCCCATGGGGTTGTGGCGCTCGTCCAGGCGCTTGCCCAGCAAGGCGTTGAGGCGCGCGGTCAATTGGCCCAGGGCAAGGCCCTCTCGGCTCAGTACCCGGGCGACCATGGCGTCCACGGCCACGGCGCGCTCCAGGTCGTCATCGCGCACCTGGGTTGAGGGGTCGAAAGCGCCCGCCACCGGCAAGGACACTTGGGCCAGGTCGTAGTGGGTCAGCCCGGCACAAGCGGCGAAGAATTGCTCAAGAAAGCCGCGTTCGATGCTTTTGCGCTTGAGGCGCAGGTCGCGCATGGCTTCAAAGAAGGTGTTCTGTTCAACATTGTTCAGCGCCCGGTCGGCCATCTCGAAGAGGGTGTCGTCGGCATTGTCGAAGAGCGCTTGCAGGCCATGGCGCAGTTGCTGGGCGGCCTTGTCACGCACCTGAATCAGAATCACCGGCAGGCGGGCGAGCGGCGAAGGATTCGCCTGATCGGCAGTGCCTTTGTGCAAAGGCACCACATTCCCGTCGTTGTGCATCCAAGCCTCCTGGAACGGTGATTTAAAGATCGGTGCCACTGAAACGGCCAGGATGCACAGGGATGCGCGGGCCGAAAACAGGGACGTCAAAGCTATGACGTCAAATACCGGGCGGACTATCGGTAAAAGATGGCACTTGTGCCAGCATCCTCTGCAGCTGAGTGGAAATTAGCTTTTACGGCAATTATGTGACGGTGCGATAAACCCCGACGAAACCAAGCGCCAGGGCATTTGTCGCCTTGGGTTGGACGCTGGCATGCCCCTATAATCGGGCCACTTTGTTTGTGGAGCCCGTTATGCCTAATCTTCGTCTCGCCGACCTGTCCACCGAAATCGAAGCGAACGTGCGCCGTGCGTTGCTCGAAGACATCGGCAGCGGCGACATCACCGCCCAATTGATCCCCACCGAACGCCTGGCCAAAGCCACCATCATCACCCGCGACAGCGCCACCATCAGCGGCACGGCGTGGGTCGATGCGGTGTTCCGGCAGTTGGACCCACGCGTGGCAGTGCATTGGCAAGTACACGACGGCGAGCGTGTAAGCCCCAACCAGGCGCTGTTCCACCTCGAAGGGCCGGCGCGCTCATTGCTCAGCGGCGAGCGCAGTGCGCTGAACTTCCTGCAATTGCTCAGCGGCGTGGCAACGCGCGCGCAGTTTTTGGCGGACATGGTCGCCGATACCCGGGTCAAGTTGCTCGATACGCGCAAGACCCTGCCGGGCCTGCGCCTGGCGCAAAAATACGCGGTGACCTGTGGCGGCTGCCACAACCACCGCATCGGCCTGTATGACGCCTTCCTGATAAAGGAAAACCATATCGCCGCCTGTGGCGGGATCGCCCAGGCCATTGCCGCCGCGCACAAAATCGCCCCGGGCAAACCGGTGGAAGTGGAAGTGGAAAACCTCGGGGAGTTGCAGCAAGCCCTGGCCGCCGGCGCCGACATCATCATGCTCGACGAACTGAGCCACGACGATATGCACGAAGCGGTGCGCCTGAACGCGGGCAAAGCCAAGCTGGAGGCCAGCGGCGGAATCAACGAAAGCACCCTGCGGCCCATTGCGGAAACGGGCGTGGATTACATTTCCATCGGCTCGATGACCAAAGACGTAAAAGCAGTAGACCTGTCGATGAGGCTTAGCCTTTAAGCCGCTAAAGTTGCGAGCTACAAGCTGCAAGGGATTGGCTTGAGCTTGTAGCTTGCGGCTTCAAACTTGCAGCGCTAGACCACCAGATTATTCATCTCGCAGTATTCGTCCCATTCCACGCCCAGCACTTCGGCCGCTTCCTTGTGCAGTACAAGGCGCTCGGCTTCAAATGCTTCTGGGCTGGCGGTGTACTTGAGGGTCAGTTCCCAGGGCTGTAGCCCCTGCGCCTCGGCTTCGTCCTCGAAGGCCCATTGGATCTGGTCCTTCTGATCGTCGGCGCTCAGGTCCTTGATTTCGTCCAACAGCTGTGGCGCATCAAGCATGTACTTCTTGAGGGCTTCTTCGTGGCGGGCTTGCGGGTCCAATGCTTTAACGCTCATGTCGTTCTCGCTGATCGGGGGAATGGAAGATGGATCTGGATCATCAAGGATCTCTCTGACGCAAAAAACCGCTTACAGACCGGTTTGTCTGGCCTTCAGAACCATTCGGGATCATCTGAAAACAAGGTATCGCTGGTGCCCGAGACAGGAATCGAACCTGCGACCTTCGCGTTACGAGTGCGCTGCTCTACCGGCTGAGCTACACGGGCAGTGGGCTAAACCTAGCACTGACCTTCAGGTCAAGCAACTCGCGGGCGCGCCTCAATTTGTCGCGGGCAAAAAAAAACCCCGCAGCTTTCGCGGCGGGGCTTTTCTCTACCAGGTCAACGCGTGATTAAACGCCCGAAGCCTTGGCTGCTGCGACGTCCTTGATGGACAGCTTGATACGGCCGCGGTTGTCCACGTCCAGTACCAACACTTCCACTTCCTGGCCTTCTTTCAGAATGTCGGTCACTTTCTCAACGCGAGCGTCGCTCAGCATGGAGATGTGAACCAGGCCATCCTTGCCCGGCAGGATGTTGACGAATGCGCCGAAGTCGACGATGCGCTCAACCTTGCCGACGTAGATCTTGCCGATCTCGGCTTCGGCGGTGATGCCCAGAACGCGCTGGCGTGCAGCTTCAGCAGCTTCCTTGGTTTCGCCGAAGATCTTGATCGAACCGTCGTCTTCGATGTCGATCGAAGCCTTGGTTTCTTCGCAGATCGCACGGATGGTCGCGCCGCCTTTACCGATGACATCACGGATTTTGTCGGTGTCGATTTTCATCGCGATCATGGTCGGAGCATTTTCCGACAGCTCGGTGCGGGACTGAGCAATGATCTGGTTCATCTGGCCGAGGATGTTCAGGCGCGCTTCCAGGGCTTGGCCCAGGGCGATCTCCATGATCTCTTCGGTGATGCCCTTGATCTTGATGTCCATCTGCAGCGCAGTCACGCCTTTGGCGGTACCGGCTACTTTGAAGTCCATGTCGCCCAGGTGGTCTTCGTCGCCCAGGATGTCGGTCAGGACGGCGAACTTCTCGCCTTCTTTAACCAGACCCATGGCGATACCGGCAACCGGTGCCTTCATCGGTACACCGGCGTCCATCAGCGCCAGGGAAGCGCCGCAGACCGAAGCCATGGAGCTGGAGCCGTTGGATTCGGTGATTTCCGACACCACGCGGATGGTGTACGGGAACACGTCGGCGGCAGGCAGCATGGCCTGTACCGAACGGCGGGCCAGGCGGCCGTGACCGATTTCACGACGACCCGCGCCGCCCATGCGACCACACTCGCCCACCGAGAACGGAGGGAAGTTGTAGTGCAGCATGAAGGGGTCTTTTTTCTCGCCTTCGAGGGTGTCCAGCAACTGTGCGTCGCGGGCAGTACCCAGAGTTGCAACGACCAGGGCCTGGGTTTCGCCGCGAGTGAACAGGGCCGAACCGTGGGTCTTGGGCAGAACGCCGACTTCGATATTCAGCGGACGCACGGTGCGGGTGTCGCGACCGTCGATACGTGGCTTGCCGTTGACGATGTTTTCACGAACGGTGCGGTATTCGATTTCACCGAAAGCCGCTTTCACTTCGCTGGCAGAAGGCTGGCCTTCTTCGCCCGACAGCTTGGCCACGACCTGATCCTTCAGCTCGCCCAGGCGAGCGTAACGGTCGGCCTTGACGGTGATGGTGTAGGCCTGGGAGATCGCTTCGCCGAACTCGGCACGGATGTCGCCCAGCAGCGCGGTGGCTTCTGCTTGCGGCGCCCAGGCCCAGGTTGGCTTGGCGGCTTCGGCAGCCAGTTCCTTGACGGCGTTGATGACGACCTGGAACTCGTCGTGGGCGAACAATACGGCGCCCAGCATCTGGTCTTCGGTCAGCTCTTTGGCTTCGGATTCCACCATCAGCACAGCTTCGCTAGTACCGGCTACGACCATGTCCAGGCTCGAAGCCTTGAGTTGCTCATAGGTCGGGTTCAGCAGGTAGCCGGTGTCAGGGTGGTAGGCAACACGGGCAGCGCCGATCGGGCCATCGAAAGGAATGCCGGAGATCGCCAGGGCAGCCGAGGTACCGATCATCGCAGCGACGTCCGGATCGGTTTTCTTGCTGGTGGAGACGACGGTGCAGACAACCTGCACTTCGTTCATGAAGCCTTCGGGGAACAGCGGACGGATCGGACGGTCGATCAGTCGGGAAGTCAGGGTTTCTTTCTCGGAAGGACGGCCTTCGCGCTTGAAGAAACCGCCAGGGATCTTACCGGCAGCGTAAGTCTTTTCCTGGTAGTGAACGGACAGAGGGAAGAAGCCCTTGCCTGGATCTGCTTGCTTGGCACCAACGACAGTCACCAACACGCTGACGTCGTCGTCAACGGTGACCAATACTGCGCCGGAAGCCTGACGGGCGATGCGGCCAGTCTCGAGGGTTACGGTCGACTGACCGAACTGAAATTTTTTGATTACCGGGTTCACGGTGTCCTACCTTCTTTGTGGCTCTTGGGGAACTGGTTTTCTTGCGAAATTCTTGGGCAATGTCGGGAGTCGGCCCAACGCTACTGTCCAGGGTAAAACGTGTATCCAGATAAAACTTGAGGCTGGGAGCCTGCCATGGGCCAGCGGGAAACCCACTGACACACGGCAAACAACCAACCTCTAGCGCAATCGCTGATTAGCGACGCAGACCCAGGCGACCGATCAGAGCCTGATAACGACCCAGATCTTTGCCTTTCAGGTAGTCCAGCAGCTTACGGCGCTGGTTTACCATGCGGATCAGACCACGACGGGAGTGGTGGTCTTTACCGTTGGCCTTGAAGTGACCTTGCAGTTTGTTGATGTTGTGGGTCAGCAGTGCAACTTGCACTTCTGGCGAACCGGTGTCACCAACAGCTTGCTGATAGTCAGCTACGATTTGTGCTTTTTCTTGAACGTCGAGAGCCATGAGGCAATCCTTTTTTTAAGGAAACCACCCAAAAGGGCGGTTTCAACAGGCCAGGGACAAATCCCTGTATCTAAAAATGAGTAGTGACCATGCCTGTTAACAGCCACCCTCGTCCCAGTTTGTGCAAAAGCTACTGCGCTTTTACACCAAACTGGTTCCGGTCATTCTGACCGAATCAGTCGACGCGGCGCGATGCGCCCGTCTTCGCTCACTTCACCGATACCGATGAAGCGGCCATTGTGATCCTGTACCCGCACCATGCCGAACTTCGGCGCATCCGGGGCACGCACCGGTTGGCCGTTGAGCCAGTAGAACGCGCTGTGCTCGGAGAAGTGCAATAGCGGCCAATCCAGCAAACCGCTGTCCGAAGGCATCAGGAAGCGGTCGACCGCCTCGTTGCCGCCTTCGGCGTGAACCGCTTCGAGCTCTTCTAGCGTCACCGTCTGGGCCAACGTAAAAGGCCCAGCCTGAGTACGTCGCAGTTCTGCCACGTAGGCACCACAGCCCAGTTGCTCACCGATATCTTCCACAAGGGTACGGATATAGGTGCCTTTGCTGCAATCTACCGCCAGCCGCACAGTGTCGCCTTCAAAGGCAAGCAGTTCCAAGCGCGCAATAGTAACAGAACGCGGTTCGCGCTCCACCACTTCACCTGCACGCGCGAGCTTGTACAGCGGCTGGCCGTCACGCTTGAGCGCCGAGTACATCGGCGGTATCTGGCTGATTTGCCCACGAAAAGCAGGCAGAACGGCGTCGATATCCTCGCGACCAACGGTCACTTCGCGCTCCAACAACACCTCACCTTCGGCGTCTGCCGTGGTGGTGGTCTTGCCCAATTGCGCCAGGGTTTCATAGCCCTTGTCGGAATCGAGCAGGTACTGGGAAAACTTGGTGGCCTCGCCAAAGCACAGCGGCAATACGCCAGTGGCCAGCGGATCTAGGCTGCCGGTATGCCCGGCCTTCTCGGCATTCAACAACCAGCGGACCTTCTGCAAAGCCGCATTGGAAGTAAAGCCCAATGGCTTGTCGAGCAGGATGATGCCACTGACATTACGACGGATACGTTTGACCTGAGCCACCGATTACTCCTTGGTGTCTTCGGGTTCAGCCGCAACCGGATGCTGACTGTCTTCTGCCACCGCGCGCTCGATCAACGCAGACAGGTGGGCGCCACGCACAACGCTTTCGTCGTAGTGGAAGTGCAACTGCGGAACACTACGCAGCTTCATCTCGCGGGCCAGCTGCATACGCAGGAAACCGGCGGCCGCGTTGAGCACTTTGATGCTCTGGGCAATATCGTCGGCGCTGTCTTGGCCCATCACGGTGATGAAAATCTTCGCGTGACCGACGTCACGGCTGACTTCCACTGCCGTGATGGTGACGAGTCCTACGCGCGGGTCTTTGACTTCACGACGGATCAGCTGTGCCAGCTCACGCTGCATCTGATCGCCAATACGCTGGGTACGGCTATATTCTTTTGCCATGTCTTGTTACCTGTTACTGCCGCACGGTGAAACCCGTGGGGTCTGAAAGCGGCAAACGCCCGGCCTGACAGAAGCCAGACCGGGCGTTGCGTTTAGAGGCCTGCTGATGCGCCGTGCATTTGCATGCGGCTGCCCATCACGGCTCCTGAAGTGCGCGAGTTAGAGGCTGCGAGCAACCTGAACCTTCTCGAAGACTTCGATCTTGTCACCGACTTTGACGTCGTTGTAGCTCTTCACGCCGATACCGCATTCCATGCCGGCACGTACTTCGGAAGCGTCATCCTTGAAGCGGCGCAGGGATTCCAGCTCGCCCTCGAAGATAACGATGTCTTCACGCAGTACACGGATTGGACGGTTTCGGTGCACAACACCTTCGATAACCATGCAACCGGCGATCGCGCCGAATTTCGGCGAACGGAACACGTCACGCACTTCGGCCACGCCCAGGATGTTCTCCCGCACGTCGCTGCCGAGCATGCCGGTCAGGGCTTTCTTGACGTCTTCGATGATGTCGTAGATCACGTTGTAGTAACGCATATCCAGACCTTCCTGCTCGACGATCTTGCGCGCACCGGCATCGGCACGCACGTTGAAGCCGAACAGTACAGCGTTGGAGGCCAGTGCCAGGTTGGCGTCGCTCTCGGTGATACCACCGACACCGCCACCGACCACGCGCACTTGCACTTCGTCGTTGCCCAGGCCATTCAAGGCACCGTTCAACGCTTCCAACGAACCACGGACATCGGATTTGAGGACGATGTTTAGCGTCTTCTTCTCTTCCTGACCCATGTTCTCGAAGATGTTTTCCAGCTTGCCAGCATGAGCGCGAGCCAATTTGACTTCGCGGAACTTGCCTTGACGGAACAGAGCCACTTCACGGGCCTTCTTCTCGTCGGCCACTACGCTCATCTCGTCGCCAGCGTCCGGTGTACCGTCCAGGCCGAGGATCTCGACAGGAATGGAAGGACCGGCTTCCTTGATGGACTTGCCGTTCTCGTCGAGCATGGCGCGCACGCGGCCATAGTTCGAGCCCACCAGGACCATGTCGCCTTGACGCAGCGTACCGTCCTGAACCAGAACAGTCGCTACCGGGCCGCGGCCCTTGTCCAGACGGGACTCGACCACAACACCGCGACCCGGGGCCGAAGGCGTTGCCTTGAGCTCCAGAACTTCGGCTTGCAGCAGGACCGCTTCGAGCAGGTCGTCAACGCCGGTACCCATTTTTGCGGATACGGAAACGAATGGCGTATCACCGCCCCACTCTTCGGATGTCACGCCGTGAACCGACAGTTCGCTACGGATGCGATCGAGATCGGCGCCCGGCTTGTCGATTTTGTTCACCGCAACAACCAGTGGAACACCAGCAGCCTTGGCGTGCTGTACGGCTTCAATGGTCTGCGGCATTACGCCGTCGTCCGCTGCAACCACCAGGATCACGATGTCGGTAGCCTTGGCACCACGGGCACGCATGGCGGTAAACGCGGCGTGACCTGGGGTGTCGAGGAAGGTGACCATGCCGCGTTCGGTTTCAACGTGGTATGCACCGATGTGCTGGGTGATGCCACCGGCTTCGCCAGCTGCAACCTTGGCACGACGGATATAGTCGAGCAGGGAGGTCTTACCGTGGTCAACGTGGCCCATTACGGTCACGACAGGGGCACGGGAGAACGCCTCGCCTTCAAACTTCAGGGACTCGGCCAGGGAATCTTCCAGGGCGGTGTCGCTGACCAGGGTCACTTTATGGCCCAGTTCTTCAGCAACCAGTTGGGCAGTTTCCTGATCCAGTACCTGGTTGATGGTCGCTGGGGTACCCAGCTTGAACATGAACTTGATGATTTCAGCTGCCTTGACCGACATCTGCTGGGCGAGATCGCCCACAGTGATGGTCTCGCCGATCTTCACTTCACGCACGACAGGGCCGGTTGGGCTCTGGAAACCGTGGGCGTTGCGCTTCTTCAGCTTGGCCTTGCCGCGACCACCACGACGGAAGCCATCGCTTTCTTCGTCGGTAGTACGTGGCGCAACCCGTGGCGCCGGAGCCTTTTCCTTGACGGTCGCACGATGAGGAGCGTTTTTACGCTCGCCATCGCCACTGCCGCGACGGTTGTTATCATCGGCACGCGGTTTGTCGGGGCGACGTGGCTCCTCACGCTTGCGTGCATCCGCCGCTGGGGCAGGTGCTGCAACCGCGGCTTCACGCACAGGCTCGGCCGATGCAACAGGTGCTGCAACCGCAGGGGTCGAGACAGGTTGCGCAGCAGTAGGCTGGCGAGGCGCTTCTTCTTCGGCGCGACGCTTGGCTTCTTCTTCAGCCTTCTGACGGGCAGCATTTTCTACTGCGCGACGTTCATCCAGTTCACGCTTGCGCTCGGCTTCGATTTCTTCCGGGCTACGCTGCACGAAAACTTTTTTCTTGCGCACTTCAACACTGATGCTTTTGCTGCCAGCAACACGCAGGGTGCTGGTGGTTTTACGCTGCAAAGTGATCTTGCGCGGTTCTTCCACTTTCGCCTTGTGGCTGCTCTTCAAGTGAGTCAGCAGGGACTGCTTCTCACTATCGCTCACACCTTCATCGGCGGCGGTGTGCGGCAGACCTGCCTCACGCATCTGCTGCAACAGGCGCTCTACCGGTGTTTTGACCTCATCGGCCAGTTGTTTCACCGTGACTTGCGTCATGCACTTCTCTCCTCAGGCCGCGCCTAATTACTCGAACCAATGGGCTCGGGCGGCCATGATCAACTTGCCGGCACGATCATCGTCAATGCCGTCGATGTCGAGCAGGTCGTCAATAGACTGCTCGGCCAGGTCTTCGCGGGTAATTACGCCGCGCACCGCCAGTTCCATCGCCAAATCCTTGTCCATACCCTCAAGCGAGAGCAGGTCTTCGGCCGGATGGGCGTCTGCCAGCTTTTCCTCAGTAGCGATGGCTTTGGTCAACAAACGATCCTTGGCGCGAGCGCGAAGCTCGTTGACGGTATCTTCGTCAAAGCCGTCGATGTTGAGCATTTCCTCCACCGGTACGTAGGCAATCTCTTCCAGGCTGGTGAAGCCTTCGTCAACCAGTACCTGCGCCAGGTCTTCGTCGACTTCCAGCTCGTCGATGAAGTTGCGCAGAATATCGCCGGTTTCCGCTTGCTGCTTAGCCTGGATGTCCGATTCGGTCATCACGTTCAAGGTCCAACCGGTCAATTGGCTAGCCAGACGTACGTTCTGACCACCGCGACCGATGGCCTGAGCCAGATTGTCTGCGCCGACGGCGATGTCCATGGCGTGGGCATCTTCGTCAACAATAATTGCCGCGACTTCCGCCGGGGACATGGCGTTAATCACGAACTGCGCCGGGTTGTCGTCCCACAGAACGATATCCACACGCTCGCCGCCCAACTCGCCCGATACTGCCTGGACGCGCGAACCGCGCATGCCAATGCAGGCACCTTGCGGGTCGATACGCTTGTCCTTGGAGCGGACCGCGATCTTGGCACGCGAACCCGGATCGCGAGACGCTGCCATGACTTCGATCAGGCCTTCGGCGATTTCCGGCACTTCGATGCGGAACAACTCGATCAGCATTTCCGGCGCGGTACGCGACAGGATCAACTGCGGGCCGCGGTTCTCGGTGCGGATTTCCTTGAGCAGCGCACGCAAGCGCACGCCAACACGGAAGGTTTCGCGAGAAATGATGTCTTCACGAGCCAGCAACGCTTCAGCGTTGTTGCCCAGATCGACAATCACGTTATCGCGGGTCACTTTCTTCACGGTGCCCGAGATGATTTCACCCAGACGCTCGCGATAGGCATCGACAACCTGAGCACGCTCGGCTTCGCGAACCTTCTGCACGATGACTTGCTTTGCAGTCTGTGCAGCGATGCGGCCAAACTCGATGGACTCGATCTTCTCTTCAACGACATCGCCAACCTTGGCGCCAGGATGCGTTTGCGCAACCTTGCTCGGCCAGGTTTCGATTGCCGGATCATCCAGATCGGCTTCTTCGACCACCGTCCAGCGACGGAAAGTCTCATAGGCACCCGTGTGGCGATTGATTTCCACACGCAAGTCAACTTCGTCTTCAAAACGCTTCTTGGTAGCAGTGGCCAGGGCCAGCTCCAGCGCTTCAAAAATCACGTTTGCCGGTACGCCCTTTTCATTGGATACCGACTCAACAACCAGCAGTACTTCTTTGCTCATCGTACGCCTCGCCTTTCGCAAGCCATTGGATCCGCGGGATCCGCGTCTCAGTCAAAACTGGGAATTATATTGGCCTTGTCGACCATATCGATCGGCAACAGGAACTCGTGGTCTTCAACCTGCACCACGACGTCCTGATCCTCTACACCACGCAGAAGGCCTTGAAAATTGCGTCGACCTTCGAAAGGAGAGCGCAATTTGATCTTCACTTGCTCACCGGCAAACTGGGCAAACTGTTCAAGCGTGAACAGCGGGCGTTCCATGCCAGGAGAAGAAACTTCCAGGGTGTATTCAACGGATATTGGATCTTCAACGTCCAGAACACCGCTGATCTGACGGCTGACAATGGCGCAGTCATCCACCAAAACGCCGCCTTCTTTATCGATATAAACGCGCAACAGTGAGTGGCGACCTTGAGCCGAAAACTCAATACCCCAGCATTCATAGCCAAGGGCCACGACCACCGGGGCCAGCAAGGCCTGCAACTGTTCTAGCTTGCTCGACACCTGAACCCCCTCGTGCATGTTTGTGCATGCTGTGTAAATAAAAAAAAATGGGCGAAGCGCCCATCCCTGAAACGCCGTCGAATAGCGGCGTTATAAAGTGTCCAGCTAACAAAAAGCCCCTTAAAAGGGGCCCTTGAAACTGGTTGCGGGGGCCGGATTTGAACCGACGACCTTCGGGTTATGAGCCCGACGAGCTACCAGACTGCTCCACCCCGCGACAAAGCTGGGGCGGAAGTATACGACCGATCCCTTGCAGGGTCAATGTAACCTTCCACCTACAAGAAAGCCCGCAACAGCGGGCTCTCCTGATAATTGGTACCGAGAAGGGGACTCGAACCCCTACACCCTATGGGCACAACCACCTCAAGGTTGCGTGTCTACCAATTCCACCACCTCGGCAATACAACGTTACTGCATGAAACCCTTCTTACTTTTGCTCTTGAGCTGGAGGTACGTCAGTCGCATCAGTTGCCGACTTTTGCTCTTGAAGCACCGGTACATCATCAGAAGCCGGCTTTTGCTTTGGAACTTCCAACACCGCTGGATTAGGCAAACCTACCTGAGTCAGCTCTTGAGCTTTCTCTTTAGCAAAGTAACCTAACCCCAAGCTGGTTATGAAGAAACCTGCGGCAAGTATAGCAGTAAACTTACTAAGAAAGGTAGAGGAACCTTGGCTTCCGAAGACAGTATTTGAAGCACCTGCCCCGAAAGACGCACCAGCGTCCGCACCCTTGCCCTGCTGAAGCAATACCAGAGCAACTACGCCCAACGCACCCAGCAGATGAAAAACGACTACGACTGTTTCCAGCATTTTCTCAGTTTCCCGCGGCGCGACATATCGCACCGAACTCATCTGCATTCAGGGAAGCCCCACCAATGAGCCCCCCATCGATATCCGGCATGCCGAACAGTTCGACCGCATTGGCCGCCTTCACGCTGCCGCCGTATAGAAGCCGCACACCTCGTGCGACCTCAGAATTCTCTGCCGCCAACTGTGCGCGAATGGCTGCGTGCACATCCTGCGCTTGTTGCGGCGAAGCAGTCAGCCCGGTACCAATGGCCCAGACCGGCTCGTAAGCTATAACCGCCTTGGCAAAGGCACCGACTCCCAGCTCCTCGATGATGCTGCCTAGCTGACGCCCGACAACCTCAAGAGTTTTCCCGGCCTCGCGTTGCGCAAGGGTTTCCCCTACACACAACACCGGAGTCAAGCCACAAGCCTGTGCCGCTGCGAATTTCCGATTCAGCGTCCCATCAAGCTCGCCCATGATTTGACGACGCTCGGAGTGCCCGACAAGCACAAGGGAACAACCTGCATCCACCAACTGACTAGGCGCAACCTCACCCGTCAACGCACCTTGCATCGGTTCCACCGCAGAGTTCTGCGCGCCGACTGAAATCGACTTACCTTTCAAGCCATCAACCACTTGGTTGATATACAAGCAAGGCGGGAAAACCGCGACATCAACACCGCTCGACAAGGCCAGATGACGAAGGCCATTTATCAGCTCAGCGACGCTGGCGCGGGCACCGTGCATCTTCCAGTTACCAGCTACCATAGGGCGACGCATGCTGTACCTCGTCGGTCAAAGTGGGCGCAGATGTTACCCAACCCTTTCAACACTGGCAAGCCGAAATCAGGCAGAAACTTCAGCAACCAGTTTTGCCAGCTCCTCTGCATAGCCGCGAACCTGAGCCTCGTCATCACCTTCGACCATGACACGAACCAAAGGCTCAGTGCCCGACTTACGCAACAACACGCGCCCACGACCAGCCATCGCAGCAGTGACACGGGCGCACGCCTCTTTGACAGCATCATGCTCGACCGGGTTTACCCCACCCGAGAAGCGCACGTTCAGTAAGACCTGGGGGCACTTGCGCAGCGCCTGACGAGACTGGGCAAGGCTTTCATTACGCCGCTTCAAGGCCATCAAGACCTGCAACGCGGCAATAATCGCATCGCCCGTCGTAGTGTGCTGGAAGCACACGATATGTCCGGAGCTTTCACCACCAACCTGCCAGTTGCGCTCCAGCAGATCCGCAATGACGTAGCGATCACCTACATTGGCGCGAACAAATGGAATGCCCAGATCAGCCAGGGCCAACTCCAGCCCCAGATTGCTCATCAGCGTACCGACCACACCGCCCTGCAGCTGCTTACGCTCATGCAAATCGCGCGCGATGATGAACAAAAGTTCGTCGCCATCAACTATCGCTCCGGTGTGATCGACCATGAGCACCCGGTCGCCGTCACCATCAAAAGCTATCCCAAGATCAGCATGCTCAGCCAACACTGCCGCCTGCAATGAGGCCATGTGAGTGGAGCCACAATTGTCATTGATGTTCAGCCCATTGGGCTGTGCGGACAGCACAGTAACCTCGGCGCCGAGCTCGCGGAACACACTGGGTGCAACCTTGTAGGTCGCACCATGGGCACAATCAAGTACAACCTTGAGCCCGGAGAAACTCGTACTGGTAGGCACACTGCTTTTACAGAATTCGATGTAGCGGCCCGACGCATCGTTGATCCGCGAAACCTTGCCTATCTTGCTGGACTCGACCACCGTCATCGGCGTCTCAAGCAACTCTTCGATCATCAGTTCGATTTCGTCCGGCAGCTTGGTCCCCTGCCCGGAGAAGAACTTGATGCCGTTGTCATCATGGGGATTGTGCGACGCACTGATGACAATACCGGCCTGAGCCTGAAACGTGCGCGTGAGGTAAGCAATGGCTGGCGTAGGCATAGGGCCAAGCAACATGACATCGGCGCCGGCAGATGTCAGGCCAGCCTCTAGAGCCGACTCGAACATGTAGCCAGAGATTCGCGTGTCTTTACCAACAAGCACTTTGCAAGCACCCATGCTGCGGAAGGCCATACCTGCGGCCCATCCGAGCTTGAGCATAAAATCCGGTGTGATCGGGTAAACGCCGACACGACCACGAATGCCGTCGGTCCCAAAATATTTTTTAGTCATAAGTGCTCCATCATTCCTATTCGGCCGATTCCACCGCAGCGAGCATCCGCACCACATCGACCGTTTCGGCGACATCATGAACTCGCAAAATCCGTGCACCTTTCACAATTGCCAATGCAGCGAGCGCGAGACTGCCGTGAAGGCGCTCTCCTACGGGGCGATTCAACGCCAGGCCTATCATGCTCTTGCGCGAAACACCGACCAACAGCGGCCGACCAAGAGCATGCAAGGCGTCCATATGCTTAAAAAGACTTAGATTGTGCTGCAGGTTTTTAGCGAACCCGAATCCCGGATCGAGAATGATGCGATCAGGCGTGATTCCCACAGCGGCGCATTGGGCAACGCGCTCAACCAGGAACTCTCCGACCTCACCAACAATATCGCGGTACTGCGGGTTGTCCTGCATGTCACCCGGCTCACCAAGCATATGCATCAAACACACTGGCAGCCCTGTTGCCGCAGCTGCATCCAAAGCACCCTCCCGTCGCAGGGATCGAACATCGTTTATCAGCCCAGCCCCCAAACGGGCAACCTCACGCATCACCGCAGGCGTGGAGGTATCCACCGAGATAATGACATCTAGCTCACGATGAATGAGTTCGACAATAGGCGCGACGCGCTCCAACTCCTCAAGAGGCGATACCATCCGCGCACCAGGACGGGTCGATTCTCCGCCTACATCAATCAGCGTGGCGCCAGCGTCGACCATCGCTCGCGCATGACGCAAGGCTGCATCCAACTGGCTGAATCTGCCGCCATCGGAAAAGGAGTCAGGAGTGACATTAAGGATACCCATAACATGCGTATGGGCCAAATCAAGAACCCGATTGCCGCAAGGCAATCGGGTGGAGGAGGGAACAAAAGTCATTTCAAGCCTTAAACGTCAGCAGCAGGGCCGCCAATAGGTGTTTCCGGACGCTCATCCTGCACAACCGGCGGAGTACCCGAAGTACCGGCGCCACCCGACCAATCACGAGGCTCGCGTGGCGGGCGCCCCGCCATGATGTCGTCAATCTGTTCGGCATCAATGGTTTCGTACTTCATCAAGGCATCAGCCATCGCATCCAGCTTGTCGCGGTTATCCGTGAGGATTTGTTTAGCCGTGCCATAGCACTGATCGATGATGCTGCGCACCTCGGAATCGATCAGCTTAGCGGTTTCACCGGAGAAGCTAGCATGCTGACCACCGCCGCCACGACCGAGGAACACTTCACCCTCTTCTTCTGCGTACATCAAGGGGCCAAGCTTCTCGGACAAACCCCATTTGGTAACCATATTCCGCGCTATCTGGCTGGCACGCATGATGTCGTTGGACGCACCTGTCGTCACACCGTCAAAGCCCAAGGTCATCTCTTCGGCAATACGCCCACCGTAAAGCGAGCAGATCTGGCTGATGAGCGCACGCTTGGAGAGGCTGTAGCGATCCTCTTCCGGCAGGAACATCGTCACGCCCAGGGCTCTGCCGCGAGGAATGATCGAAACTTTGTAGACAGGATCGTGCTCCGGCACGACGCGCCCGACAATGGCGTGACCAGCCTCGTGATAAGCGGTGTTCTGCTTCTCTTTCTCCGACATGACCATGGATTTGCGCTCTGCGCCCATCATGATCTTGTCCTTGGCCAGCTCGAATTCTTTCATCTCAACTACACGCTTGCCTGTACGAGCAGCGAACAGCGAGGCTTCGTTGACCAGGTTTGCCAGGTCAGCACCCGAAAAACCAGGAGTACCGCGGGCAATTACCGCAGGAGCAACGTCGTCGCCCATCGGCACCTTGCGCATGTGAACCTTGAGGATCTGCTCACGCCCCCGAATATCGGGCAAGCCCACCACGACCTGACGGTCGAAACGGCCTGGACGCAACAGCGCCGGGTCGAGCACGTCGGGGCGGTTGGTTGCGGCGATGACGATGATGCCGTCATTCATCTCGAAACCATCCATTTCCACCAGCAACTGGTTGAGCGTCTGCTCACGCTCATCATGACCACCGCCCATGCCCGCACCACGATGGCGACCAACGGCATCGATCTCGTCGATGAAGATGATGCACGGTGCGTGCTTTTTCGCCTGCTCAAACATGTCGCGAACACGGCTGGCGCCCACACCGACGAACATCTCGACGAAATCGGAACCGGAAATGGTGAAGAATGGAACCTTGGCTTCACCAGCGATAGCCTTGGCCAGCAGGGTTTTACCGGTACCTGGCGGACCGACCATCAATACGCCACGAGGAATACGGCCACCCAAACGCTGGAACTTGCCTGGATCGCGAAGGAACTCGACCAGTTCGCCGACTTCTTCCTTGGCCTCGTCGCAACCTGCGACGTCGGCCAGGGTGGTTTTCACCTGATCTTCAGAGAGTAGGCGCGCCTTACTCTTGCCGAAACTCATCGGCCCGCCCTTGCCACCGGCCCCGCCCTGCATCTGCCGCATAAAAAACATGAAGACCGCGATTATCACCAGGATCGGGAAGCTAGCGACCAGAAGTTGAGTCCAGATACTTTGCTGTTCGGGCTGCTTGCCCTCGACAACTACATGGTTGTCCACCAGATCGCCAATCAGGCCATTGTCTTGGATCGCCGGACGGATGGTCTTGAAGCTGTCGCCATCGGTGCGCTTGCCGGTAATCACGTAGCCATCAACCGCTACGCGCTCGACCTTGCCATCCTTGACCTGCTGGATGAAGTCGGAATAGTTGAGGGTTTGCGGCTCGTTAGGACTGGAGAAGTTGTTCATCACCGTCACGAGGACAGCTGCGATGATCAACCACAGGATCAGATTCTTTGCCATATCGTTCAATTAACTACCCTCTGAAGCAAGCTCCGCTACTGGCGCGCGCTTCGCATGATATTCACCGGCCTAACTTACTACATTACCTACAGCTCTGGCAGGCGCTGTCTGTAACCCTTTGTGAAACTTTGACTACAAGATATTCGTAAAGCTTCGTGACGAAAGCGACACAAAAAAACCTATCGGCTCACTCAAAGACGCTCATCGCTGGCAGCGCCTTCTATCCCACGAAAACCGCGTCCCAGCAAATACTGCTCGCGGGAACGGTCACGCGATGAGATCGGCTTGCGCATCTGAACCTTGTCGAACAGTTTGCGGATGTCCTTGTGGTATTGATCGAAGCCTTCACCTTGGAAAACCTTGATTAAAAAATCACCACCTGGACGCAGTACCCGCCCCGCCAAGTCCAATGCCAATTCGCAGAGGAACATCGCGCGCGGCATATCTACAGCAGCCAATCCACTCATATTGGGGGCCATATCGGAAATCACAAGGTCTACCTGCGTATTTCCGACCGCTTCCAGGATTTGCGCCAGCACCGCATCTTCGGTGAAGTCGCCCTGAATGAAGGTCACATCGGGAATACTGTCCATTTCCAGGATGTCGGAGGCGATCAAGCGGCCCTGACCGCCAATCAGACGACTGGTCACCTGGGACCAACCGCCGGGCGCCGCCCCCAGATCAATAACGGTCATGCCTGGGCGGATCAAGCGGTCTCGCTCCTGGATCTCCAGCAATTTGTAGCTTGCGCGGGAACGGTATCCATCTTTTTGCGCCATTTTGACGTAGGGATCGTTGAAATGCTCTTTCAGCCAGTTATGGCTAGTCTTGGAACGGGCCACGGGCCACCTCTAAAAATAAATCGGGTCGTGATTAACTGGGCGGTCCCGGACTCGCTCGGGTAAACTGGCCGCCGCTTTTTACAAGATCAGACGCAGGGGTCAGATTATGCCGCTCACTCAAGAGCAGAAGAAACAGTACAAATCCATTGGCCACCATCTGAAACCAGTTTTGACTGTGGCTGACAACGGTTTGACTGAAGGTGTGTTAGCCGAACTCGAACGCGCCCTAGGCGATCACGAGTTAATCAAGATCAAACTCAACATCCTGGATCGCGAAGCGCGCCTGGCTGCCATTGCAGAACTCTGCAAGGCCGGCAAGGCTGACCTGGTCCAGGTCATCGGCAAGATGGCGTTGATTTATCGCAAGAACTTCAGCGCCAACAAGCAGCTGTCGAACGTGCATCGCTTCAAGTAAAAAAGAGTCAAGGGTGTGCTTCGCGCACCCTGCCACTCCACCCAGGCACGGGTTGCATCACCAGTACCAGCCCGCTGATGCCAAGCACAAGATAGTTCAATAACTGCCAGCGCAATGCATCCGGCAGCATCAACTGCACAATGAAGTACATCACGCTCGCATAAACAGCGACCAGCAGCATTTGCCCGCGAACATCCCGCCACAAGCCCGGCAGCCCCAGCACTTGCGTCAGCACCAAAATCTGGAAACACACGCACGCCGCTGAAAAACCAACCAGCAGCGTGCTCAGGGAACGTGAGATTTCATCTATCAGCAGCGGTGCCAGGCCGATTCGATCCAGCACCGGCAGCACGCCAAGATAAAGCAGCCAGAGGCCACCGACCCATAGCATCTGGGTCAATTGCCAAAGCATGGCGCCGGCCTGGAGCAGGCGCCCGCCTTCAGATGTGACGAACTTCGACAATCTCGTACTCGATCACACCACTGGGTGTTTTGACAGCGACTACATCGCCCTCTTCCTTGGCGATCAACGCCCGAGCCAGAGGCGATCCGACAGAGATCTTGCCGAGCTTGAAGTCCGCTTCATCTTCACCAACGATCTGGTAGGTGACGCGCTCGTCAGTCTCGACGTTGGCGATTTCGACAGTTGTACCGAAAATCACCTTGCCGGTGTGAGGAATGGTCGTAACGTCGATGATGACCGCATTCTGCATACGACCTTCGATGTCACGAATCCGCGCCTCGACCATCCCCTGCTGCTCGCGGGCAGCGTGGTACTCAGCGTTTTCCTTCAGGTCACCCAACTCGCGGGCCGTACCGATGTCCTGGCTGAGCTTGGGACGGACGACCTTGGTCAGGTGAGCGTGCTCTTCTTCCAGGGCGCGAGCGCCCTGAACAGTCATGGGGTACTTGGTTATGCTCATGCCTTCAATCCTGCGTGTAGATCCTGCAAGCGACGCACGGTCTTTTCCGGACCGAACTTGAGCGCTTCGCAGATGGCTTCGCCAGCAGCAATGGTGGTGGTGCAGTAGATCTTGTGCTGCAGAGCGTTGCGACGAATGGAATAGGAGTCAGCAATCGACTGACGCCCTTCTGTGGTGTTGATAATCAGGGTCACTTCGTCGTTCTTAATCATGTCGACCACGTGCGGACGACCTTCGGTCACCTTGTTCACGCGGCGCACTTTCAGGCCGGCCGCCTCGATCAACTTGGCAGTACCGGCGGTAGCCACTACATCGAAGCCCAGGCTGATAAGGTCACGGGCCACACCCGCCACCAGCGGCTTGTCGTCGTCACGCACACTGATGAAGGCAGTACCACCAGTGGGCAACACTTCACTGGCGCCCATCTGGGCCTTGGCAAAGGCTTCGCCGAAGGTATCGCCAACGCCCATCACTTCACCGGTGGACTTCATCTCTGGGCCGAGGATCGGATCGACTCCAGGGAATTTGGCGAATGGGAACACCGCCTCTTTCACACTGTAGAAGTTCGGAATGATTTCCTTGGTGAAGCCGATTTCCTTCAGGGTTTTACCTGCCATCACACGAGCGGCGATCATGGCCAGGGAAACACCGATGCACTTGGACACAAACGGCACGGTACGCGAGGCGCGCGGGTTGACTTCGATGACGTAGATGTCTTCGCCCTGCAGCGCCAATTGCACGTTCATCAGGCCGACAACGCCTAGTTCCAGGGCCATTTTCTTGACCTGCTCGCGCATTTCGTCCTGGATGTGGGCGGGCAGCGAGTACGGAGGCAGCGAGCAGGCGGAGTCACCGGAGTGAACGCCCGCCTGTTCGATGTGCTGCATGATCGCGCCGATCACCACGTCGGTGCCGTCGCAGACAGCGTCTACGTCCATTTCGATGGCGCAATTGAGGAAGTGATCCAGCAGCACCGGGCTGTCGTTGGACACTTGTACCGCTTCGCGCAGGTAACGCTTGAGTTCTTCTTCTTCGTAGACGATTTCCATCGCCCGACCGCCCAATACGTAGGACGGACGCACCACCAGCGGGTAGCCGATCTTGCTGGCTGCACGGATGGCTTCGTCTTCGCTGCGCACGGTGGCATTCGGCGGCTGGCGTAGGTTCAGGCGTTCAACCATTTGCTGGAAACGCTCGCGGTCTTCGGCACGGTCGATGGCATCCGGGCTGGTACCGATAATCGGCACGCCGGCTTCTTCCAGGGCACGGGCCAATTTCAATGGCGTCTGGCCACCATATTGCACGATCACACCCTTGGGCTTCTCGACCCGGACGATTTCCAGCACGTCTTCCAGGGTGACCGATTCAAAGTACAGGCGATCGGACGTGTCGTAGTCGGTGGAAACGGTTTCCGGGTTGCAGTTGACCATGATGGTCTCGTACCCGTCCTGGCGCAGGGCCAGAGCCGCGTGCACACAGCAGTAGTCGAACTCGATACCCTGGCCGATACGGTTCGGCCCGCCACCGAGGATCATGATCTTGTCACGGGTCGATGGGTTAGCTTCGCACTCCTCCTCGTAGGTGGAGTACATGTAAGCGGTGTCAGTGGCGAACTCGGCCGCGCAGGTGTCAACGCGCTTGTAGACCGGGTAGACCTCGAGTTTGTGGCGGTGGCGGCGCAGGCTCTTCTCGGTCACACCCAGCAGCTTGGCCAGGCGCATGTCGGAGAAACCCTTGCGCTTGAGGCGGTACATGGTGTCACGGTCGATGCTGGCCAGGCCCAGGGTCTTGACGCGCTCTTCGTCCTTAATCAGATCTTCGATCTGCACCAGGAACCAAGGGTCGATCATGTTCATGGCGAAGATGTCTTCGACGCTCATACCCGCACGGAAGGCATCCGCCACGTACCAGATACGCTCGGCGCCCGGCACGGTCAGTTCGCGCTTGAGCACCGCCATGCTTTCCGGATTGCTCAGGTCGAGCTTCGGATCGAGGCCACAGACGCCAACTTCAAGGCCGCGTAGGGCTTTCTGCAGGGATTCCTGGAAGGTCCGGCCGATGGCCATGACTTCGCCCACCGACTTCATTTGCGTGGTCAGGCGAGCGTCAGCCTTAGGGAATTTCTCGAAGGCAAAGCGCGGCAACTTGGTAACGACGTAGTCGATGGACGGCTCGAAGGACGCCGGGGTCTTGCCGCCGGTGATTTCGTTCTGCAACTCATCGAGGGTGTAGCCGATGGCCAGCTTGGCGGCGACCCGGGCAATCGGGAAACCAGTGGCCTTGGAGGCCAGGGCCGAAGAGCGGGATACCCGCGGGTTCATCTCGATCACGACCATGCGGCCAGTGGTCGGGCAAATGCCGAACTGGACGTTGGAGCCGCCGGTTTCCACGCCGATCTCGCGCAGTACCGCCAGGGAGGCGTTACGCAGGATCTGGTATTCCTTGTCCGTCAGGGTCTGGGCCGGTGCCACGGTGATCGAGTCACCGGTGTGCACGCCCATCGGATCGAAGTTTTCGATTGAGCAGACGATGATGCAGTTGTCCTTTTTATCGCGGACAACTTCCATTTCGTACTCTTTCCAACCGATCAGCGATTCGTCGATCAGCAGTTCCTTGGTGGGCGACAGGTCCAGGCCACGGGTGCAGATTTCTTCGAACTCTTCGCGGTTGTACGCGATGCCGCCGCCGGTGCCGCCCATGGTGAAGGACGGACGGATGATGCACGGGAAGCCAAGCTTCTCCAGCACCGCGTTGGCCTCTTCCATGGTGTGGGCGATGCCGGAGCGCGGGCAGGCCAGGCCGATGGATTTCATGGCCTTGTCAAAGCGCGAACGGTCTTCAGCCTTGTCGATGGTGTCGGCATTGGCGCCGATCATTTCCACACCGAACTTCTCCAGGACGCCTTCGCGCTCCAGATCCAGGGCGCAGTTCAACGCAGTCTGACCGCCCATGGTCGGCAGCAGTGCGTCCGGGCGTTCCTTTTCGATGATCTTGGCGACGGTTTGCCACTTGATCGGCTCGATGTAGGTGGCATCGGCCATGTCTGGGTCGGTCATGATGGTGGCCGGGTTGGAGTTCACCAGGATGACGCGGTAACCCTCTTCGCGCAGGGCCTTGCAGGCCTGGGCGCCGGAGTAGTCGAATTCACAGGCCTGGCCGATAACGATCGGGCCAGCACCGAGAATCAGGATGCTTTTTATGTCTGTACGTTTTGGCATGGGTTGTCACTCAATCCGCAGGTCCGACGGCATTCCCGAAGGAGGAACCGCCTTAAACAGTCTTTGAAGAACCTGCCGGGGCCGCCGGTTGCACCGGGGCCGCCCGCAGGCGCTTCGCTACATCAAGGCCAGCCGTTAGCGGCGCTTGGCCATTTCGTTGATGAAGCGGTCGAACAACGGCGCCACATCATTCGGACCCGGGCTGGCTTCAGGGTGCCCCTGGAAGCTGAACGCGCTCTTGTCAGTGCGCTCGATGCCTTGAAGGGTGCCGTCGAACAACGACTTGTGGATCGCCCGGACATTGGCCGGCAGCGTGGTTTCATCCACCGCGAAGCCGTGGTTCTGGCTGGTAATCATCACCACGCCCGTGTCCAGGTCCTGGACCGGGTGGTTGGCACCGTGATGACCATGGCCCATTTTCAGAGTCTTGGCGCCAGACGCCAGGGCCAGCAGTTGGTGGCCGAGGCAGATGCCGAAGACCGGGATATCGGTTTCCAGCACAGCCTTGATCGCAGTGATCGCGTAGTCGCAAGGCTCAGGATCACCCGGGCCGTTGGACAGGAACACGCCATCCGGGTTAAGCGCCAGCACATCGGCCGCAGGGGTTTGGGCCGGTACCACGGTCACGCGGCAACCGCGCTCGACCAGCATGCGCAGGATGTTCACCTTGACGCCGTAGTCGTAGGCCACAACGTGGTAAGGCAACTCGGAGGCCTCGATGGTGGCGTGGCTGTCGGTTTTCAGGTCCCAGACCGTGGAGCGCCACTCGTACTGCTTGGTGGTGCTGACGACTTTCGCCAGGTCCATGCCCTTGAGACCAGGGAAACCCCCGGCCGCAGCGATGGCGGCTTCTTCACTGATATTGTCGCCGGCCATGATGCAGCCGTTCTGTGCGCCTTTCTCACGCAGGATGCGGGTCAGGCGGCGGGTGTCGATACCGGCGATTGCCACCACGTTGTTGGCTTTCAGGTAATCGGACAGGGGCATCGTGCTACGCCAGTTGCTCGCAACCAGCGGCAAATCGCGGATCACCAGGCCGGCCGACCAGACGCGATCCGACTCGGCATCTTCAGGCGTGGTGCCCGTGTTGCCGATGTGCGGGTAGGTCAGGGTAACGATCTGTTGGGCATAGGAAGGATCGGTAAGGATTTCCTGATAGCCGGTCATTGCGGTGTTGAACACCACCTCACCAACGGTTTGACCGTCGGCTCCAATGGCTTCGCCGCGAAAAATGCTGCCATCAGCAAGGGCGAGTATGGCTGGCTTAGTCAAGAAGACCTCCCGTAAATAAAGCCTGAAAGGGCGATCGCAGGTTGCAAAAAAGCGGAGTGACGTATGGACACGTCACCCCGCTTTTTCACTGAATTATTCTGCGCGCTTTTAGTGGACACACTAAAGCTGTAGCTTACAGAAAAAGGCCTTTTTGGTCCACCGCTAAAGAGCCTTAAAGGCAGAGGAATGCGACAGAACATCGCTTAGCGGTTGAAAACGGGGCCCAAGCCTAAAGGTAGAGCCCCGTTTTAGCTACATCTCAACGAAGTTCGAGCACATCCTGCATGTCATATAGGCCAGCCTCGCGCCCTTGCAGCCACAACGCCGCACGTACGGCGCCCTTGGCGAAGGTCATACGGCTCGACGCCTTGTGGGTGATTTCCAGACGCTCGCCCTCAGTGGCGAACAGCACCGTGTGATCCCCCACCACATCACCTCCACGCACCGTGGCGAAACCGATGGTTTCGCGCTCGCGCTCGCCGGTGTGGCCTTCGCGGCCGTACACCGCCACCTTGGCAAGGTCACGCCCCAGCGCATCGGCGATCACTTCGCCCATGCGTAACGCGGTGCCTGAAGGCGCGTCGATCTTGTGCCGGTGATGGGCTTCGATGATCTCGATATCCGCATCGTCACCCATGACTCGCGCCGCCATGTCGAGCAACTTCAACGACAGGTTGACGCCAACACTGAAGTTGGCGGCGAACACAATCGCAATGTCCTTGCCCGCCTCGGCCAGTACTTGCTTCTGCGCTGCGTCCAAGCCTGTGGTGCCGATCACCATGGCTTTACCTGCCTGACGGCAGACTTCCAGGTTTTTCAGCATCACCGAGGGCAGCGTGAAGTCGATCAGGACGTCGAATTCGTCTACCACGCTTTCCAAGTTGCCGCACAGCGGTACGCCGATGCGGCCAAGGGAAACCAGCTCACCAGCATCGGCGCCGACCAGCGAACCGCCCGGGCGCACGATGGCGGCCGTCAAGCCGCACTGTGGCGCGCGCTGCTGCACCGCTTCGATCAGGTTCTTGCCCATGCGCCCGGCAGCGCCCATTACAGCTATACGTCGCATGCGCCGCTCCTTACAGATCACCGAAGAAGCGCTTCACGCCTTCGAACCAGCCTGTGGTTTTGGGCGAGTGGGTGTTGTCGTCCGCAAGGGAACCGCGCAGCTCTTCGAGCAATTCGCGCTGACGACGGCTCAGGTTGACCGGCGTCTCGACCGCAACACGGCACATCAAGTCACCCGCGCCACCACCACGCACCGGCGCCACGCCTTTGCCGCGCACACGGAACTGCTTGCCGGTTTGCGTACCTTCCGGGATTTTCAGCTTCACTCGGCCGTCCAGAGTCGGGATCTCCAACTCGCCACCCAGGGCCGCATCGACAAAACTGATCGGCACTTCACAGAACAGGTGCTTGCCGTCGCGCTGGAAAATTGCGTGTTCGCAGACATTGATGACCACATACAGGTCACCCGTCGGCCCGCCCTGGGCGCCCGCCTCGCCTTCGCCGGAGAGGCGGATGCGGTCGCCGGTATCGACACCCGCAGGCACCTTGACCGACAACGTCTTGTACTCTTCGACGCGGCCTTCGCCGTGGCAGGAGTCGCACGGATCAGAAATGATCTTGCCCTGGCCATGGCAACGCGGGCAGGTCTGCTGCACCGAGAAGAAACCCTGCTGCATGCGAACCTGGCCGATGCCGCCGCAGGTCGGGCAGGTGATTGGCGAAGAACCTTTCTTCGCACCCGAGCCGTCGCATGGCTTGCAGTTAACCAGCGTGGGCACACGGATGTTGACGGTGGTACCGCGCACCGCCTCTTCCAGGTTCAGCTCCAGGGTGTAGCGCAGGTCACTGCCGCGCTGGGCGCCGCCACGGGAACCGCCGCGAGCGCCACCAAAGAAATCGCTGAACACATCACCGAAGATGTCGGAGAAATTCTGGCCGCCAAAACCAGCACCGCCGCCGCCCATGCTCGGATCGACGCCCGCATGGCCGTACTGGTCATACGCGGCGCGCTTGTTGGGATCACACAGGCATTCATAGGCCTCGTTGGCCTCTTTGAACAGATCTTCGGATTCTTTGCTATCCGGATTACGGTCCGGGTGGTGCTTCATCGCCAGACGGCGGTAAGCCTTTTTCAGCTCCGCTTCGCTGGAGCCGCGCTCCACACCCAATACTTCGTAATAGTCACGTTTTGCCATAAGTCTTTGCACTCTTAAGGACGTTCGGCAAACCCCTCCTGAGCTTCGCCAAACTCGTTGAGCCCCAATACAGGCCCGGACCCAACTCACGTCAATTCAACGATCCTGGTCTTTTGATTTTTCAGCCAGGAACCCGGCCAAAAACGCGATGACTGCCGCCCGGAAAGCAGGAGCATTCCCGATCGCACCGCCAGCATCCGAACGAAGTCGCATACCGTGAAAATTCACTTGCTCCAGACACGCCAACGCGGGAGCAAGCTCCCGCGCGGCGCCATCCTACCAGCCACCGCTTGAATGCAGTTAACCGGCCGACCAACAACTAATTACTTGTGGTCTTTTACTTCTTCAAACTCAGCGTCGACAACGTCGTCAGCTTTTTCAGCCGCCGGCTCGCCTTGCGGTGCCGCGCCATCAGCTGGCTTGGCTTGTTCGGCGTACATCTTCTGGGCCACTGGCGCAGAGACCTTCGACAGTTCTTCAACCTTGGCTTCGATGGCAGCCTTGTCGTCGCCTTTGACGGCGGCTTCCAGGGCAACCACTGCCGCTTCGATGGCTGTCTTCTCTTCGTCAGTCACCTTGTCGCCAGCATCAGCGATCATTTTGCGCGTGGAGTGAACCAACGCATCGCCCTGGTTGCGGGCACTGGCCAGCTCTTCAAACTTACGGTCTTCTTCGGCGTTGATTTCAGCATCACGAACCATTTGCTGAATCTCGTCCTCGGACAGACCCGAGTTGGCCTTGATGACGATCGACTGAGTCTTGCCGGTCGCCTTGTCCTTGGCACCTACGTGCAGGATGCCGTTGGCGTCGATGTCGAAGGTCACTTCGATTTGCGGCACGCCACGGGGTGCTGGCGGAATCTCGGCCAGGTCGAACTTGCCCAGCGACTTGTTCTGCGCCGCTTGCTTACGCTCGCCTTGCAGCACGTGAATGGTCACTGCGCCCTGGTTGTCGTCGGCCGTCGAGAACACTTGCGATTTCTTGGTAGGAATCGTGGTGTTTTTCTCAATCAGCGCGGTCATCACGCCACCCATGGTTTCGATACCCAGGGTCAGCGGGCTGACGTCGAGCAGCAGCACGTCTTTCACGTCACCGGCCAGTACCGCACCCTGGATTGCAGCGCCCATGGCAACGGCTTCGTCCGGGTTCACGTCCTTGCGTGCTTCTTTGCCGAAGAAGTCGGTTACCAGTTTCTGTACCAACGGCATACGGGTCTGGCCGCCGACCAGGATCACGTCGTTGATCGCACCAACGTCGATACCGGCGTCTTTCAGGGCAATGCGGCAAGGCTCGATAGTGCGCTGCACCAGGTCTTCGACCAAGGCTTCCAACTTGGCGCGAGAAATCTTCACGTTCAAGTGCTTAGGACCGGTGGCGTCTGCCGTGATGTACGGCAGGTTGACGTCGGTCGACTGGCTCGAAGACAGCTCGATCTTGGCTTTTTCCGCAGCCTCTTTCAGGCGCTGCATCGCCAGCGGGTCACCTTTAAGGTTCATGCCGCTTTCTTTCTTGAATTCGTCGACGAGGTAGTCGATCAGACGAATGTCAAAGTCTTCACCACCCAGGAACGTGTCGCCGTTGGTAGCCAGTACTTCGAATTGGTGCTCGCCATCGACTTCGGCGATTTCGATCACGGAAACGTCGAAAGTACCGCCGCCCAGGTCATAAACGATCACGGTGTGATCGCCTTTTGCCTTATCCATACCGTAGGCCAGAGCGGCCGCGGTAGGCTCGTTGATGATCCGTTTAACGTCCAGGCCCGCGATGCGGCCGGCGTCTTTAGTGGCCTGACGCTGGCTGTCGTTGAAGTACGCCGGAACGGTGATAACCGCTTCGGTCACCGCTTCGCCAAGATAGTCTTCAGCAGTTTTCTTCATCTTTTTCAAGATTTCAGCCGAGATTTGTGGCGGTGCCATTTTCTGGCCGTTCACTTCAACCCAGGCGTCGGCATTGTCAGCCTTGACGATCTTGTAAGGGACCATCTGAATATCTTTCTGTACAACTTCTTCGTCGAAACGACGACCGATCAGACGCTTCACCGCATAGAGGGTGTTGTGCGGATTGGTCACGGCCTGACGCTTGGCCGATTGGCCGACCAGGATTTCACCGTCGTTGGCGTAGGCAACGATCGACGGCGTGGTGCGCGCGCCTTCGGCGTTCTCAATAACTTTAGCCTTGCCGTTTTCCAGCACGGAGACGCAGGAGTTGGTGGTCCCCAGGTCGATACCGATAATTTTGCCCATGTTCACTCTCCCGAAACTTTGGATTTGGTTGCCGCAGCAGTGGTGGCTATCTGCGGTAGCACTTAAACGCTTGACTTATAAATGGGGGCCTTACGGCTAATTTCAAGCCTGCTCGTCAATCGAGGGTGCAACAGCGGCAGGCGCCTTGCTGACCACGACCATTGCCGGACGCAACAAGCGGCCGTTGAGCTGGTAACCCTTCTGGAATGCGGCGACCACGCTGTTAGGCTCAAGGTCGGCATTCTCTTGAATCGACATCGCCTGGTGGCAATCGGCATTGAACGGCTCGCCGCACTGCGGGTCGATGGCTTCCAACTGATAACGCTTGAGGGTGTCCTCGAACATTTTCAGGGTCAGCTCAATGCCTTCGCGCATCGGACGGATACTCTCGTCGTCCGGATTAGACAACTGCAGGCCACGCTCCAGGCTGTCGATGATCGGCAACAGGTCGCGCGCAAACTTCTCCAGCGCAAACTTGTGGGCCTTTTCTACATCCAGATCGGCGCGACGCAGAACATTCTGCAGCTCGGCGGCGGTGCGCTTGGTTTGATCCTGCGCACCGGCCAGTTGCTCCTCGAGCGCTTGCACACGAGCCCCGAGATCCTCGTTGGAATCCTGGGAAGCCTGATTGGCATCTGGATTTTGCGTATCCAGCGTCTGTTCGTCAGCCATAGATTTCTCCTCTCAATTTCGTCTGCGAGCTCGACTCGCACTTCTGTCCCGGTATATGGGGCCGCATTTTCCAGGTTCAAGGGCCGCGGGCCGGCAAAACCCATTTCCCTGCGAAATATCAGGCTATTCAAATTCCTACTCGCACTAAAGATGCGTCGATAACGAGAAAAACGAGCTAAGCGCCGGGATTGTCACACCCGAATAAAACACTGTATAAATAACCAGACAAAACACCCGAGAGCCTCCCTATGCTGGTCCACCTGTCTGTCCATAACTACGCCATCGTTGAACATCTCGATCTAGAACTCGATCGTGGGATGAGCGTAATCACAGGCGAAACCGGTGCCGGGAAATCGATCATGCTCGATGCCCTGGGCCTGACTCTGGGCGACCGCGCCGATAGCGGTGTGGTTCGTCCAGGCGCGGACAAAGCCGACATCCTCGCAACCTTCGACCTGAGCGACATCCCGGAAGCCAGCGCCTGGCTGGCCGAGCGCGACCTGGACTGCGACGGCCCCTGCATCCTGCGCCGGGTCATTACCGCCGAAGGCCGCTCACGCGGCTACATCAACGGCACGCCCTGCCCTTTGGGCGACCTCAAGGCCCTCGGCGAACTGCTGATCGACATTCATAGCCAGCATGAACATCAATCCCTGCTGAAAACCGACACCCACCGTCGCTTGCTCGACGAATACGCGGGCGCCACCGACCTGGCCCGTCAGGTACACCTTGCCGCCCAGCGCTGGCGCCAGACCCGCCAAGAGCTGGAACACCTTTCCAACTCCGGCGACGAACAGCGTGCACGCCATCAACTGCTCAGCTACCAACTCGAAGAGCTGGAAAATCTGGGCCTTGGCGAGAACGAACTGGAGCAATTGGAGCAGGAACACAAAAACCTGACCAACGCCGAGACGGTGCTGGGGATCTGCCGGCAGGTCGTGGAGCAATGCAGCGAAAGCGATTCCGGCAATGTGCTCAACGCACTCACCGCCAGCCTCAACCGTCTCTCCAGCGTAAACAACAGCAGCGGCGCTCTGGGCGAGGCCACCAGCCTGCTGACCAGCGCACAAATCCAGGTGGAAGAGGCTGTTGGCGAACTCAATCGTTTCCTCGATCATTTCGATGCCGACCCGGCACGCCTCCAGTACCTTGAGGAGCGCTTGGACGCGATCTACACCCTGGCGCGCAAACACCGCATCCAGCCCGCAGACGTGGCGCAAATGCAGCAAAAACTTCTGGATGAAATCGAAACCCTGAACGCCAACGATGAATCTATCGAACGGTTGCGCGAAGAACTGACGTCCTATGCCCGCCACTACCAAGAAAAAGCCCGCGACCTGAGCGATCTACGCCAAGGTGCAGCCTCTGGCCTGGCGTGCGCAGTAGAAGCAGAAATCCAGCGTCTGGGCATGCCCGGTGGGCGCTTCACCATTGAACTGCGACCCAATACCGGCACCGAGCTGTTGCCCCATGGCCTGGAGCAAGTCGAACTACTGGTCAGCGCCAACCCCGGGCAGCCTCTCAAGGCCCTGGCTAAAGTGGCCTCGGGTGGAGAGTTGTCACGGATCAGCCTGGCCATTCAGGTGATTACCGCCCAAACCTCCCGTGTGCCGACACTGGTGTTCGATGAAGTCGACGTGGGTATCGGCGGCCCCACGGCGGAAATCGTCGGGCAATTGCTGCGGCGCCTGGGTGAACGCGGCCAGGTGCTGACAGTGACGCACCTGCCACAAGTGGCCTCCCAGGGCCATCAGCACCTATTTGTCCACAAGGTGCGCGGCGACGATGCGACCCACACCGCCGTATCCAAACTAAGCAAAAATGAACGCGTGGAAGAAGTTGCGCGGATGCTCGGCGGCATCGACCTGACCAAGGAATCCCTGGCTCACGCCAAGAAAATGGTAGTCACTGCAAAAAACTGAGTACGCCACAAAGCACGAAGGCGACCCTTGGGTCGCCTTCGCTCGTTTCGCGGACAACACCGCGCGACATGCTTACTTTTTCTTGCGTACGTACAGCACCAGATTGTGGTCAACCATCTCGAAACCGTACTTATCGACGATGGCTTTTTGCAGCCTCTCGATTTCTTCGTCGAAGAATTCGATGACTTCACTGGTCTCGACGTTGACCATATGGTCGTGATGCTTGCCGTCATCGAGTTCAAATACCGCGTGGCCGCCATCGAAGTTATGACGGACCACCAGGCCTGCCGCTTCGAATTGGGTCAGTACACGGTAAACCGTGGCCAGACCGACATCCTCTCCAGCTTCCATCAGCGCCTTGTAAACATCTTCGGCACTCATGTGACGCTGCTCGGCGGAATCGAGCATTTGTAGAATTTTGACCCGTGGCAGGGTCACTTTAAGGCCGGCTTTACGTAGTTCGCTATTTTCAACCATGGTCAGCTTTCTCGCGATGCTGCTTCGCAGCTTCTCTTAATACGGGTATGATCGGCGTTTACGTTGTCCCAGCCAAGATAGTGGAAGTCGCCCACCGATGCAAAACACCAAGCTCTTGCTAACCAGTTTCACCTTTGTGGGACTGCTCGCACTCGCCGGTTGTTCATTCCCCGGGGTTTACAAAATCGACATCCAGCAGGGCAATGTCGTCACGCAGGACATGATAGACCAGTTACGCCCGGGAATGACCCGCCGGCAAGTACGGTTTATTATGGGCAACCCTCTGCTGACAGACACATTCCATGCCGATCGCTGGGATTACTTGTATAGCCTGCAGCCCGGAGGCGGTGAGCGCCAACAGGAGCGCGTCAGCGTTATCTTCAACGCCAACGATCAACTCGTGAGCCTTTCCGGTGACTTCATGCCGGGCGTGAGCCGTGACGAAGCGATCCTGGGCAAAGACAGCGCCACAACCGTGACCGATCCGGCGCAGAACGCCGAGAAGGCAAAACCAGAAAAACCGGTCAAGCCGGGTTCTCTGCTGGATAAGATCCAGAAGGATGTCGACGGTGTAGAAACTGTTCCAGTCCCGAAGCCAGAGCCACTGGATACCTCGCCGCAATAATCGGCCAGATAACAAAAAACCCGGCATGCCGGGTTTTTTGTTGCACACCAAAAAGCTAGAGCCCCATCGCCTTGGCCTGCGCAGCTTTGGCCGCCCTCAAGCGTCGCACCTCTTTAGGATCGGCCAGAAGCGGGCGATAAATTTCGATCCGATCGCCCTCCTCGATCAAGCGGGCCTGCGGGTCTGCCACCACTTTGCCAAAGATCCCGACTTGGCAATGCTCCAGATCCAACTTCGGAAACTGCGCCGCAACACCCGACTCACGCAACGCTGCCTGCACACTCGTGCCATGCGCAACGCGAGCCTTGAGCAAAACCTGACGCTCGGGCTCGGCATAGACCACCTCGTACTCGATCAATGGCTCAACCATGCATCTGCTTGGCGCGCTGGCAAAACGCGTCCACCAGGGTGTTAGCCGCCTGATTGAACAAAGGCCCCAGCGTGGCACGCACGATGGGCCCGGCGTAATCAAAAGACAGGTCCAGGCTGATCTTGCAGGCTTTCTCCCCCAGCGGCTTGAACACCCAGATGCCGTGGAGCTGGTTGAACGGCCCTTCTTCCAGGTTCATTTCAATCGAATGCCCCGGCACCAGGGTGTTCTTGGTGACGAAGTGCTGGCTGAGCCCGCCCTTAGCCACGCCGACACTGGCGCGCATATGCTCGTCACTGGCTTCAAGCACCTGGGCAGACGAGCACCAGGGTAAAAACTCCGGGTAACGCGCCACATCATTGACCAGGTCATAGAGGGCTTGTGCCGGATAGGGCAACAGGGCCGAACGTTGGATATGGGTCGTCATGTCAGCGTCACTTCCACAGCTGGGCGGCAAATACTACGAGGATGCCGATGGGCGCCACATAGCGCATCAAAAACAAGGTCAGGGCAAACAGGGCCGGGCTGCGCATCGACAATTCATCACGCACGGCCTCGCGCCCCATCACCCACCCGGCAAACATCACGAAACAGAGTCCGCCAAGGGGCAACATGATGCGCGATGTAAAGAAATCGATCACCCCAAAGAAGTCCAGACCATTTGCCGCACCCCATTGGTAGAGATGAAAGCCGGCGCCATCGTTCACGAAAAACTTGGCCTGCTTCCAGATATTGAAAGAAAACACCGTCCCCAAACCGACGAACCAGCAACTGAATGACAGCCAGAACGTGACCCAGCCACGGCGAACCCCGCTGCGCTCCACCAGGTACGCCACCATGGGTTCGAGCAGGGAAATGGCCGAACTCCAGGCCGCTACCGCCACGAGAACGAAAAACACCAGCCCCATTAATTGGCCGAACAGGACATTGCCGAAGGCGAACGGCAGGCTGACAAACATCAGCCCCGGCCCTTCGCTGGGGTTCAAGCCCGCGGCGAACACGATCGGGAACAGCGCCAACCCGGCCAGCAGCGACACAAAGGTGTCCAGCAAGGCAACACCAACGATGGTCGCCGAGATTGAAGATTGTTTCGGCATATAGGCGCCGTAAATCATGATCGAGCCAACGCCCACGCTCAGGGAAAAGAACGCATGGCCCATGGCGGGCAACAAACCATCGAGGAGTTTTTCCGGGCGGAAGTCGAACATAAAATGCACACCGTCCATGAAATGCCCGGTGGTCAAGCTGTACACCAGCAGAATCACCAGCATCACGAACAGCAACGGCATCATGATCCGCAGGCTGCGCTCCAGGCCCGCGACCACGCCCTTGGCGATGACCACGGCCGAGAGCAGCATAAACAACGTGTGCCACAGCGTCAGGCGCCACGGATCGGCGATGACCTCGGCGAAATGCGCCCCCACCTGCTCTGGCGTCGCGCCCTGAAAATCACCGCGGCCCATATCGATGATGTAATCCAGGGACCAACCGCCCACCACGCTATAGAAGGACAGAATCAGCAGCGCCGTTATCATCCCGGCAAATGCGCCCCAGGACCAACGGGCACTGTGCCCCGCCTCAAGGGCCAAGACCTTCAAGGCATTGGCTGGACTCTGCCGCGCACGGCGCCCGATAAGGGTTTCGGCCAACATCACCGGAACCCCGATCAACGCGATACAGGCCAGAAAGGCCAAGACAAAGGCACCGCCTCCGTACACCCCGACCATATAGGGGAATTTCCAGATACTGCCCAGGCCTACCGCCGCGCCCGTTGCCGCGAAGATAAACACCCAGCGACTGGCCCAACCGCCATGGACAGAAACCTTGTCTGTCGACATCCAACACGTCCAGCGTCAAAAAAAGTGGCCGCATTGTCCGGGATTCACACAAGGTGCTCAAGCACGCAGCTTCACCGTAGCCGACTCGCGCGCAACTGCCTATAATGCCGCCCCTATGGCTAAACAGAAGAAACACCCAACAGGGACCATCGCGCAGAATAAAAAGGCGCGTCACGATTACTTCATCGAACAACGGTTCGAGGCTGGTCTGGTCCTGGCCGGCTGGGAAGTAAAAAGTCTGCGGGCGAGCAAGCTCCAACTGGTCGACAGCTATGTGCTGCTCAAGGATGGCGAAGCCTGGCTGCTGGGCAGCCACATCACGCCGCTGACCACCGCCAGCACCCATGTCATTGCCGACCCGGTACGCACGCGCAAGCTGCTGCTCAACGCGCGCGAGCTGGAGAAGCTGGCCGCCGCCGTGCAGCAGAAAGGCTACGCCTGCGTGTGCCTGTCGTGGTACTGGAGCAAGCACCTGGTCAAGTGCGAAATAGCCCTGGGCAAAGGCAAGAAGGAATACGACAAGCGTGATACCGAGCGCGAACGCGATTCCAATCGCGAATTGCAGCGCGCGGTGCGCAACAAAGGCAAGGAAGACTGATTCTCCTGGCCTGAGCCGGCTATCGCGGGCAACCCGCGGTAGCCGTCACTCCATTCCCTTGCGCCGCTCGGCCCGAGCCATGCGCTGTACTTCCTGACGCACCTCTTCCAACACTTCCTGCACATACAGGATGTGGCGGCTCGACACCTCGCGCGCGTCTTCGGCTCGCCCTTCAATAATCGCCAGGTACAGCTCCCGGTGCTGGCTAATCAGCATGTCGCGGGTTTCTGTACGCTGCTTGTACATGCCGCCGATGTTGGTCACTACGTTGCGCTTGAGCAGGTCGAACAGCCCGCGGATGGTGTGCAGCAACACCGCGTTATGGCTGGCCTCGGCAATCGCCAGATGGAATTTTGCATCCGCCGCCCCCTCCTCCAGGCGGCTGACATCGTCGCACCGGGCGTAGCAATTCTGTAGCTCTTCAAACGCGCCCGTCAGGCGCTCGCGGTCAACTTGGGTGGCACGCAATGCTGCGTAATAGGCGCAAGAAGCCTCCAAAGTGTGGCGAAATTCCAGAAGATCGCGCTGAGCTTCGGGGTTGCTCTCCAACAAATGCAGTAACGGGTCACTGAACGTCGAGCCCAGGGAATCAACCACATAATTGCCACCACCCTGGCGACTGACCAGCAAGCCCTTGGCCGACAACTTCTGGATTGCCTCACGCAACGACGGGCGCGACACGCCAAATTGCTCGGCCAATGCGCGCTCGGCCGGCAATCGCTCGCCGGACTTGAGCGTGCCCTCGAGAATCATCTCCTCAAGCTGCTCGACAATATCGTCAGACAAACGGCGCTGACGAATCTGATCAAACCCCATAACTCACTTCTCCACGATCCCGGCCACTCGCCGGGGTGTCTATTCTGGCCTATTGGCGCGGCGCCGACACCTGGCAGACACCCTTTGATTTACCCGTGCAGACGCCCGTGCGGGCCGGCATTGGACAAAAGTTTTAGGGCGACAAATTGACACGCCCAGCATAAGGCTTTTAACCTAGCGCCTAGCCATTGTAAATTGGTATGACCAATTATCCAATGCCGCTAATCAGTGCCTGACCAACAACAATTAGGGGCCACCCCATATGCAAACCTGGCAACAGCTGTACAGTCCGCTTGGCAGCCTCGGGCTGTCCGCCCTCGCGGCCGTGATTCCCATCGTTTTCTTCTTCCTGGCCCTGGCCGTGTTCCGCCTCAAAGGACACGTCGCCGGCAGCATCACCTTGGCGCTGTCGATCCTGGTGGCGATCTTCGCGTTCCAGATGCCGGTCGACATGGCGTTCGCCGCCGCCGGTTATGGTTTTGCCTATGGCTTGTGGCCCATCGCGTGGATCATCGTCGCGGCGGTGTTCCTCTACAAACTCACGGTCAAGAGCGGCCAGTTTGAAGTGATCCGCAGCTCCGTGCTGTCGATCACCGATGACCAACGCCTGCAAGTGCTGTTGATCGGCTTCTGCTTCGGCGCGTTCCTCGAAGGCGCGGCCGGTTTCGGTGCGCCGGTGGCCATCACCGCGGCATTGCTGGTGGGCCTAGGCTTCAACCCGTTGTACGCGGCGGGCCTGTGCCTGATCGCCAACACCGCCCCCGTGGCCTTCGGCGCCCTGGGGATTCCGATCATCGTCGCCGGCCAGGTAACGGGCATCGATGCGTTCAAGATCGGCGCCATGACCGGCCGCCAGCTCCCGCTGCTGTCGCTGTTCGTGCCGTTCTGGCTGGTGTTCATGATGGACGGCCTGCGCGGCGTCAAAGAGACCTGGCCTGCCGCCCTGGTGGCTGGCTTGAGCTTCGCCATCACCCAGTACTTCACGTCCAACTTCATTGGCCCGGAACTGCCGGACATCACTTCGGCCCTGGCCAGCCTGATCTCCCTGACACTATTCCTGAAAGTCTGGCAGCCCAAGCGCACCGCAGGCGCGCAGATCGCTGGCGCCACCTCCAGTGTCGCAGTCACCGCCAGCGCCGGTGGTTTCGGCCAGAAGCGCAGCACCGTGGCATCGCCCTACAGCCTGGGAGAAATCTTCAAGGCATGGTCGCCGTTCCTGATCCTCACCGTGCTCGTTACGATCTGGACCCTGAAACCCTTCAAGGCCATGTTTGCCGCCGGCGGTTCGATGTACAGCTGGGTGTTCAACTTCGCCATCCCGCACCTGGACCAGATGGTGGTCAAGGTTGCGCCCATCGTGGCCGCGCCGACCGCCCTCCCGGCGGTGTTCAAGCTCGACCCGATTTCCGCGACCGGCACGGCGATTTTCTTCTCCGCGTTGATTTCGATGCTGGTGCTGAAGATCAATTTCAAAACTGGTCTTACCACTTTGAAAGAAACCTTCTACGAACTGCGCTGGCCGATCCTGTCCATCGGCATGGTGCTGGCCTTCGCGTTCGTGACCAACTACTCCGGCATGTCTTCGACCATGGCCTTGGTGCTGGCCGGTACAGGCGCCGCGTTCCCGTTCTTCTCGCCGTTCCTCGGTTGGCTGGGCGTGTTCCTCACCGGTTCCGATACCTCCTCCAACGCGCTGTTCAGCTCGTTGCAGGCCACCACCGCGCATCAGATCGGCGTCAGCGACACCTTGCTGGTAGCCGCCAACACCAGCGGCGGCGTGACCGGCAAGATGATTTCGCCGCAGTCCATCGCCGTTGCCTGCGCCGCCACCGGCCTGGTGGGCAAAGAGTCGGATCTGTTCCGCTTCACCCTCAAACACAGCCTGTTCTTCGCCACCATCGTCGGCCTGATTACCCTGGCCCAGGCGTACTGGTTCACGGGCATGCTGGTGCACTAAGCGCACCGCGCTTAGGGTAAGCAAGAACGACGCCGGGCAGCGCTCCCGGCGTCAGCAATTCACAACCCGGTCTGCAAGGCTGCTGAAAGCTTGACCCTCTATCTTTCAGCGGCTGCGCCAGACGGATAACCGGGACCACCCGGAGACACGCCTGATGAGCGATCTTTTCTACAACGCCGTGCCGAACGCGACACGCGTCGCCCCGCCCCTGGCCGAACCACGCCAGTACCCTAGCGAGAAACCGGCGCGGGTCTACCTGTTCGGCACCTGTGTGGTGGATCTGTTCTACCCCGAGGCCGGGATGGACGCGATCCACCTGCTTGAACGCGAAGGTATTCGCGTCGAGTACCCGCAAGGGCAAAGCTGCTGCGGGCAACCGGCCTATACCTCGGGTTACACCGAGCAGGCGCGGCAAGTGGCACGGGCGCAACTGGCGCTGTTTGCCGGGGATTACCCGGTGGTGGTGCCGTCGGGTTCCTGCGCCGGGATGCTGCGCGAACACTATGCCGACCTGTTCAAGGACGAGCCGGACACCCTTGAACAAGTGCAAGCCCTGGCAGCGCGCACTTATGAACTGGCGGAGTTCCTGCTGTTCGTCTGCAAGGTGCGCCTCACGGACAGCGGCGAGCCGGTGAAGGTGGCGCTGCACACCTCGTGCTCGGCACGCCGGGAAATGAACACCCACCTGCACGGGCGCGCGCTGTTGGCGCAACTGGGCAATGTGGAACGGGTAGAACACAGCCACGAAAGCGAGTGCTGTGGCTTTGGCGGGACTTTCAGCGTGCGGATGCCAGACATCAGCGGCGCCATGGTCGCGGACAAGACCCGCGCCTTGCAGGAGTCCGGCGCGCACCAGGTGCTCAGCGCCGATTGCGGTTGCCTGATGAACATCAACGGCGCGCTGGAGAAACAGCAAGCGGCGCTGCGCGGGCAACACCTGGCGAGTTTCCTCTGGCAACGCACCGGAGGTGGCCAATGAGCGCGCCAACACTGATCCCCACCGTCGCCGTGGAAGAGGATTTTCGCGCAAGGGCCCACCAGGCCCTGGGCGATGCGCAACTGCGCGGCAATTTTCGCAGCGCCATGGACTCACTGATGCACAAGCGTGCGGCCTCGTTCAGCGATGCCCACGAACGCGAACACTTACGTGCCCTGGGCAACGCGATCCGCGCCCGGGCATTGTCCAAGTTGCCCGATTTGCTCGAGCAACTGGAACAGAACCTGACCCGCAACGGTGTGACAGTGCACTGGGCGGAAACGGTGGACGAGGCCAACGACCTCGTTCTCTCGATCATCCGCGCTCACGAGGCGCGGCAAGTGATCAAGGGCAAATCGATGGTCAGCGAAGAAATGGAAATGAACCATGTCTTGGCTGAACAGGGCATTGAATGCCTGGAATCGGACATGGGCGAGTTCATCGTCCAGCTCGACCACGAGAAGCCTTCACACATCATTATGCCGGCGATCCACAAGAACGCCGGTCAGGTCGCGTCCTTGTTCCACGACAAACTTGGCGTGGAATACACCAAGGACGTTGACCAACTTATTCAGATCGGGCGCAAGGTCTTGCGCCAGAAGTTCTTCGAAGCGGACATCGGCGTCTCCGGCGTCAACTTCGCCGTGGCCGAAACCGGCACCCTGCTGCTGGTGGAAAACGAAGGCAACGGCCGCATGTCCACCACCGTGCCGCCCGTGCACATTGCCGTGACCGGTATCGAAAAAGTCGTGGAAAACCTGCGCGACGTAGTGCCGCTGCTGTCGCTGTTGACCCGCTCGGCCCTGGGCCAGCCGATCACCACCTACGTCAACATGATCTCCGGCCCGCGCCAGCCCCACGAACTGGACGGCCCGCAAGAGGTGCACCTGGTGCTGCTGGACAACGGCCGCAGCCAGGCCTTTGCCGACAGCGAACTGCGCCAGACCCTCAACTGCATCCGCTGCGGCGCGTGCATGAACCACTGCCCGGTGTACACCCGCATCGGCGGCCACGCCTATGGCGAGGTCTACCCCGGCCCGATCGGCAAGATCATCACCCCGCACATGGTCGGCCTGGCGAAAGTCCCCGACCACCCCAGCGCCTCGTCGCTGTGCGGCGCCTGCGGCGAAGTGTGCCCGGTGAAGATCCCGATCCCGGCGCTACTGCGGCGCCTGCGCGAAGAAAACGTCAAGGCCCCGAACGCCCCCGGGCAAGTGATGCGCGGCCAGGGCAGCAAGTATTCGCGCAAGGAACGCTTTATCTGGAACGCCTGGGCGCGGCTGCACAGCTCACCGGCCCTGTACCGCTTGTTCAGCTTCGGCGCCACGCGCCTGCGTGCCCTGGTCCCCGCCAACGTCGGCCCCTGGACGCAAAACCACAGCGCGCCGAAACCCGCCGCCCGTTCACTGCACGACCTGGCCCGCGAACACCTGGCCAAGCAGGGAGACCGTTGATGAGCGCCAAACAGAACATCCTCGCCAAGTTACGCCACAGCCTCACCGGCACCACGCCTGTGGCCGACAACTTCGACGAAGCCCTGGTGACCGAGCCCTACACCTACGCGCCGGAGCAGCGCATCCCGCAGTTGCGCAAGTTGATGGAAGCGGTGCACACCGAAATCCACCTCAGCACCGAGCAGGATTGGCCCACGCTGCTGGCGCGCCTGCTGCACAACCGCCAGTTGCCCAGCCTGCTGATCGCCCCGACTACGCCCCATGGCCAGCGCGTGACCGCGTACTGGGCGCAAAACCCGGGGCTGCCGACCCTCAAGGCCTACGACCGCCCGGTGGAAGCGTGGAAAGCCGAACTGTTCAACAACACCCCGGCCAGCCTCACCTCCACCCTGGGGGCGATTGCCGCCACCGGTAGCCTGATCCTGTGGCCCACCCGCGAAGAACCGCGGTTGATGAGCCTGGTGCCGCCGGTGCATTTCGCCCTGCTCAAGGCCAGCCAAATCCGCGACAACTTCTATCAGGTACAACGCGAATTCAACTGGGCCGCCGGCATGCCGACCAATGCGCTGCTGGTCTCCGGCCCGTCGAAAACCGCTGACATCGAACAAGTACTGGCCTACGGCGCCCATGGCCCCAAAGACCTGGTGGTACTGATCCTGGAGGACCAATGAGCCTACCGGCCGCTTTCCTGCGCGATGCGCAGCAACTGATCCCGCCTGAGCGCCGCTTCGACGACCCGCTCTCCACCCTGGCCTTCGGCACCGACGCCAGTTTCTATCGCTTGATCCCCAAACTGGTGGTGCGCGTCGAGTCCGAAGACGAAGTGGTCGCCCTGCTGCAATTGGCGCGCCGCGACCAGGTGCCGGTGACCTTCCGCGCGGCCGGCACCAGCCTCTCGGGCCAAGCCATCAGCGCCTCGGTGCTGATCGTGCTGGGGGATAACTGGAATGGCCGCGAGATCCGTGGCCAAGGCACGCAAATCCGCCTGCAACCAGGGGTGATCGGCGCCCAGGCCAACGCCTGGCTGGCACCCTACGGGCGCAAGATCGGCCCGGACCCAGCGTCGATCAACGCCTGCAAGATCGGCGGCATCGTCGCCAACAACGCCAGCGGCATGTGCTGTGGCACCGCGCAAAACACCTACCACACCCTGGCCGGCATTCGCCTGGTGCTGGCCGACGGCAGCCGCCTCGACACCGAGGACGCCAACAGCGTCGCCGCATTCCGCCATAGCCACGCCGAACTGCTCGAACGCCTGGCCACCCTGGGCCGCGAGACCCGCGCCAACCCGCAACTGGCGGCCAAGATCCGCCACAAATACCGCCTCAAGAACACCACCGGCCTGTCCCTCAATGCCCTGGTGGATTTCGACGGGCCTGTGGATATCTTGAGCCACCTGCTGGTGGGTTCCGAAGGCACCCTGGGCTTTATCAGCGCGGTGACCTACGACACCGTAGTCGACCACCCGAACAAGGCCTCGGCGCTGATCGTCTTCCCCGATGTGGAAACCTGCTGCAACGCCGTCACCGTGCTCAAGCAGCAACCGGTTTCGGCGGTGGAGCTGCTCGACCGCCGCAGCCTGCGCTCAGTGCAGGACAAGCCCGGCATGCCGGCGTTCGTGCAGCAACTGTCGGCCAACGCCTGCGCGCTGCTGATCGAATCGCGCGCCGCGTCCTCTACCCTGCTCCACGAGCAATTGGCGCAGATCATGGCCTCCCTGGCCGGTTTCGCCGTGGAGAAGCAAGTCGATTTCACTGAAGACCCGGTGGAAAACGCTCGCCTGTGGGCCATCCGCAAAGACACCTTCCCCGCCGTCGGCGCGGTGCGTAAAACCGGCACCACGGTCATCATCGAAGACGTGACCTTCCCGGTGGAACAACTGGCCATCGGCGTAAATCGCCTGATCGAGCTGTTCGACAAACACCACTACGACGAGGCGATCCTGTTTGGCCATGCCCTGGAGGGCAACCTGCACTTCGTCTTCACCCAGGGTTTTAACAGCGCCGAGGAAGTGGCCCGCTACCAGGCCTTTATGGACGACGTGGCGCAACTGGTGGCCGTGGAATTCGGCGGCTCACTCAAGGCCGAACACGGCACCGGGCGCAACATGGCGCCGTTCGTCGAGCTGGAATGGGGCAGCGACGCCTATCAACTGATGTGGCAACTCAAACGCCTGCTCGACCCCCACGCCATCCTCAACCCGGACGTGGTGCTCAGCGACGATCCGCAAATCCACCTCAAACACCTCAAACCGCTACCGGCGGCCGACGAGCTTGTGGATAAGTGCATCGAGTGCGGCTTCTGCGAGCCAGTGTGCCCGTCCAAAGGGCTGACCCTCAGCCCGCGCCAACGCATCGTCATTTGGCGCGATATCCAGGCGAAAAAGCGCGCCGGCGTCGACACCACGGAGCTGGAAGCGGCCTACCGCTACCACGGCCTCGACACTTGCGCCGCCACCGGTTTGTGTGCGCAACGCTGCCCGGTGGGCATCAACACCGGCGACCTGGTGAAAAAGCTGCGCGCCCGCGATGCCGATCACGGCAAGACCGCCGATTGGCTGGGCAATCACTTCGCCACTACCCTACAAGGCGTGCGCTTCACCCTGCATGCCGCCAACGGCGCGCGCATGCTGCTGGGGGCGCCGCGCCTGGCGAAGTTCTCGGCGGCGCTGACGCGGCTGTCCAAAGGCAAAGTGCCGCAATGGAGCGGTGCCATGCCCCAACCGGAGCGGGCGGTGCGCTTCAGCCCGCCACTCACCGATGCGCGGCCGCGGGTGGTGTACCTGGCGGCCTGCGTGTCGCGGGTGATGGGCCCAGCGGCGAGCGACCGCGAGCAAATGTCGCTGTACGACAAGACCCGAGGCCTGCTGGAAAAGGCCGGCTACCAAGTGGTCGCCCCCGAAAACCAGGACAGCCTGTGCTGCGGCCAACCCTTCGCCTCCAAGGGCTACGCCGAACAGGCCGAGCACAAGCGCCAGGAACTCATCGGCGCGTTACTGCACGCCAGCCGTGGCGGCCTCGACCCGATCTACTGCGACACCAGCCCCTGCACCCTGCGCCTGATCCAAGACCTGGGCGACACACGCCTGGACCTCTACGACCCGGTGCGCTTCATCCGCACTCACCTGATGGAACGCCTGGACTTCACCCCCCAGGACGCCCCCATCGCCGTGCATGTCACCTGCAGCACCCAGCATCTGGGCGAAAGCCAGGCGCTGATCGACCTGGCGCGCCGGTGCAGTAACAACGTGGTCATCCCCGAAGGCATCCACTGCTGCGGCTTCGCCGGCGACAAGGGCTTCACCACCCCCGAACTCAACGCCCACGCCCTACGCAGCCTCAAGGACGCCGTGCAGCAATGCGACGAAGGCATCTCCACCAGCCGCACCTGCGAAATCGGCCTGAGCCTGCACGGCGGCATCGACTACCACGGTTTGGTCTACCTAGTGGACCGTGTCACCCAGCCGCGGGCAACCTGACCCACCGCCAAAAACGTTGGGAGAGGGCCGGGGCGGCTCTCTCCTAAAGCGCTTTGACCCACGCGAAAAAAAAACGAATTCCTGAGCATGTCTATAGTCACTTGCTTAGACCCCTTTGACAGGGGCCTATACCAACTCGGCTGACCGCCCCCATCGGCAGCACCGAGACCCTCAGCTCAAGGAGATACCCATGAAGCGTTCCGCACTGGCTGGACTGTTCATTACTGCTGCGATGCTGGCCTCACCGGTGTTTGCTGCCGAAGATTTGTGCGCGATCAACCTGCAGAAAATCAGCGATGCCAAGGTCAGTACCGGTGAAATGCCCGAAGACCTGAAAAACACCATCGACAAAGCCGAAAGCGAGGCTAAGGCAGCTCAAGCTGCCGGTAACAAGGATGAGTGCATTTCGCTCACCACCCAGGCGATCCAGGAAATTGCCAACAACAACAAGGGCGGTAAATAAGCCCAGCACGCTCTAGGCCAACCTTCGGGTTGGCCTTCTGTCCCGCGTTGGCGTACACTGCCGCTACTTGCTGCCCTAACAGATCCACAGGGCAGCAGGTTCGGGGCCGTTTAGGATTCGACGCCGGTTGCGAACCTTTAGGTGCATGCCGAGTTGGTAACAGAACTCGTAAATCCACTGTTGCAACTTTCTATAGTTGCCAATGACGAAACCTACGGGGAATACGCTCTCGCTGCGTAAGCAGCCTTAGCCCTTCCCTTCTGGTACCTTCGGGTCCAGCAATCATCAGGGGATGTCTGTAAACCCAAAGTGATTGTCATATAGAACAGAATCGCCGTGCAGTACGTTGTGGACGAAGCGGCTAAAACTTACACAACTCGCCCAATGCACCCTGCCCGTCGGGCGGCTGAGGGTTAACTCAATAGACACGGCTAAGCATGTAGTACCGACAGCGGAGTACTGGCGGACGGGGGTTCAAATCCCCCCGGCTCCACCAAATTTACATCTAAAGACGTCCACGGACGTCTTTTTTTGTGCCTAAAACCCAGCAAAATCAAGGCTTTTGGGTCTACCGGCGTCCATGGACGTCCGGCACAATCCACGACATCGGGTATTCCAGATGGTATTCCAAGCCCTTCAGTGGTAATTTTTGGAATACCAATTGATGTCATGGAACACCTCATGTGCGCCCAAGCCACCCGCCTCTCTGACCGCCAACTCAAAGCGGTAAAGCCGAAAGACAAGGACTACGTACTCAGTGATGGAGACGGTCTACAGCTGCGTGTGAGGGTTAATGGCTCTACGCTATGGAACTTCAACTACCGGCAGCCGATTACCAAAAACCGCATCAATATGGGCCTCGGAACCTACCCAGAACTCTCGCTCGCGCAAGCCAGGAAGAAAACGGTCGAAGCCAGAGAGCTTCTCGCCCAGGGCATCGACCCGAAAGAACAACGTAGCGAGTTGGAGCAGACAAAAAGGCAGGCAACCGAGCACACATTCGAGAACGTGGCGTCTGCCTGGTTTGAACTGAAAAAGGATTCTGTAACCCAGGCTTATGCCGAGGACATCTGGCGCTCGCTCACACTGCATGTTTTTCCCACACTGGGAACAACACCTATCTCGCAGATCAATGCCCCAACGGTCATCGAACTGCTGCGTCCTCTTGAAACCAAAGGCAGCCTGGAGACAGTGAAGCGACTGACCCAACGGCTCAACGAGATCATGACCTACGGCGTGAACTCGGGAATGATCTTTGCCAACCCGCTCAGCGGCATTCGGGCTGTGTTCAAAAAGCCGAAAAAGCAAAACATGGCTGCCCTACGCCCCGAAGAGCTGCCAGAGCTAATGGTCGCCATCGCCAATGCGAGTATAAAAAGAACAACACGCTGCCTGATCGAATGGCAGCTCCATACCATGACCCGTCCTGCGGAAGCCGCCACGACCTCCTGGGCTGACATCGATCTAGACAAGAAAACCTGGACGATCCCAGCGGAACGGATGAAGAAGCGACGCGCTCACGTCATACCACTCACCGAACACGCACTGGCTCTACTTGAGACGATCAAACCCTACAGCGGCCACAGAGAGTATGTGTTCCCCGCCGATAGAGACCCGCGGACTCACTGCAACAGCCAGACAGCAAACATGGCCCTGAAGCGAATGGGCTTTGAAGGGCGCTTAGTGAGCCACGGCATGCGTTCGATGGCTAGTACTATCCTGAACGAACAAGGATGGGATCCGGAGCTGATCGAGGTCGCACTTGCACACGTGGACAAAGACGAAGTGCGTAGCGCCTACAATCGTGCGGATTACATTGAGAGAAGACGCCCGATGATGGCTTGGTGGAGCGAGCATATACAGCAAGCGGGGACGGGGAGCCTTTCACTGTCCGCAATCCAAGCCCATAAAAGAGGCAGGCTAGCACTCGTATAGTCCGCAGGACTAAAGAGAAGATACTCACGTGCAGTTTACAGTTACTCCTCATTCGGGTTTGTGTCCCAGATACATCGCAGGCGGCTATGAGGCTTGACCACCGCGAGTGTTCAACTCAGTCAAGCCGCTAATCAACGGTTAGCCAGATTGCCGCGAAGCTGTTCACTGCTGAAAAACTCATAGTGCTCACTCCCTGCGGACAGATAAAAACAATCGCAGCGCACTGTAAACCCGGACTCAAAACACTCAACCCGCGTGCCAAGCCATGATCATGCTCTCGCCAACCCCATACAAGTTATCTTCAGGGGCCGGTGGAGAGCTGAGACCGATTTAAATTTTTCGCCCCAACGGCGAAAAACAAGGCGCTCCGGCCTTCAATTCCGTCAACACTTCCTCATACTCCAAGTCCCCCTCCGCCTCACGAGCAGGAATCACTTCTCCATGTAACTGAGCACGCAGGTCATCCCAACGTTCCAACAGGACCTGCCAGTTATGCTCGTCGTAAGTCCCTCGAAAGATCACTGGATGCACATCAATGCGCGGCAGCTCTGACGCTGGACTCCCCCGATCCAGCGCTTCACCCAACCGGCGACTCCAATGACTGCCCACTCGATCGACTCGGCCGATCTGTTGTTCGACCACACCGGGGTTCCACTCCGGGTGCATGAGGATGACGGTCTTGCATGCCTGATGCAGGTTGAGGCCTTCGCGGCCGACGGTGGATTGGGCCACGAGAACACGGGGAAAGCTGTTCGGGCGGTTGAAGGCCAGTTGCAACAAGCGGCGGGTAGATTGTTCAGTGCCGCCGTACATCAGGCGAGCGAAACCACCCTCCTGGTGGGAAAACTCGGGCTGCAGACGGGCGAGTAGCAGCTCCCATTGCAACGCAATTTCGCCGATATCCGGTGTGTGGGGATTGTCGTCCGTGTGCTGGTCGCCGGCAGCGCTCAGCAGTTGGCAAAAGGCGGTGCACGCTTGCTCAGGCGTCAGATGTTCGACGTCCCCGCCAGTGAAGTCGAGGATTGCCCGGGTAAACAGCGCCACGGGATGTTTCTCGGCGGTGCCCACCAGCTCCTTGTTGAGCTCGGCCTCCTGAAGGTGTTTGAACATCGCGCGGGGTACCTGCTCATGTTCGGGCAGTCCCGCATCCAGCCAGCCGAGCAGACGCCGGCGTAGCTGCTCCCGACGTGTGCTGTGGGTGCTGTATTGATTGGCCAGCAGCTCAGGGATGGAGTTGAGTTTCAGCCGGCAATTCAGCTGACGGTGCGCAATCTCCACTGCTGCCCATTCCGAATGGTCATCGGGCTCGTCGGCACGAGCCTGGATTACGCTTTGCGGCCAGTAACGGCCGGCCTCAAGGCTGCGAAGCATTTCACGTGCGTTCAGCAGCCGGACCAAGGCTCGCATGGGTGCGGTGAAACGGCCGAACACCAGCACCTTTTCCTCTTGCTCGTGTGCGGCTTCAATGGCCGTGATGGTGGCCAGAATTGCCGGGTGCTCAAACAAGTGGTGGGGATGCTGAAACGCCTGCGCAGCTGTCTTCAACCACCACTGCACGCGTTGCTGGCGCTTGTCATCGACCGCGCTGGACTGTCCGTAATTCGGCAGGGTAGAAGGCTCCGCTGGTTCATTAATTTGCGCTAGGAGGTCAGCGATTCCATGCCCATTGGCCAGGGTCAATCGCAAGCGTTTGGCTGTTGAGTTTTCGTCCAGTCGCGAGGCCACGGACAGCGCCTCGGTTGCGCACACGGCCTGTCGCCAAGGTAACTTCAGCGTGCGTACATCCACACTGACGGGCTTTTGGGTGTTGCGATAGCTTTCCCCCTGAGTTTCTTGGGCGAAGCGTGAAACGTCGGCGTCTTCACGTTTATCCCGGCGCAGCAGATAAGGGCTCAACGTCGATTGAAAGGCACTGGCAGCTGCCTGATATTGTTGACGGGCCGTGTCGCTGGAACGCCAATGAACGCGTAGATGACGGATGGCCTGCGCAAAGTCGTTGATCACAGGCTGAAGTTGATCGCGCACTTTTTCGTCGAGACCAAGCCGTTCGAAGGTTTGCCGCCATTGCTCGATATCCAGCTCCACAGGAGTCGCTGTCATGCACAAGCGACGGCTGTGCTGAGTTCCCTGCACCAGGTTATCGAGCAACCGGCTCAGGCCGCTGTCGGTGCCGCGACTTTTGTGGGCTTCGTCGATCACCAGCAGGTCGAAGGAGCCCAGGCCAAACCCGACCACCTGTTCAAGCCAACTCCGATGAGGAGTACCGCGGCGGTAATTGGTGTGAGTATCAGGGTTTGGCCAGGCATGCCCGGTCGTGACGTCAGTCAACCAGGTGTAAGCGGGTTGCGCGGCGTCTTCGCTGATACGCCCCACAATACTGGCGGCGGCTCGCTTGACCCTTTCATCATCAGAGCCTGACAGGTGGTAGCCATTTGGATACTTGAAACCTGTCTCTTTGCGCCAGCGTGCGAAGACTTCCGGCACCAACTCTCTGCGCCAGGGCGTTGCGTTCTCGCCCATACGCCAGTTGGCAAAGGTATGGGACAGCACCAGGGTGGACTCCTGAAACCATGGCTTTTGATCAAGGACCTCTTCGGCACTCCAGGCTTCAAAGTAGCCGAGCAGACCACGCAATATCGCGGGAGTTGCGACGCCTCCCAGCTTCAGCTCTGCCTGCCACTGATAGCCCAGCCCTGGCGGGGCGATGACGGCGGCTCGACCGCCAGCGTCCTTGACTGCGCGAATCAGCTCGACAGCGATACGGGTCTTGCCCATTCCCACTTCGTCGGCCAGCACTACCCCGTGTTCGCCAATACGATCGGCCAACGCATGCAGGCTGGCTCGCTGGCCTGGATTCAGGTGCGCAGCCGCCTCACCTGCGTCATCTGCAAGTTGTTGCTGTTGCATCGCCCGTTCGCGCAGTGAAGCCGCAACGGTTGCCCAACTGAAGGCTATCCGCTTCATGGCAGGACTCCCAGGGGATGTGAGGTGTCGAGTTTCCAGTGGGCCTCGATATTGCTCAGTGCGGTTTCGTAGCGCTGCCCTTGCGGATGGTCCGCTGTCTCGGCAAAACAAGGCCTGAACGCAGGTTGGCGCAAGGCATGGATGGGGTTGATTTCGAGTGTCAGAAACTGCTGCAACAACCCACAACCGGCGGCCTGAATGAGTGATTGCTCCAGTCGGGCACACCACACCGGCCAATCCCGAGGCTCCAGCGCAGTTTGTTTCGCGGCGATACCTTCGATCAGTTCCATCATTTGCCGGATCGGGTAACGCGCCGCTTCTTTTCCTGGCGCAATGGTTCCCTGTTTGTCGGCAGAGCGCTTGCTATCGTCGAATGCGTTGGGCAGTTCTTCTTCACCGGGCGAGTGTGGAAAACTGTCGAGTTGCATCCACGCATCCTCCAGGCTGATTTCTGGCAGCTCGGTGGCCGCCAATCGGCCAAACCCATCCAGCACCGGCACCGTCATGACATGCGTTGCACCCGCCTCTTGCCAACTGACAACCACCTGCCGCGGTCGTGGTCCGCACCAGGCGAAGCCTTGACCCTCAACATATGCACAAGGCTGTTGCGACGTATCCAGCACTGAGTAATTGCCGAGCGAGCGATCATCGGCGCTCAACCAGCCTTGCTCTGGTGCATCCGAGTCGCGCCACATCAAGTAAGCCACGGGCGCTGCGCTGAACACCTCGCTCCCCACCTCAAGATCCTTGCCTTGCTGCAGCGTCTCAGGGACGCATTCCTGCTCCCACTGAATCGGCAGGTAATAGCCAATCGATTCGGGATCAGCGCCCCCCAATTTTGCCGGGTACCAGTTCAACGGCGTCGGAGCGAATACCACCCCGGCCTCAAGGTTGCCCGTCGATCGCCCCATCTTCAGGGTGAAGCCCTGCCGAGTAAGATTGCCCGAGCCAAGGTACAGCCATGGGCTGGCTGTTTTTTCCGAATGCCCAGTCTCGCTGGCGCTGAAAATGAACTTGGCATGCAAGGTGCGTTTTTGCACGTCAGGAAAGTAGGCCGGCTGAGCCGCAGGTCGTACGCTGACGCTGGCAGCCGTCAAGGTCGCGGCTGCCGCTGCAATGCCCTGGCAGCTCGCCTCGTTGACAAACAGATCTACAGTGCTGGTCGCCGTCAGCAGACGCGGCTCTCCCGCTTCACCGCGCAAGCACCTGATGATGCTCAACGGGACCGATGCATGCTCACCGGGCATTGAAGATTCATAAAAACCCGAGCCCATGGCCAAGTAGTTACGCGCAGTTTCTCGACCCGAGGCATAAACGACTTTGGCTGGCAGCTGGGCGAGCAGCGACGCTTTTCGGTTATCGAAGAAACGCGCGTTCAATCCGCAAGCTTTCGGCTTGACCTGCTTGTGCAGGATCGCGTCAATATCCGCCACAGCCTTGGCTGTCAGCGGGTTGGCGAGCAGCGCACGGCAGTCGTAATGCTCCCGTAGCCACAGCAGTAGACTCCAGGCGCTGCAGATATCTGTCCGTACCTGCTGCGTTGCCTCGGTGGGTGCTGCCAGTTCGTCGCTGCACAGGTCCAGGCGCCAGATCAGGTCAAGGCTCTGCTCTAATGTCTGCCGGGTCCAGTTGCCGGTGGACACAAGCAAACGCAAGCACCAGGCGTCGCTCTTGTCAGTGCTGCGGTAACCCAGCACCGCGACCTTGGCGTGCATCAGGTTGAATGGCAATTCAGCTTTCGCCCAGGGTAAATGCAACAGGCCCGGCACTTCGACCGGGGTAATCTGGATCGCGCGCGGGTCCAGCATCAGTGCCAATAGCGTTTCCCCGGCATAGGCACGCTGATTGGCTTGCTGGTGGCTGAAACGCTCAATCGCATCGTTGAGAAACCTGTCGTCAGCCGAGAAGCCGCACAGCCAACCGAAGTGGCCAGTAAAACCGTCCGGCGTTTCGAAGTGTTGGGCCAGAGAGGCAGGAGCATGACTCATAAACTTACCTCTTCAAGGGCTACTGCTGGAGCCGAGGTGAGCCAGGCGCTCAATTGGCCCCGGAGATCCAGGTCCAGTCGATGCAAACGACCTACACGATGGGAAATCCAGGCTGGCAAAGCGGCGTGGGAAGCCTCGCCTTGGGCCTCGATAACGGCTTGGCCAGTATCGACCTCCAAAACCTGATGCTGGAACGCACCGCCAGGCAGAATGTCCTTGCCTTGCAGACGCAGAACCCGACCGTCGCGGCTCACCAGACTGGCCAACAGGCTCGAACTATCAGGATCCATACACTCATGGCAGAAGGTCGAGGCGACAGGATCGATTCGCTGCCGCTGAGGGTTATCCAAAAACAATCGGGCCATTTCGCGCAAATGGGTGATTTGCGTCGAGATGCGTTCGGGCAGGACACGCCCTAACTCGAACCGCTGCGTGCTCAACACCGCCATGTGCTGCTCCACCGCGTTCAGCACGTCGTAGGCGGCATCCTGCACTTGAAAAAACAGAGCGCCATAATGCAAGTCGTTCCAGTGTTCGGTATCGATTTCATCGGGTCGCTCGGCCCAATCGAACACGGCTTCCGGTTTGGCGTGACGAGCCCGTACCCAGCCACGTATGGCTGCACGTCGCAAGCCACCGCTGGCTGGCGAGAGTTCCGCATCGATGCGGCGAGACAACAGCGCACGGGCCTGTGCGGGTAATACTTGCAGAGGCGAGAGCAGCCCGGAAACGGGGCCTTTCAACCTATCTACAGAATCGCCTCGTTGTGCCCACTGCACCAACTCCTCTAACAGCGCTCCGTCATCCCCACAGCAGGCGTTAACGAATTCATGACCAAAGGCCGTGCAGGCAAAGGCATTAAATCGCTCACCCTGCGCGCGCACCAGCCCCAGGGCCAACAATGCCTGGCCGGTCCCCATTCGCATCGGTTGGCTGACATAGAACCCTGGCTTGCACAGGGTCTTGAAGTTGAAATTCGCCTTGCCGCGCAGTTTCTCCGAACCCCGCACCCGGGCATCACCCTGGCCTTTGTTCTGTTTGAGCGCGTAGTAGCAGCCCAACGCTTCAATGGCGTTGGCCGCGTCAATGTTCGAGACATTCGATTTGCGCTCGCGCAACTTCTGCGCGAGCGCGATACCCAGCATCGCCAAAAACAGCTGTTTGGCGTACCACACGCCGCCCATGCCAGGGACAGCGCGCTCGTTGTACTCACGCACTGCGGCGCCAATATCAAGCGTGCGGGTGCGTCTCTCGCCATCCAATTGTTCAGGACCAGAGAGTCCCCAGGTCATGCTCATAAAAGGCTTCCTTTGCGTTTGCAGCGAGTCAGCATGTGAGCTGGCGCATGGCCGTCGACGGTAGCAAAATGCCATAATCTCGTCCACGTCGGCTTCGCAGGGATCTTCATGATCGACCTTGCAAGTCCCAACTAAAGCTTGTCTGCCCCATGCCGATATCGTGCAGTAGATCTCTCTCGCAGGCACTCACGCCTACACGCACAAGGAAGTTGCGAATGTCTGTGGCCATTCTGATTTATCCACGCCTCATCTCTCTTCTCGTACCCCGCTGCCCTGCCGCTGAACGACTGGCCACAACCCGGCTGACTTCCCGGTGAGTACTACACACCGCTGCTCATACGATCCAGATGTCGCGCGCGACACAATATGTCGTGGGCATGTTCGACATTTACTCGTCTTGTTTTACCTCTGAACCAGCGAGAGATATTCCCATGCATGAGTCCTTCTATCCGTCGCAGAAACGCTCGAAGCAGCCCACCTTGTTCCTGGCCATCGACATGTGGGGGATTGAAGGTGAGTACGCCGACGGAAACTGGCATGTCCTGCTTCAAAGGTTCGCTCTGGACTGGAGCAAGAAACATCCGGACCAGGCAGCTGCAACGCTGTGGTCAAGCGTTCAACCCTGCAGCCTTTTCGCCAATGGGTCGTCTTGCTACGTCTCCGGCAGCTCCAGGTTGCCCGATGCGTTTTTTCAGCAACTGGAGAGTTTTCTACGCTCAGAGTTTGGTAACTGCGCCCGTATTGGTGGAGAAATCCAGGTCAATCCGGATGAGTGGCGGGTGTACCTGCACTTTGAGAACGGCGCAGTCTGGGAGAAATACAACGGCTATGAATGGAGGGAGCTCAAGTTTTGAAGCGACTGGAGCCCCTCACCCACAACGATGCCCATAAACGTTTTTTGATATACACAAGGATTCGTACTGATCATGTTGAACACCCAAAGCACCTACCTCAACTATCTGAAATCCATCCTGCCGCTCATTGTAGAAACCTCGATCCAGCCCGATGAGGTGACGCGGCTGAAGAACGATATCGAACATACCGAACTGCTCGTCCCCGTCATTGGTGCGTTCAGCGCTGGCAAGAGCAGCTTGCTGAACGCTTTCCTTGGCGAAAACGTCCTGGGTATTGGCCTGACGCCCGAAACCGAGTTGGCCACTGAGTTGCGCTACAGCAATGACCCGCATCTCCTGGCCATTCGCCTGGATGGCAGTAGTGAACGCCTGGACGTCAGCGCTCTTGCCGGTATCAAGACTCGCGCTAACGAATTCACCCACCTTCAGTTGTACCTGGATAACCCGCGACTCAAAGCCTCGCCCTCACTGGTGCTGGTTGACATGCCGGGGTTCGGCTCCTCATTGGCCAACCACAACAAAGCGATCGCGTACTACCTGCCCCGTGGCGTGCACTTCATCGTGGTGACCAGCGTGGAAGACGGCAACATCACTCAGTCGATGTTGCGTCAACTGGATGACCTGCAGACTTACGGGCGTGATTTCACCTTCCTGCTGAACAAGGTCAACCTGCGCTCGGACGAGCAAGTGCAAGAAGTCGCGGAACTGATCGACGAGCAGATCCGAATCAACTTTGTCGATACGCGCCCCCTGGTCAAGGTAGGACTCGACGGAGATGTCCAACTGGCCGAAGTGCTTGCGCGTCTGCAACCCGAACAAATCGTTCGCCAGGTGTTTGAAGATCGATTGAAAGATCTGACCCATTCACTGCTTAACCAGATCAACCTTGCGCTGACCTCGCTGAAAAAGAACCAAGCCGAAAATCAACATGCCCTGAGCGAGCTGGCCAATGGTATTCGGCAGATCGAGCGCAAGCGCGACGGCATTCTTGAAGACCTGCGCGACAAGCAGCTGGACCGCGCTGTAGACAGCTGCCTCAATGCGGTCGGCCGTGAACTTGATAACGCTCAGTCGGAATTGGTCAGCGCCGGCCTGGCGGGCAATCAGGACGCTTTCTCGCGGATCGTATCCGAAGTGGTCCGAAGCTCGATGACCCGCACCATTAAGGAGCAGATGGACATTCTCAGTCGCTCCGTTGTCACCGACTTTGCGCAAGCCGTGGGTGACCTTGGCAAGAGCATGAGCCAGTTCAGCAATGATCCCAACTGGCTGGACCAGATCACCGACAGGATCAACCGCACCCTGCAAAAAACCGGAGAGGCCCTGGGCAACTGGAGCGAATCGCTGGCCACGCGCAATACAAACGAACTGGAAAGACTGAAACAAGAAAGTGGCTGGAAGGACGGAAACCCGCTACCCAAAGTGAGCTATCAAGGCCTGGCCACCGTGCTGGCAGTCACTACGTCGGTAGTCAATCCACTGATCGAACTGGCCATCATCTTTCTTCCGCAGATTCTGTCCTTCCTTAATGAGGGGCGTCAGCGTGACCAACTCCGCCAGAAAGTGACCAATGAAATCATTCCTTCGGTTAAACGCGAGTTGCGGGATCGACTGCCGGTCCTGCTCGCCGAACAGATGGAAGTGCTGGTAACCCAAGTCAGCGTGGAGTTCGAGCGCGAAATCGGTGAAAAGCAGAAGCTCATTGATGAACTGGTCGCCAGCCGCAATCACGATACCGAGGCGGCCGAGCATCAGATCGCGCTGCTGACCCGCGCCAGAGAACAACTGCAACAACTCGCCAAACAAGCCCTCTACGAGTCGCAGCAATGAACGCACAGCACGTCCTGGATCTGAACCAACGCCTCCATCAATGGATGGAAAAGTACAACCCGGAGCTGGAAAAAGACATCGCTCAATGGCTACGCAAGCATGCCATCGACCGGACCGAGGACCTGAATAAGGCCTTCAGCAAACTGGCCGAAGAGAATCGTTTGCTGCAGATCGGCGTCGTGGGCCGAGTCAAGGCCGGCAAGTCTTCATTGCTCAACGCTCTGATCTTCGACGGTCATGCGATTCTGCCCAGGGCTGCCACCCCGATGACCGCTGCGCTGACCACCCTGACCCATGGCGACACCTTTGGTGCCGAGGTTCAGTTCTACAGCGCGGCTGACCGGGAAAATATCGAGCAAAACGCCCTGCGTTACGAGCAACGACTTCGCGAAGAAAAGTCTCGCGCCTACGAAACGCTAAGCCAGCGTCGTCAGCGCAGTGGCCGACACGTAGAAGACGAGCAGTTCCATGCCGACGTCGAGAAAACTGCCCGGCGAGCCCTGCAAGGCGAACATGCGCTGGCGGCCGCCCATGACCAGTGGCAGAGCATTCGCAGCTCCAATGTAGATTTCAGATCCCTCGACAGTCTGGGCCGCCTGCAGGCAACTGATGCTCTGTCATTAGCCGACAAGTTGCTGGACTATGTCGGCGTCGGCGGCAACTACATGCCGTTGACTAAAAGCGTCGATATCTTCCTGCCGCTGGACTCATTGCGTAACGTGCGCATCATTGACACCCCGGGCTTGAACGACCCTGTGCAGTCTCGCGAGGAACGCACGACAGCCCTGCTCAAGAATTGCGATGTGGTCTTTATCGTCAGCCCTGCCGGCCAGTTCCTCAGTGAGCAGGACATCGAGATGATGAGCCGGATCACCCAGAAAGAGGGTGTCCAGGAACTGGTGTTGATCGCCAGCCAGGTCGACAACCAGCTGTATGGCAGCGACACCCGCCAGCCAACGCTTCAGGGATCGCTGGACAAGATCACTCAGACGCTCAGCGCGCACATGGTCGATACCCTGCAACGCTTGAAGGTCCAGCATCCGGAGATCGGTGCGACTTTCGACAATCTGATTGATAAAGGCGCCGGCAAGGTCCTGCATACCTCGGGCATGTGCCACAGCCTTTCGGTTCGTTTTGACCAACAGAACGATTGGGACAGTGGCGAGCAGAAGGCGTGGGAAAACCTTCAAGCGAATTACCCTGACTTCTTTACGCCAGAGCATGCCGAACGTTGCCGAGGCAATCTCGACCTGCTGGCCAACACCGAAGCGCTGCGGGCGGTGCTGGACAGTGTCCGCGCGCAGAAGGACCGCATTATCGAAGATCGGCGCGAGGAGCTCATTCGCGCCAAGTCCTCGGCACTGGAAGCGTTCCGGGCCGACTTGCTGAACTTTACCCAGGCCAAGTATCAGGAAGTCCGCAATGCCGACATTGAGGACCTGAAGGCTCAGCGGCGCAAGCTGGACAGCCTGATGGTAGTGGGCACCTACGAGCTCGATAACGTATTGACCAATTGCGCAAAAGAGTTTTGCGAGGATCTGAAAAAGGATCTCACAAAGGAACTTGAATCTGCTTATCGCTCCACGCTTAAGGAGGTCGGTGCATCCGCTAGTGAAGAGTCGAAATCCAGAGAGGTGGTGCGCGACAGCATCGTGGCAAAATTTGCCAACTGGGGTTGGGGTGGCGGCAAGGAAACTCACCACTACACCGTATTCAAGTTGTTCTGGCGCCAGGTATGCAACGAGCTGGAGGAGTTTGCCGAAGGTCTGACAGGCACCCTGAAAAGCACAAGCGATGCCCTGACTAAAAAGTTTCGCGACAACCTAGTCAAGGAATCGACCGCGGTCGCCAGGCGTCACCTTGGCGATGACCTGGACACCGCGTTGATCATCCGAACCAACCAAGGTCTGGCTGCCCGCCTCAAGCTCCCCGTTTTTGAACTCAGCAGCCAGGAACTGAGCAAACTAAAAGGCACTGGCAGTTACCTGCTGGACGATGAGGCACGAGAGTTCCTGCACAATGCCCGGCATCTTCTGGATGGCCTCAAGGGACAGGCCAAAAAGCAAATCCGTCATTTGGCGGAGGACATGACTGAAAAGCTTCCACCCTCCTACGGCAGTGCATTTTTCCAGGATATGCAGGCGCGGATGGAACAGCTGGAAGAACAGGTCGAAAATGCTCTTCTGACCCTGGACCGCCTGCAACGCATGGCCAAGGAACTGGAGGCGGCATGAAGACTGAATTGTTTCCTCCAGCGCTGATGACCCAACTGGATAAACTCGGCCAGTTGTTCATCCGGCGTCGCAAGCTGCTGCGTGACGTTGTGGTCGAAACTCTCCAGGCTGCGGATGATCAGCACGATGCCTTGACCCGCGATTATCAGGGCGCAGTGGTGCGTCTTGAGACGCTGACTGCCGACCATGGGCAACTGACCGAACGCCAGGCCAGCACCGCCGCCGAGCTGACCGACACCCGGCAAGCCTTGCACGCTGTGCAGCAGTCGCTGGAGCAGGCCGATACTGAGCATACGCACGCTCAGCAGACGGCGCGGCTGCGCTTCGACACCTTGTCGACGCGGCATGCGCAACTGGTGCAGGAACGTAACAGCATTGAGGACGCTCGCCAGGTCCTCGAACAAAACCTCGAGCAAGCGCGACTTGAATTGCAAGCCGGTGCCGAAGCGCTCAAGGCGGCGGATGAACGTCATGAGACGCTGATCCAAGAGCACCAGAACACCCTGGCGCGCCTTGAAACCCTGACAGCGGAACATGGACAACTGACCGAGTGCCAGGCCAACACCGCTGCCGAGTTGATCAGCACCCGGCAGACACTCGAAGGTGTGCAGCAGTCGCTGGAGGAGGCCATCGACCAGCATCAGCGCGACCAGGAGCAGGCGCGCGAACGCTTCGACAGTCTGTCGATGCAACATGCCCAACTGGAACAGGAACGCAATACCGTCGAGTCGCAACGCCAGGCTCTTGAGCAGACACTGGAACAGACTCGCCTGGAACTGCAAGCCAGCATCAAGGCGCACGAAACACTGCAACAGATCCATGAAGATGAGCTACAACAGCACGCTCAGTTGGCGAACGAATTTCAGGCGTTGAATCAACGCCACGGGGACACCTGGACGCGCTTCCAGCTCATCTCCCGGCTGCTCGCGGCTCGCCCTCGGGAAAGCGCTGGCCTGGCCCGTTTCAGAGAGTTGTTGGCGAACGATTACATGGTGTTCGCAGACAATGAATCGTCCCTGGCCGCCGAAGCCAAGGCCCTCACAATGTTGCAGTCGATCCAGCAGGAACTGGCCTTGCTCGTAGGCTTTCCAGACGTTCATGAGCGCACCATCGTCGGCATTGTCGGTGGCTTCAGCAGCGGCAAGTCCGAGTTCATCAACAGTTTCATCCGTGACCCCGAGGTGCGCCTGGCGGTCGGTATGCAGCCAGTCACCGCTATCCCCAGCTACGTGCTGGCGACTGATGAACGGATGATTCGCGGGTACTCCGCGAACGGCGGCCATATCAAACTGGATGTGGACTTCTACAAAAGCATCTCCCATGCCTTCATCAACTCGTTCAGTTTCGACTTGAAGAGCCTGATGCCGTTCATGTGCGTGGGTGTTCAGATGAACCCTGACTACTTCAGCAACATTTGCTTCATCGACACGCCCGGCTACAACCCACCGGCGACGGCGGCCGAACACAGTCAGGGTGACAAACGCACTGCCATCCAGTTTGCGCAGCAGTCCGACGCGATCATCTGGCTGATCGGCCTCGACTCCAACGGCACGGTGCCTGACTCAGACCTGGACTTTATCCAACAGATTGGCGTCGAGCAGCGGTCGGTCTATGTCGTTCTGACCAAGGCCGACCTCAAGTCCGAAGACGACATCGAGTACGTCATGGATGAGGTCCAGGACATCCTGCAATCCGAGGGAATTGCGGTTGTCGGGATCAGTGCGTACAGCTCCACCCTGCGCAACGAAGTGGCTTATCGAGACGTGCCACTTCTGGAGTATTTCTCCCGGATCAACCTACAAGGTGATGCGCGGCAACACCTCGATGGGCGACTGCGCGAAGTTTTCTCGATGTATGACGATGCCATTCAGGCAGATATCAGCGCGATGCGTGCACAAAAAACCGCCATCAACGGACTACGACTCGACAGCCTGGAAATCGGTGGCAAGAATGTTTATGAGCGAATGCTCGGCCCCATCGACAAACTCGACAGCAAACTGGATACAGCACCACTGGAGCGCTGGCTCAAGGAGTCACGACGTCTGTTCGAAGACTTCAGCGATGCCGTCCGGCTGACTGCGGAAGTGCCCGAAACAGAGGTATAGAGGCGGGTTTGGCGAAAGCCACTTCACCGTCCATCTTGATCACACAACCCTCGTCAAAACCAATGACCGTAGAGAGAAACCCATGTCAGACAACGCATTTGAAAAGGATTACTCAGACGACTCGTTCTGGGACAAAGTTAAAAACTATGCGAAGTCCGCTGGCGAGGCGGCACTAGAACCCGCACTGAAGATGTACTACGCCGCAACCGACTCAGACACGCCCACCTGGGCAAAAACCACCATTTATGGTGCGCTCGGCTATTTCATCTCTCCGATCGACGTCATCCCCGACATCACGCCAATCGTGGGCTACACCGACGACATCGGCGTGTTGTGCGCAGCGTTGGCAGCGACCGCTACTCATATCAAGGCAGAACACGTGACCAAGGCGAAGGAAACACTGAAGCAGTGGTTTTCCTGATCTGACCGGGAAGCCTTACTACAGGTCCCGCTTGGGGTAAGGCTTCAGCATAAACAGGTGCAACCGTCAGCGTCATGGCATGGCCACAAACCATGACACACCCCATTCCATCTCTCCTGAAGAGTCAATCTCATGGATTACCAAACCCTCAAGGCGCGTCACCGACTTGAACGCGACAACCATCACGTCAACCTGACATTGCGTGTGCATCGGTCCTTGAGCTGGTTGCAACGCGCCGAACAAGCTGATGATCCCGACGGTCGTTTCGTTTTCCTGTGGATTGCCTTCAACGCCGCCTACGCAACTGACATCGACGAGAACTATCGGTTATCCGAACAGGAAACCTTCCGTGCCTTTCTGCGCAAGCTTTGCGATCTAGATCGCGAGCGGCAGATAGAGACGCTGGTATGGTCCGAGTTTTCCGGAAGCATCCGTGTGCTGCTGGATAACCCATACGTTTTTCAGAGCTTCTGGGACCACCAGAATGGCAAGATCACCGAGCAACAATGGAGCGAACGTTTCGCCGACGGCCGACGCAGAGCACAGTCCGCTCTGGCACAACGCGATACTGCCGATGTACTCGCGGTGCTGTTCAATCGCATCTACACCTTGCGCAATCAGATCATGCACGGCGGTGCGACCTGGGATAGCAGTATCAACCGACCACAATTGCGCGATTGCGGGAAGCTGCTTGGCAAGTTGGTGCCGTTAATCATCCATCTGATGCTGGAAAATCCCGACACGCTCTGGGGGGATGCATGCTATCCGGTCGTGCAGGCTTGAGTGGAAAGGGAATCAATCCCCGCCAGTGGCTGCCTTACGCCAAATATCGTTCTCTCGTTCCATTTGCTTGTACTTCTGGTACAGATCAAAGCTCTTTTTGAGCACCACGACCAGACCAACTGTTGCCAGCACGTTCTTCAGCATTGCTCATCCCTCTCTGGTCCATTTTGTGGATTCCAGACTAAGAGTCAGGCACGACAGATTGTGTCGAGCCTGAACACTCACTGACCACTGTTACCACGACACATTCTGACCAGCCCTCATCCCATCCTGCCTCCTCCACAGCATCAGGAGATTCAGCATGGGTACCCGACTCACCCCCTTCGCCCACGACAGCCGCCGCGCTGCCGACACTTGTGCACTCTCGCTGAAGTGGAGTTTCCAACTGCTGCTGGACCTGGGGGGGCATCGGAATTTAGTCAGTCGACACGGGTTCAACGATGATGATCTGGCCCGTGAGGTTGGCCTGACCAAATGGGTAGACCGAGACGAGTACAGCCCACCGCAAGCCTTGTCGGCCCTGCGTCGAGCAGCTCGCGCTTTCGAGGCAAGCAATCCGGATACACCTTACCCGGATCGCCTGGGGAGCAATCTGGAGGCATTGGGGACATTGTTGGGACTGGAAGAGGCAGAGTTGCGGGTACTGGGTTTCTGCGTACTGATGCATATCGACCCGGTGCTCTGTGATGCTACCGATCAGTTGGGCATGGTGGGATTCAACCGTACCATGAAAGTCCTCGCGGTATTGTTGGGCCTGCAACTCCCCGAGGTCGAGGCCTGCCTGGCGAGTAATAGCCCCCTGATCCGGGCGGGCTTGCTGGAGGTGGGGAGCAATTCCCGCGCCTCAACAGCACTGAGTTCGATGTTATCGGTGAGTAATCAGGAGCTTCCCGGCCTGCTGCGATTCAGCAAAGGCACATCACTGGATTTGTTTGCTTATGCCTTCCGCCTGAGTCCGCCAGGCAGCCTGAGCCTGGAGCACTACCGACACATCAAACAGCCACTGAACATCGCCGAACGCTACTTGGCCAAAGCCTTGGCACAGGGCCGTCAAGGCGTGAACATTCTGCTTTATGGTCCGCCAGGCACCGGCAAGACTCAGCTCAGTCGACTGCTCGCAAAGAGCCTGAGCAGCGCGCTTTATGAAGTGGCCTGCACGGACAGCGATGGCGACCCCGTGCATGCAAAACAGCGTCTGTGCTCCCTGCGCGCGGCCAATAGCGTGCTGCGCTCGCAACGGGCCCTGCTCGTACTGGATGAGATCGAAGACATCTTTCAAACCGCCAGCACCGACGCTCATAGTCGCTCGCAGAAGGGTTGGATCAATCGCATGCTGGAGGAGAATGCGCTGCCGTGTTTCTGGTTGAGCAATAGCATTGAGGCTATCGACGCTGCACATATACGTCGCTTCGATCTGGTGATCGAGATCCCCAACCCGCCCTTGGCGCAGCGCAAGCAGATGCTCCGTGAGTGTGGCGGGGGCAAGTTGAGTGATCAGTTGATAGAGCATCTCAGTGCCCATGAACAGGTGACACCGGCGGTGCTGGAGCGAGCCGTGCGAGTAGGCCGCAGCGTAGGAAACCGCGCGAGCAAGACGCTGGACACGACGATCCGTTGCATCGTCGACGGAACGTTGAAAGCACAGGGTCTCGAGAAGCTGCAACATGACGGCGGTAGCAGCTTGCCCACCTTCTACTCTCCGCAATGGATCAACGCAGACCATGCTCTTGACGGCCTGGTTGACGGACTACGTGTCCATCCCCAGGCACGCCTGTGCTTCTACGGTCCGCCAGGCACCGGTAAAACTGCCTTTGGCCAATGGCTGGCGCAAGAGCTGGGCAAGCCGTTGATGGTCAAGCGCGTCTCCGACCTGGTTTCACCCTATGTCGGAATGACGGAGCAGAATCTGGCGGGCGCCTTCGAGCGCGCACAACAGGAAGACGCAGTGCTGCTGCTCGATGAGGTTGACAGTTTTTTGCAGGACCGGCGCAAGGCGCGGCAGAGCTGGGAAGTGACCGCGGTCAATGAAATGCTCACGCAAATGGAGAGCTATCAAGGGCTGTTCATTGCCTCGACAAACCTGATCCGAGACCTGGACGAGGCTTCCTTGCGGCGCTTCGATCTGAAGGTACATTTCGGCTACCTGGCCACCGCCCAGGCCCAGGCGTTATTTGCCGCACACTTGAAAGCGCTGGCCTTGAAAGACCCGCAGCACAACGCAGCTAATCGCTTGCGAGGTGAGGCGCATCTGACCCCGGGTGACTTTGCGGCAGTGGCGCGCCGAGGGCGTTTCAAGCCATTCGCCAGTGCCGACGAGCTGGCGGAGGCGTTGCTGGCCGAGTGCCGGCTCAAATCCGCCGGGCAGCAGCGCCCAATCGGTTTCATACATTAACCAGACTAAAGGTTGCCGGGTTGTCGCCGATAGGCAGACAACCCGGCAAATTCGCTAGCCACAGGCCAGCTTCAACACTACAAGGATGATTTCTCTTGCCATCAGCCAAGACCCATACCGCGTTGAGTCGTCAATGGGAGTTGCTGCAACAGCTTCCCAAACGCGCCCCTGGTATCACAGTGAGTGAGTTGCTGACCCGCCTGACGAGCGCAGGCTACTCCATCAGCCGCCGCAGCATCGAGCGCGACCTGCGTGACCTGTCCCTGGTGTTTCCGTTGCAGTGCAACGATGGAGGAACGCCCTTCGGTTGGTATTGGAAACCGGGCGTGAGCGTCGAGTTGCAGGGCATCACCTTGACTGAAGCCGTAAGTCTGGCGCTGGTCGAAGATGCCGTGCGCCCGCTACTTCCGGGCAGCATGTTGAGCGTGCTGGAACCGCGCTTTGAGCATGCCCGGCAAAAACTCAAAGGCCTCGAAGACGGCAACCCCGCCGCCCGCTGGCCCGACAAAGTTGCGAGCGTTCGGCCGGATTTCAATCTTCGAGCTCCGGAAATCCAGGCAGAAACGTTGGAGGCACTGCAGCACGCCCTGATCAGCGAGCAGCAAGTTCATTGTCAGTATTACTCGGCACACACCGACAAACTCAGCGAACTGACTCTCAACCCCCTCGCGATTGTCCAGCGTGGGCTGATCACCTATCTCATCGCCACCGCTGCGCCCTATACCGATGTCCGTCAGTTCGCGGTGCATCGCTTTCGCGCGGTAACGGTACTCGACACGCCGTGCCAAGGGCTGGAGACGTTCGAACTGCAAACCTACCTGGCCACCGACGCCTTGCAGTTTGGCAAACCGGAGAAAATCCGGTTCAAGGCCTGGGTGAGCGAACACCAGGCAAGGATGATTCGTGAAACGCCCTTGAGCACGGACATGGTGCTGGAGGTGCTGACGGATGGTTTTCAGGTGCAGGCGACCGTCAACAATACCTGGCAGCTGCACTGGTGGATTTTGTCTTTGGGTGATTCGTTGGTCGTGCGGGAACCGCCGGAGTTGCGCCAACAGATGGGAGACACACTGCGGCGGGCGGCTGCAGCGTATGAGCATGAGGAAGGCAAGGCGAGCCTGGTGTAACTCGCCAGGAGGGCTCCAGCCTGGCGGATCAATGCACTTTGCCGACTCTAGCGAAGCGGTCGCGCCAGCCTGGCCTTGAAAATTTCCAGACGCGTAGCCGGCCGGACATCCAATGCAGTGTGTCGGCATGAGGGGCAATTGGAAAACCAGTCGATCCCCTCACGCAGCGCATCGCTGGGCGGCACCGTTGTTTTTTTCCAGTGGCATTGGGGGCAGGTGAAAGTGAAGGGATGGGGCGGCCAAGGCATGGAGATAACCCGTCAGTCGTAGAAAAATAAAATCGTCGACGCTACACGGCGTCAGGCCGAATCACCGGCGCGTTTGTCCAATTCCTGTTTCATCTCGTTGTATTCACGGAAGAACTCGTAGCCTTTTTTTACAACGACGATGACGCCAATAATTGCGAACAGATTTTTCATGCTGCGGTCCCTTATGGTTGCCTGACTCAAGCGGTTCGGTTCGGTGTAAACCATTCGTCCTGCTGATGAGGCGAGCATGAGGGCGAAGGGCGACAAGACGTGTCGTGACCGGATGACTCATCGGCGCTTTGCTGAAGACTGCACCCTGCGCGGACTACTCCAGCAAGAGCCCATTGACCAATCGATAAGCCTCAGGCAACGCCAGCTTTCCGCCTTCCACCGCCTCGATCAGCCGTAGCGCCTTATCGGCACTGATGACATCTTTCTCGATCACCTCACGAAGTGACGAAATAAAACCGGACTTGTCCAACAGCGTGACCGCCCCCATGCGCTCCTTGGCCTCCATCTCGGCCAACCGCTCCTGGTAGACCAACAACAATTCCTGCTTGCGCCCCTCTGACATCGCACCGCCGCGAATCCAGCGCGAGACGCCGTAGGCCAGAACACCACCGGCCGCCGCAACGCCGAGAGCCCAGCCTAGTGGCGTCGCCGCCACGGCAGTAACACCGACCCAACCGGCGGCCGTCGTGAGGACCGGAATACTGGTCGCACCCGCGATACCCGCCACAGTGCCAGCTGCGGCGGCACCGAGGCCGATACCGAGCGTGCTGATGCCCACCTCCCCCAGGATGCGAACACGGTCTTGGGGGGCTCGTTCAAGCTCATCGATGACCTTGAGCAGCTGCTTTTTGCTGACCTTCGGTGGCCGACTCATGATGTTTTCGCCGAAGAAAATTCAGCCATGATGATCTGGAGCGTCTCAATGAACAGATCAAAGTACGTCCGGGCCATTTCGATCAGGTTCTGCGGAAGCTCCTCCAGGCTCACCCCTCTGCCGTTCCGGTCCGGATGCTTATCGCGTTGATGACCGGTGGCCGCGATCGTCACGCCAAGCAGTGCCCCCAATGGCGCCAATATCGAACCGAGCAACGGAATCGCAGCGACCAGCGAAGCGATAGCAGCACCCAACACGGTGCCAATGGCCAGATTCTTATGCGCCGTAATGAAGTCGCGCAACTTCATTACGATCAGCTTGCCGATGGAAACAACCTTGTTACCGATGCGCTGAGTCACGTTGAGCAGCTCTTTGACTCGGACGGCGATTTCGGGCGACAGTCCGCATTCGCGCAACCAGATATAAAGATCGCTGCTGGCCATGGAATCACTTTCGGCTTGCATGAGTGCAAGCTCCAACTCGGCTTGGGCCTTTGTAATTATTGTTGTCATTGCGCTTCCTTTTTGAGCGTTACGTAAGTTTCAGTTCAGTGGCAAAGGAGTTGCGGCCCTAGGAAGCTCTACTGATTCTGAATCTGTGCAGCCCCTTGCAAAGGGTTTTAACACCGCTTGCAATCCGTTGTGTTCAACGCTCAGCACCGCGACGCCAACCCCATTGGCTTTCTGGTACGTCATCGTCTCCAACAAGGGAGCACCTCCTGCACGAGGCACCAGCAATATCGATAAATCCGGCTTGCGGCCCTTCCAGCGCAAGCAGTCCCGGTACAAATGCGCAGACACCATGCCCTCCAGCACCCACTTGCGCTCAACCCGGTACTTGGCGTCCATCACAAGGAACGAGCTCCCCGCCGGGCTTTCCACGGTGACAACAATGTCGGGGTAACGCGCCCCGGAAATGCTGGAAAATCCGTGACTAGCTCGCTGGTCGAACGCTGGACAGTGTACCTGCAGCCAGACATCGACCTGTGTATCGATACCTCGCCCGGTACAACGTATGTAGTCCAGACTCGTGCCGGGCCAACGATCACGCCACTGCAGGTCGGGATAGATCGACTTCATCATGGCCACCACCTGGAGGTAGCACCAACGCTCGTATATCTCCCATGTCGGGCTGATCCATAAGCGCTCTCCCTCGCTACTGCCGTCAATACCAGGACGCAGCACGTACCATCCATGACGATAGGCCCGAGCGTAAGCAGGATGAGCGGAAACCGCGTTGAGCCCGGCAGCGGAAATTCGAGGCTGGCGCAGAGAGCAGAACGGCTCCCTGCGTTGAATTCTACGAAGGTCACTTTGCAAGCCTTCGAGGAACTCGATCCGCCGTCCAAGCCGAGGAGTCAACGCGGAGCGAGCCCCCGTATCGCCCTCCCCATCAATGATCTTTTGCAAGGCGGCAATGACGTAACGGCTGCGTCGCAGGATTTCGCCAAGGACAACAGCCAACGCCTGATTGGCCGGATTATCGAGGTCCTCGAACACAGTGGGCACATCAAAGTGCAACACCTCACCGCTGGTATTGGCCTGTTCGAGGTTATAGAGCAACGCCGTCGCCGCAGGGTCTTGCAAGGCGCGTCGCAGGGTCTGGCGATCAATACGACGCAATTGATGCGCTGGCCGTAATGTTCGCTCTCGGTGCAGCCGTGTCAGCGGCTTGCGCAAGACTTCGATAAACGCTGACAACAACGCCGGGCCATAACGTTTCAGTCGGGCATATTGCAGGTGCGGGTTGCTGGTCAGACCTTCACGACCCACCTCCAAACGGGCGTATTCGTTGCCCATCAGCAAACGTATATCGAAGGCAAGGAGCTCGTCGAACATCGCGGCAAACGAAGTCTCGCCGAGCTTGTTTTGATCCGGAGCCACATCAAAGTGGTAGCTCGCTAAAACCTTGCCGTCAGTATCAATCAACTCAGCGACGACTTTGCCCGCATAAAAACCCGGCTCCCATCGCCATGCATCAAATGCCTCATGGCGCGAGCTCTCCAACGGTTCATCATCAACAAACAAGCGGGACTCGGGGACAATCTCGAAATAATAAGTGCCGCGCTCCATGAACCCCGAAGCCAAGGCTTCGGGGCTGACGTTAAACATGCTGCCTTGTTTGTCAACGCATCGGATAATCGCCATGTTTCAGCGCCAGAACCGGGCGGAACCCAAAGAACGCAAATCATCCAGCAACTCGCCGACTTTGGTTGCCGATTCCTCCAGCTTCATATCCCGCAACAAGGTACGGCTGTCTGCGAATGCAGCCTGAACCCGAGGTGTGTCTTCACCGCGCAGTTTGGGCAGGACTTTGGCGTAGATGGCTTGATCCAGTGCCGCATCAAAATCAATCACACCGCCGCGTCCGGCCTGCTCGATGTAACCAATGACATCGTGGATGGTGCGCCAGCCGAAATGCAGGCGTGCCGGGCGCAAGGCCTTGACCAGCCCCTTGAGCGTGTCACGGACTTTGGTAATTTTTGCCTCAGGCAAAGCACTGGTTTTCCAGCCGGGGAACGCTTCAACGTCGATCTCCCAGAACTCAATCACTGCCGCCCGGTCGAGCACCTTGTCGCTCAGGCCGTGTGTCGTTTCATCCATATTCACGGTACCAATGATCACCAGGTTACTCGGGTACGTGATGGTCGCCGGCACGCCGCTGATGTCATTATCCTGAGCATGGAGCTCAATGTGGCCACCTGTCTCCATGGCCGAAAGCAGCGGTGCCAGATATTGCTCCGGGTGCGACAGGTTCATTTCGTCCAGCACAACCGTATATGGACGTTCGGAGTCGGCACTGGCCCTAAGCAGGAAATCGATGAATGCAGTGCGTACGTAGCTCTCGCTATTCAATGGATTGACGTAACCCAGCAGGCAAGAGGGATCATGCCAGCCAGGCTGGACAGGGACTGTAAGCAGTCCCTCTGATGGCTGGCTTTGCCCCTCGTGCAACGCCAGCGCATAACCCCGAGCCAGTACCGTTTTACCGGCGCCACTGAGCCCGGTAAGGACAGCAAAATGGCGGCGCGGATGACTCCAGAGTCCTGCATCAAGACGAGCCACCAGGCTGATCGGAAAGGCGATATCTTCGGGAAAACTACGCTGGATGGTTTCCAGCGAGGGACGCTCAAACGGCACAGCGTCGCCACTGGATGGCACCAGGCTGGTTGAAACAGCCCCAGGGTCTGGAGTAAGTGATTGGGGTTCCCAGTGGATTTGCGCTGCCCAGGCCTCACCGAGCTCGGTCAGGTGCTGCAGTTTGTCTGCACGGGTTTCGACCAATTGCAGGGCACGCAGCCAAAAGGTCAAACTGGTCAATGCCCGATCGCTGGTCCACCCGGTGTTTACCTTTCTCAACGCTTCATTCAACGCACTGACGGACATTGGAGCGCTGTGCAATGCATAGAGCATGTGATCAAACCCAAGAACGCGGGTCAGCAGCCAGTCCGATACTTCATCAGGCTCGCCAGTCTCCAGCAGTCCCTCACCTCGCGGCGTCAGATGGATCTCGTCGCCTAGAGCACGCAGAACACCCCATTCGGCAATGAGTGAGTTGAGTTGCGTTCGGATACTCGACGTCGCGTGACTTGGGTTGATCGAGCGCATGTGCTCCACCAGGTCTTCTCGTTTGCACCCTTCTTTGGCGAACTCAATGATAGCCCTGATGGTCGCGATACCACCACCAATGGCGAGCATGCCTCGGCGGCGACGCTCAGCAGGTAATGGATTCAAGCGCTCCTGGCCTGTTGTGGGGTCAGCGATCTCCGTGGCTTCGGCTTCCTGCTCCTGTACGAATTTCCTGTAGAGCAGCCAAGGCAGAGTCATGCGCTCCAGCGACGGAGTTGACAGTCCTTTTTCCCGCTTACCCAAAACATCGTCCAGACGCTCAAGCACACGCTGATGCAGAGAAAGCTCACGCTCTGCGCTTCCCACACCTATCAACGACGCCAAAGTACGCAATTTCGGATAGTGCGCAAGCGTGGTCAGTTCAGTTGGGCACAGCGCGGCGAACAGACGATATTTTTTAAGCCGAGGGTTGCACCGTACAAGGGGTGGGGCCACTAGTTGGTTCAACTCGCGCCAGCCTTCCTTGAGCACTTGATCATGAAGGTGAGCATCACCCGTTTTAAGCGATGCCCGAATACTCCAAAGGCATTTGGCGACGAGAGGGTCGGCGATTACCTCGGACACCTTGACCGTTCCCATGCCCGTTTTAGTGATGACCTCACTTTCCCATAGCTGCTCCTGAAACGCGGGGCTGCAAAACTCGTCTTGATCGGCGTCCTGAACCTTGCGCAGGAACTCCGACAGCTTTTTCAACCAGTTTTGATACCACGACAACTCACGATGCTGAGCCAACACTGCTTCACAGGCTGCCTTGAGATTTGCGTCATCCTTCAGATCTACCGCCACAAGCCATGCCCCTTATTGTCCTGTTGGGCGACCGCGCCCAATATCGTCTTTGCTATATATTTGCATGCGGAGTTACACCAACCCCAGGAGAATCCAGCCTGTGACACGGGCTCCTGACCCATCATCATTCGGGCAAACGATTAACACGAGCGACTAGCCACTGAATACGTGCTCACGATGCCAAGCCAAGTAGTTCAAATGACGGTCATGAAGGCTCCGCAACCGGCATTGCGGGTTAATACCAAGTGCCAGTTGCAGTTCAGCTGTCAAGGTTTGCGCAATAATAATATCGCCCTCGTCGGTGAAGCTGATCAGCCCCTGGTCAAAGGCTTGATCCAGGTTGGGCACCAGAAGCAGTCCGTTAAAGGGATCGAGGCGCTCCGGATGCGTCGCGTCACGCCAAGGCTTGATGTGAGAAGCACGCAACATGGAAGCGAGCGCTATACCGCTGACGGCGCAACCTTGCCAATGCTTGAGCAGAGCTTGGCGATAAACGCCTTGTCCTACTCGCGCTCGAATAATGGCTTCGCGCTCGGTACTCTCAATTTGCTGCCCAAATGATGATTGCTCGAATATCTCAATCAGGCTGAATTCATCTTCCAATCGTTGCTCGATGGCCGTCGATTCGCCGGTAAGCACTGCGAACAGGCTGCGCAAGTCTTCATCATCCGCACAATTGACCGCAATACCGGTATTGCTAGTTGAATCCAGCGCGAGCGGAAATACTTCCAGGCTGGTGCTTTTATAGGTCTCATTGGGAGCGCCCTGCGTCAATGCCTTGATTTGCTCCCAATGCACTGATTTGCGATATGCCGGGTGCAAAACCAATGGTTGGAGTCCGACAGCGCCGATAGCTTTATGCTTGACGAATAGCGGGTACTCAAGCGCAGGGTGCTCATAGCCTCTAGCGTAGGCCTTTTCTTTGTACTTCAAGCTGCAACCATGGCCTTCCAGAAGCCTGCAAATTTCCAGCGAATCGAGCATGCGCCCTCCTGATGTTAATACCGTATCGGCGCCAATCACGAGAACCTCGAATCAAGGCCCTCGTGCCTCACACTTAAGGCAACAAAGCCTGCAGAATCTCCACCTTGCGCTGCAACTGCTCCACATGAGCCTTCTCCGCCCGAAGCGCCGATTTCAACTCGCGATTCTCTTCGGCGTGCCAGCTCAGCCGCTGCTGGCGCTCCTTCGTGGTCGCATGCCAATGCTCGAGCAATCTCCAGGCTTTGTTTGTCTGCAGATACTGCACCAAAAGCATCAGCAGGATCATCAACAGCATCAGCATCGCTACCGACGCCGTCCAATCCCAACCATCCATAAACATGTCCCTCATGTCGTCAACTCCAAACTTGCCAGAGTCACGATATGTAGTGTTAAACGACACGTCTAGAATGTAGACTTATACAGGTAAAGTATTCACTCACATGGAGGCGACATGAAACGCAAGCAAACCATCGAGCAGGTCCGTTGGGACCTCGCCCTTCGCTACCGACTGATCGAAACCGTCGCGTGGTGGGAAGGCCGGCTGACTACGGTGCACTTGACGCAGAGCTTCGGCATCAGCCGTCAGCAAGCATCCAAGGACATCAATACCTATATCACCGAGCATGCGCCTAAAAACCTTACATATGATCGACAGATCAAGGGTTACGTGCCGAGCAAACAGTTCAAGCCACTGTTCATCGATGACAGCGCCAGCGCCTACCTACACCTGCTTTACCAGAACAATGCTCGAGCGCCACACGTTGAGGGGCTGGCGTTAGCCTACGCCCACACCAAAGTACTGGAGGTGCCTGATCGCTCGATCAAGGCCGAGATACTGCGCCCACTGCTCAAGGCTTGCCGGGAGCATCTACGCCTGGACATCGACTACGTTTCGCTCAACAGTCCCGAACCTGAAGGGCGAACCATTGCACCACATACGCTGGTTTACACAGGCATGCGCTGGCATGTGCGCGCCTACTGCGAAAAAAACCGCGAGTACCGGGACTTTGTACTGAGCCGACTGCGTGGGGTTCCTGAACTGATGGACGGCGAGACCGAGAATGGCCTCTCGGACGACGACCAGTGGAATAGCGAAGTCAAAGTCATCATCAAACCCGATGAGCGTCTGACGGTGATGCAAAAAGCGATAATCCAGGAGGATTTCGGGATGGTCGATGGGCGACTGCAGATTCCCTGTCGCCAGGCGTTGGTCAAGTATGTGTTGCAGCGCTATCAGATTGATCCAAAGAACATGGACCCGAAACCAGAGGCGCAACAGATCGTGGTGGAGAACCTGAAGGAGTTGAAACCCTGGCTGTATGACTGACACCGGTCCCTTTCGACTGCCCTGTTCGCGACAACCTTGCCGCTGGCACACGACTCCAAAAAATACCGAGCCCTGACGCAGTGCGACATGATCTGTCGCACGAGTGAATCAAGCTCTGTATCAGCCCCCACGAGAGAACGCGATATTGAATAATCTGGAAGCCCTGAAGCTGGTGGAAACCACGTTCACCGAGATACTGAACGCCGACAAAGTGTCCGACCTGCAAAAGATACTGACGTCCGATTCCCTGCTGGAAAAATGGCAGATGGACCGCAACAAGTACCCAGAATTGCAGTTGAAGTTGACGGACCACGACATCAGTTCCCTCATGACTAAGGTTGGCAACGATCTTCGCTTGCATGCGGACCTCAGCGCCAAACTGGAAACTCCTCTGGAAAAGCTGCTCTACGCCCTGGTCTGGAAAAATGGCGACCTGCAAAAGGTGGCGCACATCATCAAAGGTGCAGCCGATGTCAGACCAACATCGCTGACTAACGGCCCAGGCCAGGTATTCAGACAGTTCGGCCGGCACCTGGCTGATCGCTCGGAATCCATTGTCGATCAGCACGTGCTTCGTGCCTTCGAACTCTATGAGCAGATCAACGACCCAGACTTTTCCAAGATCAAGACCATTCGCAAGAAGATCAACTGGGACAAGGATGTCGCCTGCATCGAACGCTACAAACGCTGGCTCTGCGAGCACTTCAAAGAGCGTCAGGATGCCGAACCTGGATTCGTGGTGAACATCGACATGGCGCTCTTCGCGCTCGGTCGAGCGGTAAAGATCACCAGCAAACGCGGCAACGGTGAAGCAGCGTAATACCATCACCATCGAGGACAGCGCCATGAAAACCTACAAAGCCTTTATGCAACGTGTGGTTGCCACCGCCGGCCCCCAAGCCAACTTCACCATCACGGTTCAAGCGGTGACCTCTGCCATGGCAAAGGTCACCGCTGAAGCCCAGTACCCAGGCTACAAATGCCTGAACGCCCCCACTCAGGTGCGTTGAAGTTTTGCCAGCTCATCTTGCAGTTGCAGCGCCAGCCCACTGGTTCGCTGCACATTGCGACTCACCGCACCTTCAAATACGCCCGGACTGGCTTCGACCAGGCTGAACCATTGCTTGGCACGGGTGATGGCGGTGTACAACAGCTCCTTGGTCAGCACAGGGTTAAGCGCATCGGGCAATACCAGAGCCGTATGGTTGAACTCCGACCCCTGGGACTTGTGCACCGTCATGGCGAAAACGGTCTCAACCTCCACCAGCCGACTCGGCATCACGAAACGTACGCCGCCGCTGCCATCGTTTCGCGGGAAGGCCACACGTAGAACACGCTCTGCAGAGGGGCCTGGTACCCAGAGTGCAATGCCAATGTCACCATTCATCAAGCTCAGGCTGTAATCATTGCGGGTGACCAGTACCGGTCGCCCTTCGTACCAACCCTGATCCCCCGACAACAACTCACAGCGGCGCAGTTCGGCGGCCACTCGCTGGTTCAGCCCTTCAACCCCCCAGGGCCCGCGACGCAGCGCACAGAGCAGGCGGAACTCATCGAACGCGCCCAATACTTTGCCAGCCCAACCGGCCCAGAGGGCACTGTCCCAGGGAGTGTCTTTCGCAGGACGCTGGTCTCGTAGCTGCTCAAGGTAATGGCGATAACCAGGAGCATCGCCTTTGCCGTTGATAATCAACTCGGTGAGTGCGGCATCATGCTCGCCTCGCAACTTGAGGTTGAACAGCTGAGGCAATTGCTGATTAAGCAGGCTTCGTGCTTCGGCGGCATTTTTCTCATTGACCAGTTTGGCCAGACGCCCAATGCCCTGCTGGGCATCGAAGCGTCGGGAGTAGCGCAGCATGACGGTTTGCTGGGCCAGCGGATCGCCGGCACCGACTGCCGTTTGCAACCCCGGAGCGCTGACCGACTCGCCACTGTGGGCTTCCAGCCAGGCCACTGTTTGCTCGCTATAGCCGCCGGCTTCAGCGTTGCGACAAAGGTCGCCCAACACGGAGCCTGCATCCACCGATGCCAACTGATCCTTGTCACCCAGCAGGATCAAGCGCGCCTGCCGAGGCAAGGCATCGAGCAGGCAAGCCATCATTTCCAGGTCAATCATCGACGCCTCATCGACCACCAATACATCCAGCTCCAGTGGCTTATCCCGGTGGTGAATGAAGTTGCGCGAATCCGGTCGACTGCCCAACAGACGGTGCAATGTGGAAACATCCGTCGGGATCGCCTCCTGCACCGGGGCGCTGACCGGCAGCTCACGGACGGCCTTGCCAATGGACTCGGACAAGCGTGCTGCTGCCTTGCCGGTGGGGGCGGCGAGACGAATCCGCAGCGGCTTCCCTTCCTCCACGGCCGGTGTTTGCAACAGCCCCAGCAAGCGCACGACCGAGGTGGTCTTGCCGGTGCCGGGGCCGCCGGTGATGACGCTGAAGTTACCTCGTGCCGCCAGCGCACAGGCAATTTTTTGCCAGTCGCTACGGCGTTCACCGTTAACTTCGAAGGTGTCAGGGAACAAGGCATCGAGCCGACTGGAAAGTTTTTCCGGTGTTACCGCGTCCACGCTCAAACGGGCACTCAGCGCCTGGGCAATGCTGCGCTCATAGTTCCAGTAACGACGCAGGTACAGACGCTGTCCGGTCAACACCAGCGGCCGCTCCGGGAATCGCTGCGGCTCGTCCCGATCCTCCACCATCGTGCTCAAGCACAACGCCCGGCGCCATTGCGCGACATCCAGGCCCAGCAACCATTGCGACGGTAATTGGCCGCCCTCCTCCCCTTCAGGAGGTAACGACAACACAAAGTCAGGCGCTTGCAGGGTAGCGACCAGATCCAGGCAGGAATGCCCGCGACCCAGTTGATGACTGGTCATCGCGGCGGCCAGCAACACACTGGCCTGGGCCTGGGGATCCTGTTCAAGTATGAAGGTGGCGAATGAGCGATCCAGTGCGCGCAACCAGCCTCGGTTCACCCAATTGTCGAGTTGATGCAGCAGCTCGCTGCTGTCGGCATCGCCAACGAACAACAGCGGGTGATCAACGTTGCGCTGGTTGTTGCTCAGCTGCTTAAGGGTCTGGCTCATGCGCTGGCCTCCGCGTGTTGCCCCATGAAGAGTTGGTCAAGCTGTTCAATCAACTGCCGTGGCGGCCTTTCGAAATGCACGCCATGGGTGGGCGCCTGGTGCCCACGGACGAACAGGTACACCGCCCCGCCCATGTGCTGTTCGTAGTCATACCCCGCAAGGCGCAGCTTGAGCTGGCGATGCAAGGCCAGCAGGTACAGGCACAGTTGCAGGTCGTAACGCTTGTCCAGCATCGTCTCGATCATCGCTTCGGCGTCGTAGGCCTGGTCGTTGCTGCCCAGCCAGTTGGATTTGTAGTCCGCCACGTAGTAGCGACCCTGATGTTCAAACGTCAGGTCGATGAAGCCTTTGAACATGCCGTTCAACTCATTGGGCGCCAGCACAGGGCGCGGTGCACCACCCAATGTATGTTGGCGCACCAGGGCATCAAGACGCTGAACGTTCACAGACCGGCTGGAAAACCAGAACTCCATCTCCACCTGATAGGTGCTCAGGGTCGAGAGCTTGCATTGGGTACCGTTGAACCGCAGTGGCGCATTCAGGTAGCTGCCCAGCCAGGCGGACAGCGGCTCGATCCAGGTTTCCCAATCGCGCAGGTTGCAGCGTCGGGCAACGGTGTTATGCAGGGTGATCGGATCTCCAGCCGCCTTGGAGAAACCTTCGCGGCCGGCCCATTCGAACAACCCGTGCAGAAAGGTGCCCGGTCCTGCGCCCCGAGGGAAACCGTGAATCCCGGCCCCGGCGGGCAAGGCTTCAGCTTCGTCCTCTTCCTGCAAGTTGGCTTCCAGCGCGGTCGCCGGCTCAAGATTGACACCCGGCTGCGCCCCCATCAGGACATTACCGTCGGCAATGGCCAACGCCGAGTAACTGGCGATCCACCAGTTAGCCGCAAGCTTGTGCAGGGGGCGCAATGCCGGCCCCACCCGCGGTGGCGTTGGCGCCGTATGCACATTGTAGGACGGCGAGGGGGCTGCGCACACTTCTATGTCATTGCAGTTTTTTGCGAAAGTCTCGACCACGCCGAGAAGTTCATCGGGAGTGACCTGCTTCTCACCTACCAACATGTAACCCAGGCCTGTCTTGTGCAGGTGCGTCGTTTTACTTCTGCGATCCGATGCTTGGGCTGCCATGCAAATCCAGGTGGCGTAACGAGCTCGGGTCAAGGCGACGTAGAGCAAGCGCATCTCTTCTCCCATACGCTCATCGTTGGCCCGCAGTTGTGCAGGTTTTGCCGATTCACCTTTTACCAACTCAATCACCAACGAATCATTTTCATCGTGAAACATCGGCGGGGTTTTGCTTTTGCCATCGATCTCCCTTGCGCTACAGGCAAACGGCAGCAGCACCAAGGGGTATTCCAGGCCCTTGGACTTGTGCACGGTGATCACCTTGATCAGGTCCGAATCGCTTTCCAGACGCAGAATTTCTTCTTCGCTCTGACCATCGACCTGCTCGGCCAGATGGCGGATCAGCGCATGCTCGCCATCGAGTTCGGCAGCGCTGCGCTGCAACCATTCGGCCAGATGCAACAGGTTGGTCAGGCGACGCTCACCCTGATCCTCCACAAGCAAACGGGCCGGCACCTTGAACGTGGCCAGCAGCTTTCGCAGCATTGGCAGAACACCTTGTTGCTGCCACAAGACACGCAAATCCCTGAACAACAGCACCTGTTGCTCCCAGAACAACTCATCCTGGTTCAATTGCTCCAGCGTCTGCCATGGCAGCCCGATGCTACGGGTCGCCATCGCCGCTCGCACCAGCCGATCGCTGGTCGGTTGAGCACAGGCTCGCAGGATATACAGCAGGTCTTTGGCCTCCTCGCTTTCGAAGACCGAGTCCCTGTCAGAGAGATAGACGCTGGCCAGTTGGCGCTGCACCAGGGCTTTGCGGATGGCTTCGGCTTCCTTGCGATTGCGCACCAGAATGGCAATATCGGCGGGCCGCAAGGCGATGAATTCACCCTTGTCGTTCAGCAAACCGGACCGGTTGATTGCAGCGGGATCGAGCCAGGCCTGAATCGCCGATGCCGAGGCTTCAGCGGCTTTGCGCAAGTACGTGGCGTTATTGATTACGCCCTGGGTTTCCAGATGCCAGAACGTCAGGGCCGTTTGGTCCGTGCCGTTGATCTGCAAAATATCGTCGCGCCCGTTGGCTTGTACGGTGTTGAACGGCACCGGATTGCCCTGGTCTTCCTTGGCAAAACGAAACGCTCCACGCGGCTGTGATTCGGCGAACTCGAAGCAGTGGTTGGCTGCATCGACCATCGCCTGGGTGGAGCGATAATTGGTGCCCAGCGTGTAATGACGGCCAGCCGTGGCCTCTCGCGCCTGCAGATAAGTGTAGATATCCGCGCCGCGGAAGGAGTAAATCGCCTGTTTCGGATCGCCGATCAGGAACAGCCCGCAGTCTTCCAGGTTCTCGCAGATGCGGTAGATGGTTTCAAAGATCCGGTATTGAACCGGGTCGGTGTCCTGGAACTCATCGATCAGAGCAACCGGGCACTGCTTGCGAATGGTCTCGGCCAAACGAGGGCCGGACGAGCTCTGCAAGGCGTGGTCAAGGCGATTGAGCAGGTCGTCGAATCCGATTTCAGCTCGGCGGCGCTTTTCTTCATCGAAGCGCTCATGCACTTCATGCAAGGCATGCAGCAGCACCTGCGCCCTGATATCAACCTTGGCGTTACGTTTTTCCAGCCAGGCATCAATGGCCTGTAGCGCCTGATGTTGGGGAACCTTGTCTTTACCAGTGAGCCTCAAGCCGGATTGACTGAACGCCTTTATTTTTTCAGGTGCAGGTTGCCCCCGACTCCACCGCTCCAAGTCGCGCAAGTAGCCATTGAATACATCATCCTGGTCTGCCCCCCTATAGGTACCTCCATGCATCCGGACCCGAACACTTTGCAGTAAGGCCTCTAGGTCGAACTGATGCTGTACCCACAACTGGCGAGCATTACGCTCCAGTTCGCCGACTGTTCCGTACCATTCACCCGGTTCCTGGAGTAATGCCTGCAAAGACCCAGGCGCTTCAAGAGGCTGGGTTTTGTATTGATAAGTCGCGTCCCGGCGTGTCAGCAACGAACCGAGCGCATCCCCCAGCTCCTGAGGGCTTTTGAAACAATCACCGATCGATCGCGCCTGCTCCACCGGCAACTCATAGAAATGCCGGCGCCAATAATCCCTGACCACCTCGGCCAGTAACTCGCTCTGGTCGGTTTCCAGTGTCTGGGTGAACAGGCTGCCACTGTCGAAGGCATGCTCACGCAGCATCCGATAACACCAGCCGTGAATGGTCGAGACGGCGGCCTCATCCATCCACTCCCCGGCCAATTGCAAGCGTCGAGCGCAGTCAGGCCACCGCTCCGTTGGGTACTCATCACGCAGTTGCTGCAGTAACTTGTCATGTTTGAGATCCGGTTCCAGAAAGCACTGCGCCGCTTCGGTCAAGCGCGCACGAATACGGTCGCGCAGTTCCTGAGTGGCGGCGTCCGTAAACGTCACCACCAGGATTTGCGGCGGAGTAAGCGGTGTCTTGAATGCGTTTTCGCCGCCATGCCCCAGCACCAGACGCACATAAAGCAAAGCGATCGTGAAGGTTTTTCCCGTGCCGGCACTGGCCTCGATTAATCGGCTGCCATGCAATGGAAAGTCCAGGGGGTTGAGATTAACTGGGCTCATTGGTCGCTCCCTGCGTTGCTGGAAGAAAGGTGTTTGAACAGTCCGCCATACAACCGCTTGGACCATGTGCCAAAATCACCGCAAGCAAATAGCTGGTCAAAGTCCGCGTAGGCGCGGCGCAAGGCAAAGGAGCTCTCTGCTTCTCCGGTGCGCTTGTAGCCACCCTCGAATGTCTCACGGGCCTTGTCCGAGGCCGCGTCTTTGTCTTCGCCATCCGCCCCCGCTTCCTCAAGCCATGCGAATGCGCTTTTGCAGGCGACCGGCAGTGGTTCACGCATGCCCGCCACCCAGGCGTCGAGCAGCGATTGCAACTGCGCCTGCGCCTCTTGCGCGGGCATTGGCCGGAACACCACATCACCGTTCAAACTGACCAGAATCGTGGTGCAGCCCGAACCGCTCAACTGCAACGCCAAATGTCGCACCCAGGGTCGAACCAGGTTGTGCCAGCGCCAACTGTCGTCGTTGCACAGTTTCTTGCTGTCGAGTTGCAAGTACACCCGCTCACCTTGGGCATTACAGCGAATGCCGCCCAGCCAGTCATTCAATCCCGGTGCCGGTTCGCACGCGGCAATCGTTGCCGCCGTCTGCCCGTCTTCGATTTCAGGCCATGCCTGCAGCTGCGCGTGGTAACGCTCCAGCATGTCCGGTAGAGGCTCTGCCAATGCCGATGCGCTCAAGGTTCCGAAGCCACCCAGCGGCAACTTGCCTTCGCGCTGCAATCGCTGAACGTGCCGATCGAGCTCGGCCACCGCGTTCTCGGGCCGGTAATCTTCTTCAACCCAGCGCTTGAGCGCCTGGCTGAGCCGGTCCTGGTGCTGCCAGTTTTCGAGGCCGTCGAGCTGAAAGGTTTCGTCGTCGCGGCCGGTCAATTCGTCATTGTCGAAATTGACCTTGAGCCGTTGCTGGAAGAATGCCCCGACGGGATCACGGACAAACCCGGCCAGTTGGCGCAGGGTCAACAGCGTGTCTTGAGCGAGCGCTGGCAACAAACCGGCCGATGGTTGCCCGGCTTGTGAATCATGCACTTCGCGCCACTCATGAGAATACGTGAACAGCCCGTCGGGCCCGGGCTTATCGGCAAAGTAGGCAGGGCTGAAAGGCTGGAGCGGATGTTCCTGAGTCAATGCATGGAGCAGCGCATCAGGCGTCGCGTCGGGCTCCGCCAAACGCCAGCCACTGGCCAGATGATCACGCAGTTGACCGATCAAAACCGAAGGTACGCGCTCGCTGTTGTCGCGAATATTGCGACCGACCCAACTGACGTACAGTTGTTCCCGGGCCGATAACAGCGCCTCAAGCAACAGGTAACGATCATCCTCGCGCCGCGAGCGATCGCCCGGACGGTAATCGTTGCGCATCAGATCAAAATCTACAGGCGGTTGTTGGCGCGGATAGTCGCCATCGTTCATGCCCAGCAGGCACACCACCTTGAATGGAATGGCACGCATCGGCATCAGCGTGCAGAAGTTCACCGCGCCAGCAAGAAACCGTTGTGACAAGCCGCCCTCTTCAATGCCGGCCATCCAGGTTTCATGCATCACACTCAGCGGCAGCGGTTCGTCGAACTGCGCGGACTCACATGTGCGCAACCAGTCGTCGAGCAACTTGAGTAGTTGGTTGACCAACAAATCTTCGCCGTCACCCACCGGCCGGAAGAACACTTTCAGCAGCGATTGCAGACGCTCAACCCAGAGTACCGGTGTGGCTGGCTGTTGCAGGTCTTCGCGGGCAATTTCCAGGTGATCGAGCAAGGTCAACAGCGGCCCGGCCAAGGCGGCTTCCAGTCCCGACACTTCATCGTACGGCTCGATGCCATTCAGCTCAGGTCCCTGGCCGGTCGCGTAGCCCAGCAACATGCGACGCATGCCGAAGCGCCAGGTGTTTTGTTCCAGGCCCGCCGGCATGTCCAGGCTCTCGCGCTGCTGCGCATCGAGTCCCCAGCGCACACCGGCACCGTCGATCCAACGCTGCAGGATCGGCACATCCGCTTCCTTGATACCGAAGCGCGCGCGCAGCGCCGGTACGTCCAGCAGGTCGAGAATATCGCTGACGGCAAAGCGGCTTTGCGGCAGTTCAAGCAGGTGTTCGAGGGCGATCAGCAAGGGCTGGCGCCCACGCTGTCCCTGGTCGGCCAGGGTAAAGGGCAGATAACGAGGATCATGACGCGGCACCTGACCGAACACGGCCTCGATATGCGGTGCATACGCATTGATGTCCGGCACCATCACAATCACATCGCGCGGGCTTAGCCCAGGATTGGCACTGAAGCGAGCAAGCAACTGATCGTGCAGCACCTCCACTTCGCGCTGGGCACTGTGGACCACGTGAAAGCGCACGGAGCGATCCTGTGCTACGTCGACCGGGGCCCACTCTTCGCGAGTTTCAGCCAAAGGACGCAATTCAAGAATGTCGCTTTGCAATTGACCTAGGAGGCTTGACGGTGGCTCGTCATTGAACAGGTCGATACGCCCGCCACTCACGCCTTCGAACAGGTGCCGATAGCTGTCTGGCTCATCATAGTGGTCAAGCAAGTTGATGTAGTCGCGACCTTGCTTGCCCCACGCGGCGAGCAAAGGCTGGCCATGCTGATTCGTGGCCATGGAAGTACTTCTGTTTGGCTGACGGCGATAGGCGTGGCCCAACAACTCTTTGTCGGCAACGATGTCGCCCCAGTGGTGGCGGCAAGGGTTGTGCACACACAGCAACACCTGGCTGTAGCGCGATAGCATGGCCAGGGCTTCGAGAACCTGTGCCGGCATCGATGAAATACCAAACACCACCACTCGCCGAGGCAGCCCTTTTGGAGCCTGGCCGGCTTCGCGCAGGCGTGCGACAAAACGCTTGTGAACACCGGCACGGCTCTGCTCAAGAGCGCCCGCGCCTACATCCGCCAATACTTCACGCCACAGCTCCGCCTGCCACAGGTTGTCGGGATCCAGCGGTTTCACACCGCCTTTGATGTGCTTTAGCTGATCACGCCCGGCCGCCCAGTCCTCCAGCCAATCGGCGCGATAGACCTGATATTGGTCAAACAGGTCCGCCAGACGTTCGGATAGTTGATGGCGCTTGCGCTGATCGTCATCGTCCTGAAGGAAACGCTGCAAGCTGCTGAAATGGGTTTTGTTGAGCAATTGAGGCAGCAAGCGCATCAGACGCCAACTCAGTGCAGTCTTGTCCAGCGGCGAAGACTCGGGGGTTGTCTCGGCCCCCAAGACAGACCGGTAAGCCTGCCACAGGAAACGCGCAGGAAGTTGCACATCCAACGCTGCTGCGATACCGCAGCCACCGTTATCCGGATCTTCAGCCAGCGCCAGCTTCAACCATTGAGCAATGCCGTTGCTGTGCACCAGCACGACTTCGTTTTCCAGAGGGGCCAACGGGTAGCGCTGCATCCAGCTCACCGCTAGCTCACGCAAATCGTCCAAGCGATTGCCGTGAATAATCATGAAGCCGGGCTTCAACGAGTCCGCATCCTGCATACGCCACCCTCAGATCTGAATACGCAGCTCTGTGGTACAGAGCAGCAAAAGGCCATCACTTTAAAACGATATGGTTACACGCCACCAGCCCGAAGAAGGTCAACACAACCATCTACAGGGGCCGAGCATAGGTTGCCCAAGGAGGAGAACAAATGCTGGGGGTTTGCACAGGTCAACTACTCACGCACATCCCCAACCGTTTCTGCTGAGACGACAGTTAGAAATAAATGAAAAGGCGTAAAAATCTGTGCTGTTTGTTGACAGTCCACGGGGTTCATCACCACTCACTTGAGCCTGCCCCCATGAAAACCTACCTAACCTTCATGCAACGTGTAGTTACTACCGCCGGCCCTCAAGCCAACTTCACCATTACCGTACAAGCAGTGAGCTCGACCATGGCTGGCCAAGGTCACTACCGAAGCGCAGTATGCCGGTTACAATTGCTTCAACGCCCCCACTCAGGTTCGCTGACGCTTCTCCAGCTCAGCCTGCAATTGCGGCGCCAGCCCGCCGATACGCTGCACATTGTGACTCACGGCACCTTCCCTCGGCCTGGCCTCGACCAGGCTGAACCAGCCCTTGGCTCGTGTGATTACGGTGTATAAAAGCTACTTGGTCAGCACGGGATTCAGCACATCAGGCAATTCCAACGCGGTATGGCTGAATTCCGAGCTTTGAGACTTGTGCACCCTCATCGCAACCTGCAGACAGGTTGTCGCGTGATACCAAATTCTTCATCGGCATGGGCGATTCGACTTAGAAATAACCAAATCACTTGCTCCAAGACAGTTTTTTCGAGACGAGACGCTCCCTAATTCGATCTGAATTCAGTTCAAAAAAATTTCAAACCTATATCACCTCGATGAACACCCTACCGTATTGACTGCGGCAGGGAATTTGGCGTGCCTGCTTTTGGCTGAGCACGCTCATCATTGGAGGATTTGCGTATGTATGCCCCCTGCCCTAGCTGCAACTCTGGACGTGTCGTCACGAAAAATATCGGTAAACAAGCGGGTGGATTAATTGGGGTCGCCGGCGGTGCAGCCAGTGGAGCCGCCGGAGCCTTATCGGCGGCGGAAGCCGGTGCGGTAATCGGTGTGGTCGGTGGGCCGGTCGGGATCACTATTGGCAGTCTTGCTGGAGCGATTTTGGGTGGTCTGGTCGGCGGGGTCGCCGGTGGGATTGCCGGCGCCACGCTGGGTGAACAAATGGATGACAAGGTACTGAACAACTTCCAGTGCCTAGAGTGCGGTTACAGCTTCAGCGTCAACCGTTAAGTCGTTGTGAACAGGCGCCGTGCCTCACTGAAAAGGCGCCGTCTCCCCTTTATTCGCAAGGAAACATTCCCATGGCACACCTGATCGAACAAATGGCTTACGTCGGCGCTACTCCCTGGCATGGTCTGGGCAGTCGCCTTTCCGAGAAGCAACCGCTGGAAATCTGGCAACGCGAAGCCGGCATGGATTGGAAGATTGAAGAAAGCCCAGTTCACTTCAAGGCTGACAGCATCGGCCCATTGGGAACCATCCACTCGTTCCCGGAACAAAAAGTGCTTTACCGCTCCGATACCAAGGCACCGCTCTCCGTCGTGTCCAACCGGTACCAAATCGTACAACCGCGTGAGGTCCTGGAGTTCTACCGAGATCTAACTGAAGTATCCGGCTACGAGCTGGAAACGGCGGGCGTGCTGAAAGGTGGTCGCAAGTTTTGGGCGTTGGCACGTACCGGACAAACGGCCGAATTGAAAGGCCATGACCAGGTAAACGGCTACCTATTATTGGCCACCTCCTGCGATGGAACCCTAGCCACCACAGCGACGCCAACCACGGTTCGGGTGGTCTGCAACAACACCCTGACCATCGCTCTTGATGGTACGACCCGTGCGATCAAAGTGCCTCATAACACCCGCTTTGATCCGCAAGTGGTGAAAAAGCAGTTGGGCATCGCCGTTTCGCAATGGGATGAGTTTATGTACCGGATGCGGAATTTGGCTGAACGCAAAGTACAGTGGCATGAGGCAATGGGTTTCTTCATGAACGTGCTGTGTGACGTCTCCCTACACAGCACGTTGCCGGAAGTCCTCCCCAACGAACGGGCGCTGCGTAGAGTCCAAGAACTGTACGAAGGCCAAGGTCGCGGCGCAACGCTGGAATCATCTCGCGGAACGGCCTGGGGCTTGCTCAACGCCGTCACCGAGTACGTCGACCATGAACGACGGGCTCGGAGTAATGAGTACCGCATGGACTCGGCCTGGTTCGGCCAAGGGGCTGCGATCAAACAGCGTGCCCTGAGCGTAGCCCTTCAACTCGCCGCCTAGTGGGGTTACTCGCGGTTACTTTCGGCTCGTACGTCTTGTTCCTCTCACCTATTAAAACGCCTGATCAGCTTGCTGCTGGTCAGGCGTTTTTTATGCATTAGGGAATACTCATGACCTCTCAAACACTACCAAAAACCACCGTAAAAACCCGGCCAGCGTTACGCCTGGTTGGCACCAAACAATTGCCGCGTGAAGATTGGCTGGCGGTACGTAAAGGCGGCATCGGCAGCTCGGATGCAGCCGCCGCTGTCGGCCTCAACCCTTATAAGTCTCAGTTGGAGCTGTGGCTGGAAAAAACCGGACGCGATGCCTCCTTGCCCAGGATCGATCCTCAGGACGAGGAGAGTCCGGCGTACTGGGGCAACGTCCTCGAACCCATCGTCGCCTGGCATTACAGCAAGCGCAGTAGCAATCGAGTGCGGCGAATCAATGCCGTGCTGCAGCATCCCAATCCAAAACTGCCCTGGATGCTGGCCAACATCGACCGCGAGGTGATCGGTGCCGACGATGTACAGATCCTTGAATGCAAAACCGCCGGCATCAACGGTGCTCGCCTATGGAAGGAGGGTGTGCCCGAATATGTGCAGTTGCAGGTCATGCATCAGTTAGCCGTAACTGGCAAACAGGCGGCGGATGTCGCAGTACTGCTAGGTGGCCAGCACCTGGAGATTCACCGCATCGAACGGGACGAGTCGATGATTGCTCGGCTGATTGATCTGGAGCGGCTGTTTTGGGATTACGTGGTCAGCGATACCCCACCACCGGCCGATGGTACGGTCTCATCGGAAGCGGCGTTACGCTACCTCTACCCCGAGGACAACGGCCAGACTCTGGACTTTAGTCAGCACCCAGAGCTGGCCACCAGCTACCTGGAGCTCAAGGCTGTTCGCCAGAGCATTGCCGAGCAGGAAACGCGTGAGACGCAGCTCAAGCAAGTCCTGCAACAGGCCCTGGGCACAGCCACCCGTGCAGAGTTTGCCGAGGGCTATATCAGTTGGAAGAAGTCCAAGGACAGCACCGGCTTGGATATCGAACAGATGCTCAAGGACAAACCCTACCTGCAGGCCCGCTACTCCAAGATCAAAACTGGCAGTCGCCGCTTTCTGATCGGCTGAATCCTCACCTCTCGCCCAAGCCACCTGGACCCTTCACGTCCCGGTGGCTTTTTCATTTCCAGATCAAGGATAACCACCATGCTCAAAGGTTTAGTGATCACCCCTCCGGTACTCGGGCGCATTTCCATCGGCAAGGTTGTCGAGAAAAACGGCAAACGCCTGCCGGAGAAAGACGATCAGTTCACCCTCACCTCCCAGGTACAAAGCCGCGACGGCTGGTTGCTGCACCCGCTCAATGAGGAATTACGCAACGGCCAGGACGGCAAGCTGCGCAGCATTCCCATCCGTTTACTGTTCAACGAGCCGGATCTGAATTTTCGTGCGGACTACAGCTTGTTCGACCGTAATACCGGCCGGCCACTGTGCGTCGGCAATGGTGAGACCTGCAAGCGTTTGACGAAGGACGGCATCCAGTCGCTTCCCTGTCCCTCACCGGATGTGTGTTCACTCGCTCAAGGCAATGCCTGCAAGCCTTACGGCCGGTTGAACGTAGTAATTGGCAATGACGATCCACTGGGCAGCTTTGTCTTTCGCACCACGGGCTACAACAGCATCCGCACCCTGGCAGCGCGTCTGCATTATCTGCAAGCAATCTCCGGCAATCGCCTGGCCTGTCTACCGCTGGAGCTGCGTCTACGTGGTAAGTCCACTCGGCAAAGCCACGGTACACCGATCTTCTACGTGGACATCACGGTACGCAGTGGGCTGAGCCTGGAAGACGCGTTGCTTGAAGCCAAACAGCGGGAAGAAACCAGACAAGCTTCGGGCTTTGACCAGAGCGCCTTGGATCTCGCGGCCCGCCAGGGATTTAAAAATGGAGCTTTTGAAGACAGCGAAGAGGACACCGGCGCCATCGTCGAGGAATTTTTCCCAGCCATTGAGGATCAGCCAAGCCTTGTATCCCATCAAGTCCAACTGACAGCGCCTGCCAAACCCTCACTCGCTCAAAAGCTGGACTCGCAAGCCACGCGGCACAACAGCAAGCCCACAGCCCAGTAACCCCCTCTCGACATTCCCAACGTTCTCACGCATTCGTATAGGAATAACCGCATGAAATATCACAAGCTCAGAGCCGGTGAAGAAACCGGCACCTATGTCATGGACTCTCCGGTTACCGAAGCCGACATCCTGCAGATGGCGCAACAACTTGCGATGAGTCGTCTGTCTAAAGGTCGAGCACTGACTGAGCCAAGACACGTGTTCAGTCATCTGCAAACACTGCTGCAGTACCATGAATACGAAGTCTTTGCTGTGCTGCTACTCGACAGCAAGCACAGGGTGATTGGTTTCAGGGAGCTATTCAGAGGCACACTGGACGGTGCCAGTGTGTATCCACGGGAAGTGGTCAAGATCGCTCTGGAGCATAATGCGGCAGCGGTAATCTTGGTGCACAACCATCCCTCTGGCGATCCGGAACCCAGCCAAGCCGATCGCACGCTGACCACCACCCTCAAGAACGCCCTCGACATGATCGGCACCCGGATATTGGATCATGTGGTGGTGGGCTGTGAAGGCTGCGTATCGCTGGCCGAACGAGGTTATTTGTAATCCCTAATTTTTCGCTTATGGGCATCAAACAACATCTCGTGGCCTTGGCAGGGATAAAAGAAAAGTCCTGTTTGAGCACCCTTCTAGCGGCTCAAAACAGGACTTTCTTTTTTTGTCAGGAATACCCTGATAAGCGACAGATCATTATTGAGTTAGACCCGATTGGACGTAGATCCTGCTTACTTCACCAGCTCCATCAGCTTCCCGAAGCTGTTCACCACATCGTATTTGACGTTCTCAGGGGCGTACTTCCTATTGATCTCGTCGAAAAACTTCCGTGCACATTCGATTTTGGTAGCCTCAATCGGACGCAAATCCATTGATGACATTGAGCCCTTGGTTTCAGCCACAAAGTACACATGCTTGATCGCTCCTTCCTTGAACGAAATCGCCCAGTCAGGGTTGTAATCGCCAACCGGGGTAGGGATCAGGAAGCCGCGCGGTAATTTGGCGTACACGACCACGTCGGTACAGGTGTCCAACTCCTTCACAAACTCGCGTTCGATACCAGAGTCGGTGATTACGTAGTCGTAGATATGGCGCTTCAGCTTATCACCGGCCTTGCTGAAGTCCTGCTTGGTCTGCCCTACGGTGAAGATGTCCAGATCGAACTTGTCCTCGACTGGGTCGTAGGCCAAATGCTCGATAATCATCGTCGCCTTCTGCTCATTGATCAACCGGACCGCTTCGGAGATGAAGCTCTCCGGATTGGTTCGGAACTGTGCAAACACCGCTACGCTAAGGCCTTTGAGGATGTCCGCAGTCGCGCGTCGTGTAAGTTGCGTGCCCTCAGCAACCTTACCAATGAGGTCATATTTCACTGCCGAATGGACAGACTGATGGTTTTCGACGGGATCTGTCTTCGTTAGCTTGAAAGCACTACCGCCCTTAACATCGTCGTAAGTTACCTGTGCAGCCTGCTCGCCGGTCTGGATCGTGTACTGCAAAGGAGTTACGCGCAAGCACTTGTCCAGCTCTCCAACAGCTTTCTTAACCAGTTCAGCTGTATCAAAATTGACGCTGTAGGCAGCCTTGCGGTTGATCCGACTCCACAGTTCTTTAAACTCCTGTCTGTCGAAATTGGCATTGGTTTCAAGTTTCTTGGCTTTGCGGCCATCTTCCGGCTTGAATAGCTGGCTTTCGCTGAAAACACCATCGATTAGCTGGAAAATTTGTTCCGCATGTGCCTGCAACTCTGGTGGAAGCGGGGCCAGTGTGCCGTCCTGTTTGGCTTCATGGTACGTGCCAGTAATGCGATCCGCATCGTCGCTATAGTCGTTTTTGAGCAGGTACTTATAGATCTGCTTGGCAAGTTGCGGCGTGACTTCAACATCGCCTGTGGGGGTTTTGAGCACCTTCCCGGTGAAATAGGCTTCGTCTGCCGCCTTGGGGCGTTCCGACAAAGAGTTGCTGATGTCCTCCTGCAGTGCAGAGACGAAGTCCTTGTAGCTCTCACTCGCCACTACGGTCAGTACGTTGACGTCATGGACGATGGCCGGATGATCCATCCGATCACCGGTTTGATTGACTGACAATCGTAACCCACGACCGACTTCCTGACGGCGGGAAATGGTGTTGTCGCTGTGCTTGAGCGCACAGATCACGAACACGTTCGGGTTATCCCAACCTTCCCGCAAAGCGGAGTGCGAAAAGATGAATCGTACGTTCTTTTTGTTTCTGGTGACGTCATCGTCCGTCGGCTTTGGTAATGACAGAAGTGTTTCCTTGTCCTTCAGGATCAAGTCGTACGCATCCACGTCGTTCGACAACCCTGCGTTCTCACCACGCTTTTCAATATCAGGATCGGCGAGCCGCTTGGTCTTCTTGTCGATGGAGAAGTAGCCGCTGTGCGTCCTGCCTGCATCGATACCCTTTAGGTACTTAATGTACGGTGTTTCATCCAGGTCCAGCACCTCGTTCAGATATTGGCGGTATTCCTCTTCGAAGATACGTGCGTAGTCGCCTTTCTCGTCCGCAACCGAGTAGTCGCGGTACTTGGCCACTTCATCGATGAAGAACAAGGTCAATACCTTGATACCTTGCTGGAACAGCGCCTGCTCCTTGTCGAAGTGCGCATTGATCGCCTCCCGAATCTGAATGCGACGCAGCGACGCTTCGTTCACGTCCCCAGTGGCTTCGCCAACAAAAAGCTCAACGCCGTTTGTGAAGCTCAAGATGTCGGTATTGGCATTGATGTCCGCAACCACATAGCCACGATACTGATCCAGCTCATTTGAAAAACCATCGGAGAAGAGATTGTCGCCCTTGGACAGCTTGCGCACCACGCGCTTGATCTCGCCGCTTTTCAGCTTCTGCTCGAACTCAACACGGGCCACAGGTGCCTTGCTCGAAATCTCGATGGACTGCAGGTACAGATAGGCATTGGTGCCCGCCAGCCCCTTCACTGAGATGCCGCGCACTGCGATTTTCTTCACCAGCTTCTGGTTGTAGGCGTCTAACGCGTCCAGCCGATGGATCTTGTTGTGCGTGGTCTTGTGAGTGGCCGAGTAGCGCAATACCATCAGCGCCTTGAATTCCTCCAAGGACTTCAGGGTTGCTGCACCCTCCATTTTTTGTGGCTCGTCCAGGATCAGAATCGGCCGATTGGCGCTGATCACATCAATCGGGCGGCGCGACTGAAAATCATCGAGCTCGTCATAGATACGCCGGTTATCAGCGCCACGGGCAGCAAACGCCTGCACGTTGATCACCATCACGTTGATACCAGCATCCGACGAGAAGCTCTCCAGATGGTGCAACTGCTTGGAGTTGTAGATGAAGAAGCGCGCCTTCTTGTGGTACGTCTCCAGGAAATGCTCTGCGGTGATCTCCAGTGACTTGGCCACGCCTTCACGAATGGCAATGCTGGGCACCACTATGATGAACTTGCTCCAGCCGTACTGCTTGTTCAGCTCAAAAATGGTCTTGATGTAGCAGTAGGTCTTGCCGGTCCCGGTTTCCATCTCGATGTCGAGATTGACCTTGCTGACCTTGGTCTTTACCAACTCGGTGGACTGCGGCAGGTTTTGCCGATGCTGCGCCTGGGTGATGTTTTCCAGCACGGCAAAGTCGGTTAGTTTCAGATCGGAGTTCTTGAATCCGCCCTCTGCAAACAGGTCTTCAATTCCTTTCTTGGCCTTGCCCGGGTCGATTCGGTAACTGATGGCCTCCGCTGATGCAGGTGTTTGCCCCTTGAAGCAGTCAACGACGGCTTGCACCGCTGCCGTCTGATAGGCCTGCGTTTTGAACTTGAGTTTCATTGGGTACCTCCATGTGCCCGACTCTTCGAGCGCACTGACCTGCGTGCAAATTCATTTCCAGAAAAAAATATCATCGCACGCCCCTCAGATACATTTAACTTCGGTGCCAGGCGACAACAGCTTGAAAATTTGCTCGACATTAATCTTGACTGAACTGTCCTTAAACCCCGCATCGCGGAACACCACGCGCAGTGGCTGGTGCTTGGCAAGCTCCTTCACGAAGGCCTCGTCGATACTACCGCTGGAGTCGAAGCAGGCAGCAAGCGCATTGCCATCGACAAAGAACACATCCTTACCCTGGATATCTTGCTTGACGAGCGGTAAGGCCAGATCAACTCCCCAATCCAGCATCACCTGAAACAACAGGTCTTCAGGCGTACGGTCTGGTTTGATATTGTCCACCAGTAAATCGATCTGGCTATTATCTAGGGCGTCTGGTGCGTAATAAACATCGGCCATGTTGGATGTGTCGATTTTGAGGACGCGAAAGCCAATGCCCAATTGCTGATTAGTTTCACTGATTTTCTTACCAGCTCGGCGAATACGTTCTTTGCTCACTTCGGCAATAGTCTTGTACCCTGCTTTAAACGCCTCGGAATCTTCGGCGCATTCCTCCGGCACTTGAACCATGATGAACCGACGATTGCCGCCGTCTTCTGCATTTTTCTTTAGAACGGCATGGGCTGTTGTAGCCGAACCTGCAAAGAAGTCGACTACGATTGAATCTTTATCCGTTGCTTGCTCAAGGAAAATGTCAATAAGTCGAGTGGGTTTGGGAAAGCTGAAGATGCCATTCCCGATCAGTGAATTCACCTCTCTTGTTCCATCACCAGTCGAGACTTCCTGTACCACGGAGGAAATATTCTTAAAAATACTCTCCATTTCGTTAAGAAAGAGCTTTTGCCGAGGTCTCCCCTCCGTGCTAGACGGCCATAGAACTCGCTTTTCGGCAATCTTCGTGGACATTGTAGTTGGTTCAAAGCGCCATCCCTTCGGCGGGCACCCGTAGTTAATTCCCGTTTGAGGATCGATCAAGTCATAGTGCAAGTTAGGTCGCTTATCTCGTGTAGCAAGCCCAGTCATGTCTGCGCTTCTCCAGGGCCCACGTGGGTCGTCATCTGAATTCTTAAACTTGCCCAGATCCTTCTCACTCCCACGAAGCGACGCACCATTAGAGTTTGTGTAGCAAACAATGTATTCATGGTCGGTAGATAGGCCGCTGACTGCCCTAGTGTCTTCGCTGACTCTAGACTTCCAAATAAAAGTCCCTACAAAATTCTCTTGACCGAACACCTCATCGAAAACCTTCTTCAGGTTGTCAATTTCTATATCGTCAATACTGGCAAAGATGAACCCATCTTCTGCAAGAAGTCGCTTAGCAAGCCTAATGCGTGGGTAAATTAGCGATAACCAATCGGAATGAAATCTTCCGTTTGCTGATGTATTGGCGACTAACCGATTACCTTTCTCGTCCTTTTGGTTTGACCTTTGCAAAAACTCCTCTGCCCCCTCAACAAAGTCGTCTTCGTAGATAAAGTCATTACCAGTATTATACGGCGGGTCGATATAGATCATCTTGACCTTGCCTAAGTAGGTTTCCTGCAGAAGCTTCAACGCATCGAGGTTGTCACCCTCGATAAACAAATTCTGTGTGGTATCAAAATCCACGCTTTCCTCGCGGCAGGGCCGCAATGTTTTGGCAATGGGAGCATTGGCGGTCAACAGCGCCTCCCTCTTTCCTGGCCAGTCCAGGCGGTAGCGCTCGTGCGGGCCTTCAACGATTGAGTCAGTCAACTCTTGTCGGAGCTGATCAAAGTCCACTGTCAGCCTCACGACGCCATCTTCACCCTTGGCTTCGGTGACACAACTGGGAAACAACTCGCGAATACCGGCGACATTGTCTCGTGTGAGGTTGGGCGAGTGCATTGTCATTTTTTCCACATTTTTTCCTCTTGCAGCTGTGCTTCCGTGAAAGGAGCTCAGCAGCTCAATTGTTCAAGTTTGTTTTGATAGATTCAGTCGTCTTATTGCCAGTCCTGGCAAAAGTGCACACGCAGACTCTCGATAGTCGATGGCAAGGTACCCTCACAGGTCACACCCAGATAAGTGGCCGCACGAGTGGTGCCCACGTAAAAGTACTTGTCAAACAGCGTAGGATGTAGCTCTGCAAGCTGGTCGATGCCAATAAAGAAAACAGCCTCGAACTCCAGGCCCTTGATGTGCTGGATATCGAACACGCGCACATTGCTTTCTTGCCCGACGGCCTGGCCCTCACGACAGGCGATGACCTGAATGTTGTGCTCGGCTAGGGCGGCATTCAGTGCCTCAGCCACCGGGGCCACGTCGTTTTCGGTATTCACAAAGATGGCGGTGGACGGCAATTGGCCAACAAAGCGCTCAATCTCACGAATGCGATCTGCTAGCCAGCTGACAACGACCACTCTCTCGCCGGCATGCTCCAACAAGGCAGGTGCCACGCCAGAGCTATCCATATTCGCGGGTAAACTGACGTTTTGCTCGGTGCCAGCGACGGCGCGGATCATGGCACGAGCCAAGTCGTTCAGTTGCTTGCTCTGACGGTAGGAAACGGTGATCTCCTTGATGACGAAGTCGGCAAAGACCCACTTCAAGTCGTCAGCGGAACGCGCTCCCCAGGTAGTCAGGCGCTGGTTGAAGTCGCCACAGGCAAAGAACGAGCGCAGTTGTGGGTGAGCCAGTGCTGCCATGCAGGCGAGCTGAATAGGCGAAAAATCGGTCGCCTCGTCCACCAATACTTGGTTGCGGTAATACCCCAGAATGGGCCGGAGCGATGACCAAGCGGGGCTGTCGATATCGCGCAGGACGCTGGGCCGGCTGATCAGGTCTCTTGCGGCGCGCAAGATGGCCAGCAGCACAATATCGAGTTCGAGTGGATGGATGTCGCGTGCCTCGAAGCCCTCGCTGCGATACCAGTTTCCGGTTTCTTGGCGTTCTCGCCGGAACGCACGGTAGTGTTTGGGAATGCCGTCGAGGTAGCGCTTGACCGGGCTCACAAAGCGCCGGGCGTTGGTCTGCACCAGAAGACTCGCTCCCACATCTGCACGGTCGGTTTCTGCCAGGCCACGATCGGCCAGCCACTCAATGATTTTGCCATTGCGAGAGGTCTTGTTCAGCATACGCTTGGAAGCTGCTGACCGAGCCTGGGCACGCACGGCTTGCATGTAGGCGTTGAGAGCAGCCGCGCGCCCCGTGCGCGATGTTGTGGTGTCTTCTTCCTCGTCGGCATCGAAATCGTCTTGCTCGTCAGCCTCCGTTGCCTGCGCCTGTTGCAAGCTGTCGATGACGCGAGCTAACTCATCCAAGAACGCCCGGTTGCGGTTGAGCTGCAGGTTGAGCGCAGCTTTGATCTTGCCGTCGGAGGCTTCCTTAAGGCTGGTGACGAGCGCCTGCACCTTGGGGAGTTCTGCGGCCAATGATCCGAATGTGGTTGCCAGAGCGCCATCACCTGCTCGCGCTAAGATGTCTTGCAAGCGTGCGCCCAAGCTCTTGACGTCGGGGGTCTTGGCATCATGGAGTAGAGCCGCAGCTTCATGCAGCTCCTGCACGTAGGCGCTACGTTGCCATGCATCGAAATCGTCAAACCATTGAATGGGCCGGTCAAGTGCAGCCTCGCTAAGGTTTGGCAAGCTCTCTTTCAGGACGAAGGTGCCGCCGCCAGAAGCAGTTCTGAGAACGCCAAAAGCGTTTCTGGCCAGCTCGCGCCGATAGTCCTGCCAAGTTCTGATGCGCAGATCTGAGGCAGGAACGCCTTCTCGGGCAAAAGCTTCTTTGAGGTACTGCTTGAGCAGTTCGGTAGGCGTGAACATCAGCCAGCTGTTGGAATGCGCAACGCCTTGCGCTGTAGCAACCGTCTCAACCAGGCGTTGCTCGCCTTCTTCTAAAAAAGCGGTATCAAGCTTTTGGCCGAGGCGCCGGATCAGGGTCGTCGTTTTGCCGGTACCGGGTGGACCCAAGATTAGCAGACGCTTGTCGAGAGGAAGACGGAAAATCTCGTCCTGGTATTGATCGAGTACGGGCTGATCCCGCAACCCCATCTTGGTGATAACGCTGCGGCGAACGCCGTCGATGATGTTGGCGTTGACGGTCTCCTCAGCCAGCAATTGGCCCAGGATATCTTCTGTGACTTCTTCCCCGGCAACCTCAGTCAGCAGAGCTCGCAGCGACTCGATGGTGAACGGCCCGAAATGCTCGGCTTCAACCACGGTGTCACGAGAGTCCCACCCATCGGCGAGTGCACTTGGCCGGAGCTGAGCTCGCTCAAGAACCTCAACAACGGTTCCATTGGGAAGCGTGAACTCTGCACCAATCGCCAATGAGGCCAATCGTCCAACAGGAGCCCGGTAGCTGGCCAAGTTGGGAAAACCCGATACCGGCGTAGTGCGGCAGATGTAGTAGGTTTTCTCTTCGCCCTCTTCATCAACGACCACAACGCGAGCAATGGCGGGCTCTGCCACCAATACCCGGTAGCTTTCACGGTTCGCCTGGCTGATCTGATCCAGTCTTTGGATAGCCGAACTGGACGTCATCGTATTGATGCTTGCCAGGGCATCGGATCCCAGTGTTCGTCCATCAAGAAGCTTGCTCTTGGAGGCCTCGGCGATGCTTTCGAGTTGCGCTAACGCCTCGCCCGCGACCTGCTCGATGTGTCTCTTCGATTCGTCATTCAGGCTCTGCGTCATGCGCTATCCCTACCGGTCAACTGTTCAAGTTCGTTTCTTAGCTTTCGCAAGAGCGCGTTGATCTCTACCTTGCGGTTGAATTGCTTTTCTTTGGCAAGCTTGCTCGCGGCCTTCTCGACCTCACGCTGCTTCGCCGCAACCTGTTCGACACGAGCGACCAAGTCAACAAGGTCTTCTTGCTGGCGCGCAGGTGTTGGAATCAGACGGTGAAGCAACTGTTCGTACAAGCCACCCAAGTCGAGCGCCAATGGCATGACTGCGCGCTCCACATCGCTCGGTAACCACGCCGTCGCAAAGTAGTCGCTCAACACCCAACGGCTCGCGTCTGATTCGTTCGGGCGCTTGAACGCGGCGACTACCTGCGTTCGGCCGTCAAAGCTCAGCTCGAAGATGATGGGGAACTGCACCGCACCATCTATGCAGCGCAACACATCCAAATTCAGCTCCGACGTCTTGAGCTGGATGGCGAAGATCTGAAGCTCCGGCACATTGGGTCTAGCGGGCAGGTTGATCGTTTCCGGAGCCAGCTTGTATTGCCAGACGATCTGTTCCACTTGGTAAACGAACAAGTCTTTCAGTCGTGTGTTGGCTCCACTGTGTTCGTAGATCTTATTCTTTGGCAGGTTGCGGCCAAAAGCGGCCTGCTTCGGGTAGCTGATGAACGCGGCGTTCGACTCCCATGGAGATATATGACTCATCCGGCCTCCTGAATTATCAAGAAGGTGATGAGCTCGAAGTCATCCAGTCCGGCAATAGTGTTGACCAGCGCAGTGGTTTTGCCGCTGCTGAACAGGCTGTCCAGATCCTTCTCTTCCTTCACCTCGATCATCGAACGAATGGTCTTGCCAAGCAGGTCGGAATACACCTGCATCTGCCGCCCGTCAGCAGTTTCCTTGTTAAACAAACTGCAAGCCTCCGGAATGGGCTGCGCTTGGCCCTTGCAGCAACTGCGCACCAGATCGAGCAGGCGTTTGACCTCGGTGTGATCATGAATGACCTCACCCTCACGACTGATGTAGACGAGGTAATACGGGTGCAGACGATTATGATGGCTAACGCTGACGCTCGAGTTGCGGTTACGCAGTGTAAAGATCACCCCTGGACGCAGGCCAAGCTCAGGTTTAGCTGACACAGCGGCGTGCATGCCGCTCGGTACGTTGTTCAACTCACCATTGGCTTTGACGTAATTGAGCAAGTCCATGCGGAAGTCATTGAGCCCCAGATCTGTGATCGAAACGCCCGTTTTCAGGTCTTCCAGCTCGATGACTTCGTCTTGTAGGCGGCGCAACTGCTCCTTGCGGTAGGACACGTCGTTGGCTTGAGCGCTCAACACATTGTCGTCGCCCGTGGCAGTGACGTCGGCAATCATCATCCGGCTCTCGACACGCTCCTTGAGGTTGATGTACTCGTCGAGCGAGATGTCGGGCCAGTAATTGACCAGTTGGATGCTGCTGTTGGGCGATCCAATGCGATCCACTCGACCGAAGCGCTGGATAATGCGCACGGGGTTCCAGTGGATGTCGTAGTTGATGAGGTAGTCGCAGTCCTGCAGGTTTTGGCCCTCGGAGATGCAGTCGGTGCCGATCAGCAAGTCAATCTCTGCCAGTTCGTTGGGCAGCACGATGGCCTTTTCTTTGGATCGTGGCGAGAAGAGGGTGAGCAGCTCTTGGAAGTCGTAGCTTTTCTTTTGAGCTGTGTTTTTTAGCGTCGACTGAGGCGCGCTACTACCAGTGACCTTCGCTGTATGCAGGTTCTGATTGGCGAGCAGCTCAGTGGCCAGATTGTCATAGAGGTAATTGGCCGTATCAGCGAAAGCCGTGAAAATCAGTACTTTTTTATTACCTGGATTAATGGGATTGGCAATCTTGTCGAGTACTAGCGATTTCAGGTGCTGCAACTTGGCGTCTTCGACTGGCGTGATTTTGCTCATCGAGATCAGTAAAGCGGAGATGATTTCCAGGTCAACCTGGAGTTCATGCTCCCAAGAAGGCAGATCCATATCTGCCAGCTTTATCCGAATTGTGTTGCCGATTTCTAAGTCATGAAACGACGGAATACCGTCTTCTTCAGCGTCAATTGAGCCCATGGCTTCTGTAAGGCTGGCGACCTCTGTTACACCGCCCCGGCTCTCGAACTCCTTAATCAGGCCGAGAACGCGCTGGTGGTTTTCTTTCAAAGCATTAAGTGTGCTGCGGAATGCATAAACAGAGCTTTCAAGGCGCTTCAGCAAGTTCGTTGTCATCAGCGCTACCAGGCTTTTTTCCCGGTCAACCTGACGTAGCTTGCCTCGACCGCCTTCAACCTGCGTGTCGTACATCTCTTCATACTTCGCCAATCTGCTAGGCAAGATGTAGCTGATGGGGGCATACACGGCGAGCTTGAGCAGAGACAACTGCTCGAAAATCTCGTTGAAACTCATTACATCCGTTCGCTGCTCAGCATCCACAACCAGTGGGCTACGGAACGACAAGGGCTTGCGCCGTTCAGGGAATTGCCCGATATCCGTGGTGTCGTAGAAGGTCTGAATGTGTTTACGCGAGCGTGCAATCGTGACGCTGTCTAGCAACTCGAAGAAATCGAAGTCGAGCGAGTCCAAAATGGCACGCGCCGTGCGTTCCTCGGGCGGAAGTTTTGACCAAGCGTTAAAACTGGCCTGCGCACCACGGAAAATTTCCTCGACAGTTTTGCCAGTTCTCAGCTTCTTGCTTAGGTTTTCGGAGTTGCCTTCGTAGGCTAGAGCGAGTTGGTTGCGCAGATCATTGAAGCGGTTGTTCACTGGGGTCGCTGAAAGCATTAGCACCTTGGTTTTCACACCCTCCTTGATGACTTTGTTCATCAGCTTCTGGTATCGGGTTTCCTTGTCCTTGAAAGCATCGTTGTTGCGGAAGTTGTGCGATTCATCGATGACGACGAGGTTGTAGTTACCCCAGTTGATGCGGTTGAGCGGAGTGCCAAACGACTCGCCACTCGTGCGAGTGAGGTCGGTATGGCACAGCACGTCGTAGCTGAATCGGTCACGAGCAAAGATGTTCGTCTTAAGGTTACGGTTGTAATTGAGCCAATTGTCCGCCAGTTTTTTGGGGCAGAGCACCAGCACCGACTTGTTGCGCAGTTCGTAATACTTGACGACGGCTAGGGCTGTGAAGGTTTTCCCCAAGCCGACGCTGTCCGCCAGGATGCAGCCGCTATAGGTTTCTAGCTTGTTGATGATCCCGGTGGCCGCATCCTTCTGGTAGTTGAAGAGCTTGTTCCAGATGAGCGTGTCCTGGTAGCCGGTACGTTCGTTGGGTAAAACGTCCTCATCGATGTCGTCCAGGAACTCGTTAAAGATGTTGTAAAGCATTAGGAAATAGACGCTCTCGGGCGAGTTCTCCTGGTAGACAGCCGCAATGTGATCACAGATCTGCGTGGTGACGTCTTCCAGTTTTTCCGGGTCGCTCCAGATCTGATTGAACAGACTCAGGTAAGTTGCCGTGAAGGTTGGCTCGTCCATTTTGTTGACGAGGTTAGAGACAGCATTGCCTTGCTGGTAACCAAGATCGACGGCTGTAAAACCGTGCAATGGCATGTAAGAGGTGTCCGCTCCAGCAGATTGCACGCAGGCGAACTGCTGCATAGGGGCCTTGCTACGGTTGGACTTGAAGGTAGCCTTGCGCCGCATCCAATCTGCGCACTCTTTGGCAACCGCTCGCTGGGTGAGCTTGTTGCGCAACTGAATCTCGAACTCGCTGCCGTACAGGCTGCGCTCACGATCCAGCTTCGGGATGTGGAACTCTTTTCGCTCTTTGCGGACCTTGTCGGCAACCTCGTTGGCAACGAACGTCGGCGAGGTGAAGATGAAGTTCAGCTCGTCGAGTTTTTCCAGCTCAGCTTTCAGCGCTTCGAATGCATACATCGAAAAACAAGACGCTGCGATACTCAGGCGGGAACCGGGTTTTAGCGTCGCTTTGAGGTCGTCACCCAACAGCCTTGTAATATTGTCAATGAGCTCCATCGTTTCCCTTACCTTTTTTCGTCTCTTCCACTGACGGCGTTTCTGCCTGCAGCCCCTGTTCCTGAGCATATCTCAGTATCAATACCTCAATCATCGAGGCAATGGAGCGCCGCTCTCTGTCCGCTGCAATTCGCAGCAGTTGCTTGATGTCACTCGAGGTACGAATGGACAGGGTTTCGTCCTTGGGACGCTTCATGACTCAGTCCTGCAGTTTTTGTGCTGCAAATGTACTGCGTCGTGCCATCAATAGCGACTCAAAAAATCCAGAACCAGGCGAACTGCTATTCCCACCCACTAAATCTAAGATCAGGGTCGCGATCGACACAGCAGCCGCAGCTTGCAGGTTCTCAACAAATTCAGACAAGACAGGTTACCAACTGGTCCACCACACGCTTAGCTCGGCACTGCTGACGAATACATCAAAGCGCTGCAGCACTTGCTCCAGATAGTCTGCATAGTCAGCTAACTGCCATTTTGGTAACGGCAGCGTTGCTGGTGCCTCCCCAAAGTGCGTGAGTCAAGTTCGTAGCTTTTGGTTCATGTGGTAGTGAGCTCAACCGTCTCGTCCAACATTTCAGATTTGACGCTTTAGAAATAAAAGGAAGATTTGGGCCACACAGTCAGCAGCAACTGCCGACCGCATGGCTTGAAGAAATCTCAGTCAATTAGCTGATCACGCCGTGAGAGACTCGTGAACATCCCGCGCCTCGATCCTGGCCATGACCCAACCCATCACCTCACTTTCAACCCAGCCGACAGCCCTGTCGCCCAATGACACGGGTTTTGGAAAGCTCCCCTCGCTGATGTACTTGTAAATTGTGGACCGACCTAGGCCGGTGGAATGCTGGACATCTTTCAGGCGAATGATCCTCATGAACTGGCTCCTCTTATCCGTTCAGAGGATTGGCGTGCTGGTGAAGAAGTACCTATTTGAGCGTCACCTCGCGGCCTGGCTGATTCAGCAAGCCAAACCATCCTTTTAAATAATTCGGCCGCGAGCAGTGATAGCAACGTGTCATTATGCGAACAGGGTTACCTGCTACTCCTAGGCTGACACTAGCCGATAAGCTGCCCTTGGCTCACACCAGGGCAGTCAAGTGCACGGTGAACTCTCACTTATTGGATGCACTCCCCATATGGTGCGCTCAGCTCCTACTGCAACCAAAACCATGACTGCCATCACCAAAGACTTTCGTCGCTGACTTGCAGAGGTAGCTCGCTCTGTAAAAGAATGCAGCCTGTCCTTCCGATTCACCGCGATTAAGGTAATAGAACGGATTGGTGGGAATCTCGACCAAGCCGCTGACAGCCTCTATTGGCAACCCCAGCGCACCGGCCCAAGCCCCTTCGAGGCGATTAAACATGTTGTCCCTGCCAGCCTCGAATTTACCCAAGGCCGTAAACGCATCTCGGTTGAGCAAGATTGCCAGGTGATAGTGGGGCTTACCATGCTGCCCCAGCTCCCGCGCCCAGACGTAGCGGACCTTGCTGTCATGGGCATGCTTGTTCAATTTCCGAGCCTGACTACGGTTATGCTTAATCTTGGCTTTGAACGATTCGATGAACCGTTCAATCACTTCATTGGTAAAAGTGTAATCGGGTAACTGAGTGTGGGCAGGAAGTCGTAGATCAACCCTAAATGCAAATACACGACTGTATTGGATAAGCGCCCGTCCCAACGTTTGATGAAGGCGGTTTAGGTATTCACTGATAAATGGGCCTTTAGCCTCCTGCACAGCCAAGCCTAGGTAAGTAGATCCTGCATGGAGAGTTAGATTAGTGTTTTGATGATGTCGGGCCATGATGGTGCTCCAAGTATGTGGGCTCATACCATAAGCACGCCTAGTACAACTTTACTGAAAATCTGAAACAAGCATAGCCCTACGACTACTTACACCCCATCCTCTCCCCGTTCGCATCTCGCCATACACTGACAACAGCCAACACCGAAGACCAATTAACTCAACAATAAGCAATCACACAAATTAACGCCCCCTCCATGGACACACCAGCAACAATTACTAGCCCTATAGTCATTAATGATACACATAAAAGCATATTACCAATACCGAGGACTTACCGAGATTTCTCGCGACTAAAACGCCAAGTGAAATCATTCCACAAACATCAAAATCAAGAAGGCAGGCACTCCGATAAAAAACCATCATGAATGAGTAGACCAGACATGTTTGGCGCCATCACCGACATACCCACCAAAGCCTTTAATAAAAAATTCTAGCTAATAACCCCCCCTGACTTTTCCTACAATCCATTCCTGCACCTCACTTTCCAGTCAATCTACACATCGCTCGCCCAGCGGCATCGGACTGCCCACAGATAAATTCATAAACTCTTAATTGAACCAGGCCGATCGACTCGATGACTTTTTAGGACGAATAAACTTCATGAATGAGACTCTTTCTATTCGTTCAGAGGGTCGACTGCGCGGTAAAAGTTAACCGCCATCATCGTAACCCTCTACAAAGTAATACAGCTAGACCCGGACTCCTTGAGCTCAATTTCAGGAATTATCGAACGTCTGGGCGGACGAGCTGACCGTGAGCGCCAAGAGGAGAGCGCGCCCTTCATGCTTCACCCCCCCTTCAGGATGGAGGTACCAAACGACGTATTTTTTTGTAGAAAATCTAGCTGAACCCCAGTAAATGATGGCCACTCAAGAATTTCATCTACTAGAGACATTCTAGAAAACAACCTAAAAAATTAGAAGACCCTTCTTTAACAATTAAATAAATGTTATATAGAACCTCTACAGTTAGGAGGCGATATGGCGATACATTTCAATGACCGGCTAGCACGTATACTTGATGATACGAGCCACAATCGCAGACATGACATTTGGCTATGGCTTCAGCTAACAACTAATAACGTTCAATTATCCGGAGACGTTAATCAGCCGGGAATGCGATCCACGATGACACACGTCATATCCAGCACCCCTGGCCTTTCCGAAATAATCAAAAACAAAGAAACCGAACAGCTTCTTCCAGAAAAATGTCTTGAATGGATGAATGAAGGAAAGCGGCAAGCTGAATGGTTAAGCTCAAAGCTCAGAGAGCGCATGCCTTTTAGTGACTCCATAGCGCCATTAACATCAGGATTAACTGGAAAGGATTTACTGATCGCAAGCATTGACTCATGGACTATCAACATCAAACAGAAAGGTTCATTTTTAAATGAGTTAGAAACCAGCTGGAACGAACACAAAAAAGGAGACAAGCAGTTTAAATGGTTCGAAGATGATGAGCAAAAATGCTTACTAGCAGGGAAGCTGATTAATAAACACATCCCATTGGACGGGCTTACTTCGATAAAGCTATCAGTATACCAACCTATTGAAAACCACGAAAACCTGTTGACTTTTTTCGACCACGCCAACCTTGATCACAACCAAAAAAGTTTGTTCATAGAAAGAGTTAAAATAAGCTGGCGCCAGCAAAAATATCGAAAAAAACTGACTGGAAAAGGGCAGTACAACTTCATCCTCTCCGATAAAGCGATAGCACGCCTTGACAAACTCTCCGACACTTACGAACTCAGCCGTGCAAAAATTTTAGACATTTTATTAAAAATGGAAGCCGAACAAAACAGATATATACCTGAGCGAATGAAACTGCTAAAAGACGAGTCGTAACTCCTCGTACAGTCACGATTGAAACATCGCTGTACATATGACTTCCAGCCCTGGAACTCAGAGTGCTAATTTCATGACTTTTCTAACATTTAAACTTAGCCGTTATCTCGCAGAAGGTGGACTGACAGTCGCGAGACTGTCTACACCATGATCGACACCCTGCTTTTGCAATCACACCAGGCCAGCTCGTAAAGCTCGCTCCAGAGTGAAGTCATTCGACATAGCAAAGCTTTGACCTGTCGTACATCGCACCGAAGATCTTGACGCAGGGCATAGATAGCCAAAACCTATGCCGACGAAAGCCAGATACGTAGCCATGACTGTAGTACGGTGAATACCTCGGCTTAGTTCAATGACCGCCCTGCGCTCAGACCCAGCATCCGAGACGGTCGCAGGTTCGAATCCCAAGCGAAGTAACGCTTAGGAAAACGGTATTCCAAATGGTATTCCACAACAAAACTCAACCCGTAAATATCATTAAAAATCAAGAAGTTATGATCTAAGTTCAGATTACCCCGGCCCCAGGAAGACCCAGAAAAGCCGTAAAGCTTATAGAAATCAAAGCCTTACGGCTTTTTTATTGCCCGCGTTTTCCCACCTGATCCCAGGGCATCCCACGGTTGACGGGGGCATATATGGGGGCATAAAACGCTCATCAGCTCGCTCGCAGAGGATGTGCCCCCAATGCCCCTGAAAGACACCAACTGCCGCAACGCCAAGCCTCAGGACAAGCCCTATCGGCTGTATGACGAACAGAGCTTGTACCTGGAAGTGCATCCCAACGCAGGCCGTTACTGGCGCTTGAAGTACTGCTTTCTGGGAAAGGAAAAACACCTGGCTCTTAGCGTTTATCCCGAGGCTGGCTTGCGGGATGCTCGGCGCCAGCGCGATGACGCTTGTGTTCAGCCGACGGCCAAGATTCCATCGCTCATGACGCCGCCAAACAGGCCAGGCACGACTTCACAGGCATGCTCGGCAGTTAGCACGGTGTTGATCTCTATCACTCTTTGCCAAAGCCAAACAATGAACTCAGCCCGCGTGCCGGCTTTCGTTCATAGAAGGGTGCGGTTTGCTTGAGGAAGTAATCGCTAAGGCCTGGTTCCCCTTCGAGAACGTGACAGAGGTCAACGGGTTCGCCAGCCGAAACGGCATCCCCGGCAACGGTGCCGGCTTCGCGCATGACCCGTTCGATATCTCCATCCGCTTCAATACCAATAACCAGATGAGGACTTTGACCAGACGATGGTTCATGCATCAACGCCAGGAACGCACGCTTTACGTTGCGATGTTTGGCGAACAATTGTGTGAGCGAGTTGACCATCTTCGACGGATATTGCGACGGCTGTCCGAGCAGCACTTGGGTGTCTGTTTCGACCGTGTGCGGTACCGGCTTTTGGCCAATCTCGCCGGAGAGCAGAAGGCGTACTTCCTGGGGGGAAAACGCTTTCCCGCAGGGAGACTTTGGATTGAGGAAAAGAGGGGTGCCCAGTGTGACTTCAAAAAACGATCTGGCCGAGATCTCCAAGTAGGAGTCTTCGCTATCTATGCATCTTTGTAGTGCTTGCAGCGAAGAAAAAAACGGGATAACCACAGAGCCGTCAGGCTTTTGCCATTGCGCGATACTGATGTTGCTATTCGCCTCGAGGTGAACTTGACCTTCGCCAGTGCCGGCAGTGCCAACGACGTAGATAGTGGAATTCAACAGAGCCCTGAAAAAGTCAGGTCGATGGGCCGGTTCATCTGTCGCCAGCCTGAGTAATTTTTCGAGGAGGTTTTCTTGCTTGGTATCCATGATGTCCATCGGCAGTCCCAACAAAACAGACAAAAAGTGAGAGGCGCAGAGCGCACAGTTTTCCATACGGCTGTGAAAACAGGAAGAACCGCAGGGTAACAAATCGGAAGCATACGCAGAGCACCCTGAACGGTTTTCCAAGGAGAGCACTACCTTATCAGTGCTGCTCCGACCAACACCCGTTAATGCCCGCAGGTGGTTGATGGGTTCTGGCCTTGCCGAGGAACGATAAACTCAGGCCGCCAGTTTAACTCCTTAAGTACGCTCATCGGAAATACGCGCGCGCGGAAACTTTCATAGAAACCCAACAATAAAGTCATTTAAAGAAGTTACTTACATACGATTCTTTAATTTCCTCAACAAAAATAAACAAACCATATAATCAGGCACTTAGCGCTCATCGAAACCTGCCAGTTTTACGGCGTAGGCAAACAGCAGCACGGCACATCACTTCTGCGCGAAGTAATCACTGTCGAGCTGTTTCACTTCGTACACCTGTTTAACGCTCACGCCCTGGTTGTTCTCCACCATCAGTTGCGCCAGTTCAACGCCGTCAATCAGTACCACTTTGATATCCAGCCCCAGCGCTGCGGTGCGAGCGCCGTCGGAAACAGGCACCCTCAGAGTAGAAACGCTCACCAGCACTTACGGCATCGTCGTCTTGAAAACACAGGTTCCTCAACCACAAAACCCTCCCCCTCGCCACTAAACCCGCAGTGCCCTGTAGATGATAAAAGCTCTCATTAGAATGCCTCCCCACTCACAGGCACAGGGCTGAAGCGGTCACGGCGATGAGCACGGGAGATGGCCAGCACGAACTCAGCGCGCTGTTTATCGGCCAGCGCGGGGCGTTGGTGCGGATGCTGGGACGGGTGGTCGGCTGTACCCGAGCGCCCAGTACCTGGCGTTCGATCATCTGCGCAGCCACCCGCCGGGATTTCTAACGCCCTGGCCCTCACGCGCCCGCACCCCGCGGGCGCGACTGTTTTTAGCCGGCCAACAAATACTCCCGCATAACTTCCCAGACAGCGCTAAGATGCAGATATTAAAAAGCCATTACCGTGGCGTATTTGCGTGCTTTACCCTGCGAGACGAATAAAAAAATATCGCGCGCGGGTTCGCTCACTCTATGACTTATGCGGTTAATCATGTTTGTTCTGAAGTCTGCTTGTGCTCGGCAAATTGCCGACGTTCATCATATGTACAGTGACATGCAAAGTGCGTTGGAGGCGGTCAAGTCGCGCATGGCGGTGGTGGAGCTCAGCCCCCAAGGCGAGATTATCGATGCCAACCCGATTTTTCTCGGCGTATTGGGTTATGCACTGGAGGACCTGCGCGGCCGCCATCACCGCGTCCTGTGCCCCGCCGACTACGTGGCCAGCCCCGCCTACGCCACGTTCTGGCGGCGCTTGGCCGAGGGCGAGACCCTGAGTGACCGCTTTAAACGGGTGCATAAAAACGGTTCCGATGTGTGGTTGGAAGCCAGTTATATCCCAATAAAAGATCAACTGGGCCACGTTGTAAAAGTGCTGAAAATCGCCACGGACATTACTGCCCCAGTATTAAAGGAAAGTGCCAACCGTAGCCTGATAGAAGCGCTGCACCGTTCCATGGCGGTTATTGAATTTGATTTAAACGGTAATGTGATTACTGCCAATGCCAACTTTCTGGCGGCCACCGGTTATACCCTGGGCGAAGTTCAGGGCCGTCACCACAGCCTGTTTTGCCGCCAGGCCTATACCAAGACCGTGGAATACCAGCAGTTCTGGGACGCGTTGCACGCTGGCAAGCATTGCGCCGGGTTGTTCCAGCGGGTCAACAAGGCCGGCCACGACGTCTGGCTGAATGCCACCTATAACCCGTTGTTCGACGCCCAGGGCAAGCTCTACGGCGTTATCAAGCTGGCCACCGACGACACCCGCCAGGTGGAGCAGAAGGCCCGGGAAACCGAGGCCGCGCAACTGGCCTACAAAACCTCGCAGCAAACCGATGTGGCCACCCAGAACGGCATCGCCGTCATCAAGGATGCCGCGGCCATCGTCGACTCCATCGCCAGCGACCTGCGCGGCGCCTCGGCGCTGTTCACCGACCTCAACCAGCAGTCGTCGAACATCAAGGCGATCGTCACCGGCATCAAGGACATTGCCGAGCAGACCAACCTGCTGGCGCTCAACGCCGCCATCGAGGCCGCCCGCGCTGGCGACCAGGGCCGCGGCTTTGCCATCGTCGCCGACGAGGTGCGCAACCTCGCCTCACGCACCGCCAAGGCCACCGCCGAGATCGTCACGGTGGTGGAGCACAACAGTCGCCTGGCCGAAGACGCCGTCAACCAGATGCAGGAAAGCCGCACCAAGGCCGAAGAAGGCGCACGCCTGACCGCCCACGCCGGCGAGGTCATCAGCCAGATCCACGTCGGTGCGCAAACCGTGGTCGCCGCCATGGGCCGCTTCTCCTCGCTCTACGAAAGCCACGACTGACCGCTGCCCCCGCGCCAGGGCCGGTGATAGGCTCACCGCCCTGGCCACCGCCCCCGACCACCGGAAGCCCCGCCCCATGTTCAAACCGCTGCTAGCCGCCTGCCTCGCAGGCGCCCCGCTCCTGGCCGCCGCCCACCCGCTGGCCGGGGTGTGGCAAGGCACATTGGGCAAAAACCCGATCACCGTGTGCTTCAACGCCACGCCCGAGAACAACGCCAGTTACTACTACCAGCGCTTCCTCACGCCGATCCAGTTGACCGTGCAAGCCGACAGCGGCCAGTGGCAAGAGGCCGAAAACACCGGCCAATGGCAACTCGACAGCCCCGACGGCGAACGCCTGAGCGGCCAATGGCACGCCCCCGACCGCAGCAAAACCCTGCCCCTGGCCCTGAGCCGCGTGCCCCACACCCGCGCCGCCGACGATTGCGCCAGCGACGCCTACGCCCTGGCGCTGGAAACCGCCAAGCCCAGCGTGCAGGTGGAGAAAAAGGACTACCGCGGCCACGGCTACCAAGTGCGCACGCAAAACGGCCATCCGTTGCTGCGCCTCGACGGCGACACCCCGGGCATCCAGCGCATCAACCAACAACTGCTGGCCCTGGCCTACAACGCCGAGAGCCTCGCCCAATTCAACGCCGAGCGCCGCGAATCCCTGGGCCAGCGCGGCGCCGTGTACACCAGCGAAATCAGCGTGCTGCCCCACTCCTGGTCGTCGCAGTGGATCACCGTCAACTTTTACCGCTGGCAGACCGGCACCGGCGCGGGCGGCATCAGTTGGGGCCTGCACACCTGGAACCTGGCCACCGGGGAAAAAGTCGACCCCTGGACCTGGGTCGGCGGGCGCTTCGACTGGTACAGCCCCTACGCCGGCCACAGCACGATGCCGCAAAAATTCGCGCAATTGATTGAGGCCCAAACCCCACCCGACGCCGACTGCCCCGGCGCCGCCAGCTATGGCACCTACGACCTGAGCTTCGACACCCAGGGCCTGAAGCTGGCCAACCACCCCAGCGGCGATGGCTGCGACGTGGAAGTGGCCATCCCCTGGGCACAGCTTGCGCCGCTGCTGTCTGCCCAAGGCCGGGCGGTGTTGCCGAGCCTGCAACAGCCCTGAAAGCGCCCTTCTTGACCAACGTCAAGGGCGCCCCTGCCGGAGGGCGTTAGCCTCAGGCACTCCCCTTGCCTTTGGGTGCCCTTCATGGCCAAGCCTTTCCCCCTGCACCCCAAGCACCCCGAGCGGATCTGCTGGGGCTGCGACCGCTACTGTGCCACCACCGACCTGGCCTGCGGCAACGGCGCCGACCGCACCATGCACCCGGCGGAAATGATCGGCGAAGACTGGTACTTGCATGGGGATTGGGGCATCGAAGTACCGGCCCAACCCATCGAAGTGCAAGAAGAGCCGCAAGCCTGAACCGGCACCCTCCCGGCCAAATCAAATAGCCATAAGCCATTATTGCAATGGCATATCGGTCAAATACCTTGTCATATCTGAATTCTGCCCGCCCCACTAAACATCGGCTTATCCAATAATTGCCAGACCCGGACTCGCTGTGTATTGTGCGGCACACCGCATAACACCCTCGCCAACTGTTTAAGCTCAACGATCCAGGGACTGGAACGACAATGGACTTTAACTACAACCGGGTTCTTGCTTACCTAAAAGTTGCTCAATTCAAGTCGTTTTCCCACGCGGCAGTGCAACTCAACATCAGTACCAGCATGGTCAGTGTGCACATCAAGGAACTTGAACTTTCCTTGGGCACGACCTTGATTAACAGAACCACCCGGTCATTGGCACTCACCGAAGCCGGCCAGCGTTTCTATGATGACTTCATGGATATAAAGCAGCGCATCGATTGCTCGCTGCAAACACTCAAGGAAAGTACCGGGCAAGTGTGTGGCATATTGCGCATCGTTTCGCCCCGCGAGTACGGCTCACGCTTTATCGTTCCCGCCATCGCTGAGTTCTCCAGGCTTCACCCTCACTTGAAGATCGTCCACGACGTCGGCTACCCCCTGGCCAACCTGGCCAGCGGCAGGCATGACCTGGCCATCTGCCTCGGGCCGCTGGAAGATTCGTCGTTCAAGTGCCGCAAGATTGCAGACTTTGAAAACTACTTGGTCGCCAGCCCCCAGTTCCTCGAACGTTACGGGGTACAAGACATCAACTGCCTTAATACCCTGCCATGGATCAGCAATGAGTCGCTGGGCGGTTGCAGGAGCTGAGTGCAACACGGTTATTGAATTGAAGCCGGAGCATCATGCCGCATAGCCATGGCTGCTTGCATCACCTCGCCTATGACCTCGATAGGACATTTGAAGTCGAAACGCTT